>JAEWOP010000159.1 GCA_023399635.1 Pseudomonadota bacterium
GCGGCAAAGCTGGACCCAATAGAAGCCTTGGCACGCGAATGATGGCTGGAAAGCATGCGTGATGGCGCCGTGACGAATAGCAGTGGCCATTGCCGTTTGGAATTCCAATTGGGTCCGCCGCTCTGACTCGATCCTCAGCGCGAAGTGCCAATCCGCGCTTGAAGACATGCGATCTGCACTCCGTTCGACCACGCTATGCTGCTGCAAAGTGAAATGAGAAAGGAGAGCTACTAGGTGGGAGTATCCAGTTAGCTCCCACTCTCTTCACGTTTAAATCGTGGACCCGCGGGAGTGTGTTCAGGTCAACGTGCCGCCATCAACGGTCAGGATGGTTCCGGTGATTTGTCGGGCCGCGCCAGATGCGAGGAACGCTACGGCAGCCGCGACATCTTCCGGCTCGCCGTACCGGCCGAGCGGTATCAGGGCGCGCTGAAAATCTCCGAACTCGCCCTCGGCCGGGTTCATGTCCGTGTTGGTTGATCCCGGCTGAATGAGGTTGACAGTGATGTCACGTGGACCAAGTTCTCGCGCCAGACCGCGGGTAAACGATTGAAGTGCCGATTTGGTCATTGAATAAACCGTCGATGGTCCGACAATGCGTTCCGCGCCTGCGGAGCCGATTGTGACGATCCGGCCACCTTTGCCAAGATAAGGCATCGCGGCTTGCGATGCCAGGATCGGGGAGCGAGCGTTGACAGCGAAAAGAGCATCGATCTCGGCAACGGTGAAATCCGCCACATCCTTGTAGATCGCGATAGCCGCATTGTTCACCAGGATGTCGAGGCCGCCCAAGGCTTGCGCCGCTTGATCAACCGACCGCTTAACCGCCTCTGGGTCCATGCTGTCAGCCTTGATAGCCAATGCCTTGCGGCCTTTGCCCTCGATTGTTGCGACGACTTGCGCTGCCCGATCAGCGGCGCGTTCGTACGTGATCGCAACGTCGGCCCCTTTTTCTGCCAGAGCTATCGCTATCGCGGCGCCAATGCCGCGGGACGCACCAGTCACAAGCGCACGTTTACCTGCTAGTTCACTCATTGATCATTCCTTTCATTGTCGATAGGGGAAATGTTCGCCCGGCCACATTGCGCAGGGCATCGTGCGGCCTGCCACCGAACGATTGTTTTGGTTCAAGCGATCAGGACCGGCAGACCGCTCAAGCGGCGATTGTCCATATCGTCATGCGCTCGGGCTATCTCATCAAACTGATAGCGGATGGTTTCGAGATCATCGAAAATGCCTGAGCGCAGCGCATCCCATAGCTCGGAAGTTGCGGTCTCAACTGCTCGTCCCCGGACATATTGAGGGGTCCCACCACTGCGGACAGCTACCCCCCGACGCACAAGATCTGGGGCCGGCGCTGGCTGACCCGTCGCGGCTCCAATCGCGGCAATCACGCCACCGTCACGGACACTCGACGCGCCCAGAGCAAAGGTCGCCCGGCCAACCAAATCATAGACGATGTCGACACCGTGAGGTGCGATCGCACGGATCTTGGCGGCGATGTCTGGCTCGCCAGCGTGGAAGGCATGGGTGGAGCCGGCCGCGACCCTGTCGAACTTGTTCCGCGATCCCGCGACGCCGATCACCATTGCGCCCAGCGACTTCGCCCAGCGAGACAGGATAGCGCCTACGCTTCCCGATGCCCCAAGTACCAGCACCGTCTCGGCGGATTTCAGATCATGGAGACCACGCATCCCCATCCAGGCCGTCGCACCCTTCGCCAGGAAGGTCGCCGCAGTCTCGTTCGAGATATCGGCGGGCAGGCGGATGAGCGGCGCGGTCGGAATGATCCTCTCGGTGGCATAGGCCCCTTCCGAAAAGAAGTAAGCGACCCGGTCACCGACCGACAGCCCTTCGACGCCGGATCCGACTTCGGAAATCGTCCCGGCCGCTTCAAAACCGGGAACCGCAGGCAACGCCATCGGATACTGGCCTTTCCGTATCATCGTATCGACAAAGTTGAGGCCGATCGCGTCTTGAATGAGCCTGACCTCGCCGGCACGTGGAGCGTGCAGGTCTTTCTCGATAACTTGCAAAACCGACGGTCCGCCCGCCGACTGCATTTGAATGAATCTTGTCACGATATTGTCTCCGGGCTTCAGATGGCGCGCCGCGCACCGATTGCACACGGCTGGAGCGCCGCGATGTTCAGTCGAACTTGACGAGATTGAGAGCGGGCAGGGGACCACCTGGGAACTGAAGCAGCTGGCTGCCGGCTGCAAGCCCGCCGAGATCGATCCCGAAAAAGCCGATGCGATTAATGATGGCAGAGACCTCAGCCTTCGCCCTCCTATCGTCGCCCGAGTAAAACAGGACGCGCCTGCCTCCTTCCGAGTGGGGGTCGCCCGTCAGTTGAGTTGGCGTCAGATGGTTGAACGCCTTGACGACGAGCGCGCCTGGCACAAGGGCGGTGAAAATATCCGTAGAGGTGCGGCCGCCAAGGTCCGCAGGCCTGTAAAGCGGCGCTTCGATGGAGTTGTTGGCGTCGATTACGATCCTGTCGTCAAAGTTCAAACCGGCGAGCGCGCCAGGTATCTTTGACCAGGGGACTGCCACGAGAACGATGGCTTGCGCCGCGGCCTCTTGGACGCTTCCAGCCCGGATCGTGCTTCCAAGTTTTGAAACAAGCGCCGTGAGGCTTTCCGGTCCTCGGCTGTTTGCGATCACGGCTTCGATTCCTGCCCTGCCGAGCGCAGTGGCAAATGCGCTCCCGATATTGCCGGCTCCGATAATTCCAATGGTCATCACCCACTCCTTTACGGTTCGTGAGAATTCTGTCTGCGACGGTCGGTTTTCCCGCTACATCCTGGGCCTAATGCCGGTGGCGTTGCAGAAATTCGCTTTTGCTGTTGATTGGAATATGGCTGGCAAATACACCCAGCATAAGTCATAGATGGATTGTTTTAGTTTCAATCAATGCTTGAAGGTTACGTTTAATGGAGACACTGGCAAACCTCGAAGCGTTCGTTCGAAGCGCAGAAGCGAGCAGCTTTTCTGGGGCTGCACGGCGTCTCTCGATCACGCCGGCGGCAGTCAGCCGGAATGTTGCAATGCTGGAACGCAACCTCGGTATACGGCTCTTTCACCGCTCAACGCGGAAGTTGACCCTGACCGAGGCGGGGGAGTCGTTTCTGACAAGCATCGGCGACAGCCTGAACCACCTTCAGGGGGCAATCGACGGGGCATCACAAACGAAAGGCGAGCCCGTCGGTGTTTTGAAGCTCAGCATGAGTTTGTCATTCGCGATGGGATACGTTCTCCCCGCACTGCCCGACTTTCTGGCCCGTTATCCGGGCGTCCGACCTGACTGGCATTTCGACAGCCGCAAGGTCGATCTTATCGCTGAGGGTTTCGACGCCGCGATCGGCGGTGGTTTCGAACTCAATCCTGGCATCGTTTCCACGACGCTCGCACCCGTGCACGTTATCGCGGTGGCATCGCCCAGCTATTTTGCTGCACGTCGCCGGCCGGCCAGCCCCGCCGATCTGGCCGATCATGCCGGAATCTTGATGCGGTCCTCGAATTCGGGCCGGATCAGGCAATGGATGATGCGGGACGCTCAAGGACGCGAAGAGCGCGCGCTCCTCAACGAGACGATTGTGATGAGCGACGCCGCTCCCATGGTGCAGGCGGCGATCGCGGGGTTGGGCATTGCATTGTTGGCTGTACCCGATGTGCTGCCACATATGGAAAGTGGCGCGCTCGAACGTGTCCTTCCGAAGTGGTATGCCGATGCCGGATCTATCTCGCTCTACTACTCCGGCCGCGCGCTCCAACCGCTAAAGACACGCGCTTTCATCGACTTCTATACTGAGTATTTCCGTCGTGAGCGCCTCAGTGCCCGGCTTGCAGGCAGTCTAGGCTGATGTCCAAACGCCTTGTTAGCTTCCTTTGAAGCCGTGGTCGTTTGACTGCGTCGAATATCCCATATTCAACACATGCTTGAAGATGATCCAACCGATATGATGCTAATATTCTAGGACAGGGATGGGCAAATATATCACTCCACGGACACGCAAAAGGAGTGAAAAAATGACTGAATTAGCCTCGTCTCGATATCTTCCACTGAACGGGAAGATCGCACTTGTCACCGGTGGATCGCGATCTATCGGCGCATCGATCGCACAGCGTCTCGCAGCGGATGGCGCTCAGGTTGCCTTCACCTATCGTGGATCACCTGCGAAGGCTGAGGAAGTTGCTGTCGCCATAGAAAAAACGGGCGCGCGCGCGCTGGCTATTGCCGCTGATGCCGCTGATCCGGACGCGATACGCGCCGCCGTTGCCGCGACGGTCGATAAGTTCGGCGGCCTCGACATTTTGGTGAACAATGCCGGTATTGCCCTTGCCAGTCCCATCGACGACATCGCCTTCGATGACTATCAGGCAATGCTCGCTATCAACGTAACCGGCGTTTTCGTTGCCACGCAGGAGGCCGTGCGCCATATGAAGGATGGCGGCCGTATCATACAGATCGGCAGTTCGATCACGAAATATGCCGGGGTGCCCGGGCTGTCAGCATACGGCCTCACAAAAGGGGCCGTCGCCGGTTTCAACCGGAGTTTGGCTCATGACCTCGGGCCACGCGGCATCACAGTCAACACGGTGCATCCAGGCCCAACCGACACTGACATGAACCCTGTTGATGGCGAATTTGCCGCTATGCAGATCTCGCGTATCGCGGTGGGCCGCTATGGAAAGCCCAAGGAAATTGCGGACGTGGTCGCATTTCTTGCAAGTCCGGAAGCCTCGTTTGTAACAGGTGCCGACATCCGGGCCGATGGTGGCTTCACGTCCTGAAAATGCCGGGGCGAAATGCAAAATTGCTGCGCCAAGCGCAGCGAATTCGACGCCTCACCAATAATCAACGGCTCAAGGCCGGCTTGAACGACGCGGTTGCAAGACGCCGCAGCGGCTTGGCACGATCAAAAACAAGGGTCGCCTTTGGTGGTTTCACCGTTGCGATCTCGATCTGGAATGCGCGCCCAGCCGCCGTTCAAGCGCAAAACCGAACCGTTTCATATGAACCCGTGTTCGCGCGTATCGGAACCGGACAATAAACACGCATCATCGACGGTGATCGAGGATGTTTTCCAGTCCTTTATCCCAGTAGGGTTGATTGCCGAAGCGATTTACAAGCCAGTCGATGAACACTCTCACTTTCGGTGCCAGTTCGCGAGAGCTTGGATACAAGGCCCAAAGCGTCTGGGTTGAGACCAGCGGGTACTCCGGAAGGACCGGAACCAGCGCGCCGGACTGTAGCTCTTCCGACGCGCACCACGTGGCCATCAGCGCGATGCCCAGCCCGGCAGAAGCGGCATCGCGCACTGCAGTGCCGTCATTGATGCGGAGACCCGGAGTAACACGTCGTTCGATCACCATCGAACCGTTCCCCCGAAATGTCCAGAGATCGAGCGTGCCGACGACGAGGCAGGTATGTTCCGCGAGGTCGTCGGGCGTGCTCGGCCGGCCGCGTTTTTCGAGATATTCGGGTGACGCGACCAGCACCCGATTGTCGGGAGCAAGCCGCCGCGCGACAAAGGATGTGTCGCTGAGCTCGGTATAACGAACCGCCACATCGAAAGCACCTTCGACCAGATCAACGATGTTGTCCGAAATGCGCAAATCAAGTGCCAAACCGGGATATTGCCTGCAAAATTCAGCCAGGCCCGGCACAATATGCATTCGCGCGAACGAGGCAGGGGCCGCTATTCGCAATGTGCCGCGAGGCGCTGCTTGCTCTCGCCCAAGTGCCGCTCGGGCGGCCTCCGCAGCGACGACAATATGTTCCGCATGCGGCAGGAACGCCAGACCGTCTTCCGTCAAAGTTGCTTGCCGTGTAGTGCGATGGACGAGCCTTGCATTGAGTTTTCGCTCGAGAACCAACAGTTTGGCGCTAGCGCCAGCGGGCGTCAGACCCAAGTCGCGAGCTGCGGCACTGATGCTGCGAAGTTGAGCAATCCGCACGAAGAGATTTAATTCGTCCACGTCCATTCGCCGACTTTCAAAATTTTCTTGAAGGTGATCCTTAATCTGGGCCACTACCGAAAGCAATCGCGATAAATCACATAGAACATCGAAACGGCGTCGAGCTTCGAGGCCGCAATGCTGCGACGGCGGAGAAGGTTTTCCGTCCCATGCCGACGCCGGCGACAAGAATCATTACCTTCGATAGAAGAGGAGCCTGAAATGAAAGCGATGTCACTCAAATCCTTCGGCGGTCCAGAAGCCTTTGAGCTCGTCGAAATTCCAAAGCCAGTTCCTAAGGCGGGGCAGGTTTTGGTGCGGGTCCATGCCACATCGATCAATCCCCTCGACTACCAGGTTCGGCGAGGCGACTATCGCGACCTGGTGCCGTTGCCTGAAATTACCGGTCATGACGTATCGGGCGTTATCGAAGCGACCGGTCCGGGCGTAACAATGTTCGCTGCAGGGGACGAGGTCTGGTACACGCCGCAGATCTTCGACGGGCCAGGCAGTTATGCCGAATACCACGTTGTGAACGAAAACATCATCGGGCGCAAACCCAGCTCGCTGACCCATCTTGAGGCTGCGAGCCTTAGCCTGGTTGGCGGAACCGCCTGGGAAGCGCTGGTCTCGCGTGCTGCCCTAAGGGTGGGTGAAAGCATATTGATCCATGGCGGCGCTGGAGGGGTTGGGCACGTCGCTATCCAGGTTGCGAAAGCCATCGGAGCAAAGGTCTTTACGACCGTTCGCGAAGAAAACTTCGAGTTTGCGCGAAGTGTCGGAGCTGACGTCGTCATTGATTACAGGAAAGAGGATTATGTCGCCGCCATCATGCGGGAGACCGAAGGCCGCGGAGTAGACGTCGTGTTTGACACCCTCGGCGGCGAAACATTGTCCCACAGCCCGAAGGCGCTTGCACAACTCGGCCGCGTCGTCTCGATCGTGGACATCGCACAGCCTCAAAATCTCATTGAGGCATGGGGCAGGAACGCGAGCTACCACTTCGTCTTCACGAGGCAGAACCAAGGCAAGCTCAACGAGCTGAGCACTCTGGTGGAACGCGGTCAGCTGAGGCCGCATGTTGGCGCCGTCTATTCGCTCGCCGACCTTCCTCTTGCCCATGCGCTGCTCGAGAAACCAAACAACGGTTTGCGCGGCAAGATCGCGATTGCCATTGACCCGCAAGCCGACACAAAGGTGCAATCATGATTTACGAGATCGCTGTGCTGCCTGTCCAAAAGGACAAGATCAGCGAGTTCAGGCAAGCGTTCGGAGGTGTTGTTCCTTTGCTCACACGTGCGCGGGGTTACCGCGGTCATGTCCTCGCCCAGGGGATCGAAACGCCGGAGGTATTCAATCTGATCGTGCGATGGCGGTCGCTTGACGATCATACTCCGGGTTTCGACGCGAGCGAAGACCATGAGCAGTTCATGGGAGCCATACAGGAATACTTCTCGGGGGAACCGACGGTCTATCATCTCGAGGACGACAACAGCGGCTCGCGTGACTATCTTCCTGGGAAAAGCGGCGCGGCTTAGAGCGCACAACGGCAAGGGTTGCGCTAATAGCAACGCCGGGTTTCTCTGACGCCGACTTCCGCGATGCCACCATGTCCCTATTCTCCTGGCAACAACCAGCAAGGAGATCGCGACATGCCTGCAGTTCTCGTCCACGGCGTACCCGATACCCACCGGATCTGGGACACCGTTCGCTCTCATCTTGAACGCAGTGACATCGTCACGATCGATCTTCCCGGCTTCGGTCATCCGTTGCCGTCGGATTTCAGGTCAACAAAGGAAGAATATCTCGACTGGCTTATCAACCGGATCGATGAGTTCGGCGAACCCGTAGATCTGGTCGGTCATGACTGGGGCTGCCTGCTGACAGGCCGTCTGACGTCGATCCGGCCGGATCTGGTGCGGACCTGGACCGGCATCAGTGGGCCGATCGATCCGGAATATCCGTGGCACTATCTCGCCAAGATCTGGCAGACGCCAGGTGAAGGCGAGCAATGGATGAAGGATCTCGACCTCGAGGAATTTGCGGCGAAACTCGTCGAGGCGCAGATGCCGAAAGATGCGGCGGATGAATCGGTTCGGCATCTCGATACCACCATGCGGGCAAGCATTCTCGCACTTTACCGTTCCGCAATCGAGGTCGGGGAGGAGTGGAAGCCGGATCTACGCAGGATAACGGCGCCAGCACTCGTGATCTGGGGCCTGGACGATCCGTTTCTGCCGCACCGCTTCGCCGACGAGCTCGGCAACGCCGCGCACGCACGCGCCGTCGTTAAGCTGCGCGCCTCGCATTGGCCGATGATAGAGCGTCCGGCCGATGTCGCGCGCGAACTCGAGGCCCATTGGAGACACGCTTAACTCCCCGCGCTTGCGCCCAATCATTTGTCGGGAAACGAAACCATGTGACGCAGCAAGGCTAGCATTGCCCGGGCTGCACCAGACAGGAGCACGCCTACATGACCAATTCACCAAACACCCGGATCGGCGTCGGCATCGTCGGCGCCAGTGCCGATCGAGGCTGGGGCGGAGTTGCGCACGTCCCGGCACTGCGGGCGCTCGATGCATTCCAGATTCGCGCCGTCAGCACGACGCGTATGGAGAGTGCGAATACGACCGCTAGCCGACTGGGCGCCGATCTCGCCTTTGACACACATCAGGCACTGGTCGTTCGGCCCGAGGTCGACCTGGTGGTAGTTGCGGTCAAGGTTTCGGATCACCAGCAGATCGTTTCCGACGCGCTCGCCGCGGGCAAGATGGTCTATTGCGAATGGCCGCTCGCGCGAAATCTATCGGAAGCCGGAGCGATAGAGGGGCTTGCCCGCAAACGGCGGCTGCGTACGGTTATTGGCCTGCAGGGCGGCCTGCATCCGCCAATCCGCTACCTTCACGACCTCATCCGTCAGGGCGTGATCGGCATGCCGCTCAGCACGAGCATCCGAGCGCATCTGAACGACGACATGTGGGTCGGCCGATACGACCCGCCATTCGAGTACATGGCTCTTGCAGCGAATGGCGCGACGCTTCAAAGCATCATGCTCGGCCACGCGCTCCAACCATTGGCCCATGTGCTCGGCGGATTCGAGAGCTTGTCCGCCATCGTCGCCAATCAGCGCGGCGACGGCGTCCGCCTTTCGGATGGCTCGTCCCTCCCGAAGGATGCGCCGGACGAGATCATCGTCGCCGGCGCTCTCGAAGGTGGGATCGTCACTTCTCTGCACTACAGCGCCGGACAGTCTGCCGGCTTGGTGTGGGAGATCCAGGGCACGGAAGGCAGTCTGCGCGTGGAGACGGCGTCGGGCTACATCCACTTCGGTGATATGACCATCACCTTGCGCCGCGGCAGCGAGCCTGTCCAGCAGCTACAGGTCCCAGCAGCATATGCGGCTCCCGACCTGCAACTCGAAGCGCCCGCGGCGGGGGTCGCCCGGCTCTACGCCCAACTCGCCGCCGACCTCCGCGACGGAACCGCAGATGCACCAGACTTCGCGGTCGCGCTCGATCGTCACCGGGTGCTTGAGGCGATCACACAGGCCAATCTGACGGGTCATCGCCAGCATCTCAACCCCTAAAAACCCAGGGAGGGTTCTAGCATGTGCTGTGGCTGATCTTTGCGCGTGCAACCCGAAGGCCGAGCAACGGCGTAAGCACCAGCGTGCTTTCGTATCACGCTCCAGGTCGATGGGTGGGCGCCGGGCAATGCAAACGAAGTCCGACTTCGGTACAGTGGTGTGGTCGGATCCCAGCGTGTGTCCGGTGTTGGAAAGCGGCTTCAACACGTCGCGGACCTTTATCGAATACGAAGATCAGAACCAGTTGAGCCACCGTTTTCCGATATAGTGGCTTTGACGAGATCCGGTTTGCGTAAAGGGGCGCATCATTGGTGAGAGGCTGGGCGCAAACGTCTCCGCTCGAGCCTCACACCGAACTCGGAACTAGTCCCGTCGTCGCTCTCTTCTCATGCGCTCATGCTGCCGGCGTGCATCTTCTGCCATGATTTGGCTTAGCCTTGCCGACTCAAGGGCCCGCAGTTGCGCGTCGTCGCGACGCTGCTGTTGCTGGAGCATGCATGCGGTATGTGACGATGATCCGTATCGTGCGCCCATTCCAGAGCAGGTGTCGAGATCGGCGTAGCGTTCCTGTTCCGGTGTCTGGCAACCGGTCAGGATAAGGAGGCCTGCGAACATTGTTCCGGCAGACAGGCGTCGAATGACGATGTGATCTTGGGAGGCTTTGCTCATTTGGTGTACCTTTTTTTTTAGGCAAGTCAGTCAATTGCGAGAGCGAAGCGCGATCCCGCCAGACCCATATGGAATCTCACAGTTACGCAGAAATTACGTGATTGCGGACCTAGCTGGCTTTCACGGTTGACCCCGACGCGACGTCATAGTTCAGGCAGTGTGTCGATATTGTTTGAGTTTGGCGGCGATGGCGCCGGCTACGATGCGAGGTTCGACATGACTGCACCTGATCTCATCCCGATTGAAACGCTTTTTGGAATGCCAGAATTTTCGCGGGCGCAGATTTCGCCCGATGGCCGGCTGGTAGCCTATCTGGCACCCTGGCATGGGCGGTTGAATATCTGGGTGCGGCCAGTCGGACAAGGCGCGGCGCGGCGACTGACTAGCGATGACATGCGCAATATCGACAGCTTTAGTTGGACGCGTGATGCTCGCTACATCCTCTTCGTCCAAGACAGCCAGGGCGACGAGAACTGGCACCTTCATCGTGTGGAGGTGGACGGGGCAGAGACGGTGGGCGGGAAGGCTAGGACTGTCGACTTGACGCCCTATTCCGGCGTGCGGGTAATGGGACTGGACTTCTCCGCCGCGTTTCCAGGCAAGGCTTTCGTGCAGATGAACCTCAGAAGTCCGGGTTTGATCGACCTATACGAGGTCGATATCGAAAGCGCTGAAACCAGGGTCGCTGCCATTAGTCCCGGTCGGTTCGTACGCTGGATCATTACGCCGAACGCACTGCATGCCTTCATCATCAACGACGGGGGTGACCACGAACTGGCTCGGTACGAGAACGGTGCTTTCACCACGTTGGCGAAGCTGAGCGGACGCGACCAGCCAATCGGCCCGATGCCGCTGATGGTGGCGGCGGATGGAAAGAGCATCTTGGTTGGCTGCAACGCGGGCAGCGACCACACCTATCTTGCTGCCATTGACCTTGCGACGGGCACGCACAGGGTCGTCGACAGCCAGCCCGATTTCAGCCTCGATACGCCGCGGCCAGAGGCCGATCCGCGCTTTCCCTCGAGCCTGATAACCAATCCTGTGACAGGCGAGCTGCTGGGACTGCGTTATCTTGGCAAAAGACAGCTGATACGGCCTCTGAACGCGCATTTTGCCGCCGTGCTAGACAGCCTACAGCGGCTGTCAGAGGGGGAAATAGGGTACATTTCCTGCGATGCCGATGGGCGACAATGGGTGGCGGAATTTTGGAATGACCGGCATCCCGGCACGACATGGTTTTACGAACATGAGAGCGGTGAAGCGTATGTGCTTGGCGAGCGATTCTCAGCGCTCAAAGCCGAGCGGCTGGCGAGCGTGCGACCCGTCGATGTGCTGTCGCGCGACGGATTGACGTTGCCGTGCCATGTCACGCTGCCCGTCTGGTTCGCTGCCAAGGATGAGCCGCGTGCGCTGCCGACCGTACTTCTGGTCCATGGCGGGCCCTGGTATCGCGACGCCTGCATCTATGATCCGGAAGTGCAGTTCCTCGCCAACCGCGGCTATGCCGTGCTGCAGGTGAATTTTCGCGGCTCGACCGGCTATGGCAAGGCGTTCATGCATGCCGCTGTTGGGGAGTTCTCCGGGCGCATGCATGACGACCTGATCGACGGGCTCGACTGGCTAATCGGGCAGGGTATTGCCGACCCGGCACGGGTAGCGATCTACGGTTGCTCCTATGGCGGTTACGCCGCGCTGGTGGGCGCCAGCTTCACGCCGGAGCGCTTCGCCGCAACCATTTCCTACTCCGGCATGTCCGATCTCCGGATGCTGGTGGATGGGGCCGTCCCGTTCGTACGACCTGCGCTGATCAACACCTACCTTTCTTACATGGGCGATCCTGACATCGAGACGCAGAACCGGGACATGCTTGCACGCTCGCCGGTCAGCCGGCTTGATTGCATTTCCAAACCGCTTTTGGTGGTTCACGGCGCGAACGACGTGCGCGTTGCAAAGGCACAGGCGGATCTGGTGGTGGAAAGGGTGCGTGCGAATGGTGTGGAGGTCGACTATCTTCTCAACGAGCGCGAAGGACACTGGTTCATCAACGAGGATAGCAATATTGAGCTTTATCGGAGGATCGAGCGCTTTCTTGCACGGCATTTGAGGGGCGAGTAATGAGGGCGGCGCATGCGCAGTAAGGAGATTGCAGGACTGGCGGGTGTAAGCATCCGCACGCTGCGGCACTACCACCAGATCGGACTTTTGCCGGAGCCGCCAAGACAGAACAATGGGTATCGCGCTTACAGCGTGCCGCTTTTGATCCGACTGCTGCGTATCGGTCAATTGACAGCGCTCGGTTTCTCGCTCTCGCAAATCCCAGCCTTTCTCGACGGTCGTGCCGAAATGAGCGAGGACAGTTTGGACGCCCTTCTTGAGGGGCTCACGCGGCAGATCGAACTTCTGGAGCGTCAACGCCGGACTGTCACAGCCCTGCGTGACGGCAAAGGACCGCCCGACATGGCGCCGGAATTTGCTGCCTCTCTGATGCCGCTGGAGGTCGGGCGAGACCCTAAAGCGGTGCGGGCTGGTCGGGAACAATCCGTACTCCTGTCACACCTTTTGGATGAAGGGCAGCGCGCAGAACTGGCCCGGCTCTATGATCAACTCGCGGATCTCGAATATGGTGCTACCGTGCGAGAGCTGGGGGATCGTTTCGACGCGTTGGGGCCAGATAGTGACGACGTCGAGATTTCAGCTCTTGCCGAAGATTACATCGCCCATCTTGGATCATGGATGAGAGACTTCGACAACGCGTTGAGCGGCGGCAGGAAGCTCCAGGCGGCAACGCTGCTTTGGCTTCATGCCCTGGAGAATACGAACGATCAGCAGAAACAATTACTGAGGGAAATCAACAGCGGGCTGAAATCCAAGCGGTGATTGCGCGGTTTGCGCTGATAGTCGCGAGATGATTGACCGGTCGCGGGCGGCAATCGGATCCATGACGTTGAAATGCGCCCCTGTCCCGTGCCCAGACATCATCAAGCCATATTCCAAACATCTGGTTATGGCTGGGGTCAATCATAATCAAGAGCAATATCATGGATATCAACGTTGCTTTAAAAGCCTTCATCCGCACCGTCGAGAAGGGGTCGATTACTGCTGCGGCACGGGACCTGGGGGTAACGCAGCCGGCGGTCACGAAGCATATTTCGAACCTCGAACGGCACGTTCAAGCCAGGCTTCTGGAGCGCTCGTCGAAAATCGTTCGCCCGACGGCCCATGGACTCGAATTATACGAAGCCAGCCGCATTGCGATCGCATCGATCGACGCGGCGCTGGAGGGCGTCCGCATCAACACGGGTGAAATCGAAGGCAATCTAAAAATTCACGCCCCATCCTGCATTGGTGTTGGTCATCTCGAGCGGATAGTCGGGGAATTTCAGGATAAGTATTGCGGGATTTCCGTCGAACTGGCTCTCGACGAGCGCACAGTCGACTTGGTCTATGATAATTTCGATTTGTCAGTTCACTACGGGAAAATCGAGGATCAGGACGTCATCGCACGCCGCATCGGGTGGGTGGAGCGATTTCTCGTCGCTTCCCCTCTCTACCTGCAACAGGTAGGGCAAATTGACGATACGGGACGACTTTCAGAGCTCGAGGTCATTGGCACTCCGAAGATGCTTGCCCAGCGCAATACTATTTCCCTGTTGGGACCTGATGCGCGCGCCGAAGACGTCACCGTCAGGCCATTGCTCATAACGAACAATGCGCATGTCATGATTGCAGCACTTTTACGAGGACGGGGTGTGGGGCTTGTGCAGAAGAACCTCGTATTGGACTTATTGGCCGGCGGGGAGCTTGTAAGGGTGCTTCCCGAATATTGGCTGCGATCTACCGAAGCATTTCTCGCTTATCCGTCCACAAAGTTCATGCGACCGGTCGTCCGGGCATTTACGGACTTTGTCATGCCGCGGCTCAGGGACATTGACGGAATCTCCCCGGTGCAGCGGTAGCGGCGCATGGCATAGCTAACGGTTATGACGGCTATCACTCATTCAGATATGGAATATTCCGTCTGTAGGAGGATATCGTGCGATGCAAGCACGCGTGCCAGCCGCAACCCGAAAGTCGCCTTCCATGATGAAGAACCGAAACAGTTTCTTATCCCGTCGTACGTTCATAGTCGGCTCTTTAGCCGCGCCGGTCATACTCGGCGGATGCACAACAGTCGAAGAAAGATCGGCATCAGACTCGCCCCAGCCCATTGCCACTCCGCAGCCTTCACCGGTCGACCCGGATCTCGCTTCCCGTTACGCTGCATTTGAGGACGGGGGACATTTCGTTCCTGCAGTTCCTTTTGAGCGAATGAACCCGGAATATCTCAGGCAGCGCGTCGCTGACCCGACCGGGGAGGCGCCGGGAACTGTGGTCGTCGATACGCCCAGGCGATTTCTCTATCTGGTGGAAAACGGCGGAACTGCGTTACGATATGGCGTTGGCATCGGGCGCGACGGATTTTCATGGGAAGGGAACGGATATATCCACTGGCGTCAGCATTGGCCAAGATGGAAGCCGCCAAGCGAGATGATTGCAAGGCAACCCGAACTGGAAAAATACTCTGTAGCAAACGGAGGGATGGATCCTGGACTGCATAACCCGCTCGGCGCTCGCGCTCTTTATATTTTCCAGAACGGAAAAGATACGCTGTATCGTCTCCACGGCAATCCCGAATGGCAATCCATCGGCAAAGCTGTTTCATCCGGCTGCGTCCGCCTTATGAACCAGGACATCGTTGACCTTTACGACCGCGTTCCGTTCCACGCGCCAATCGTCGTGCATCAGACGCCGATGGCCGTGTGATAGCAAACTGAGCGTGACGCGTTCGCTGCTTGCCGCGATACGATGGCCGCCTAGTAATACTGCGGGGCAAGATCGCTGCAGATATTTTCTGAAGAGAGCCACACGTGGGGAAACGCCGCGAGCATACCGTTTCTCAGCCATTGCTGGGCCGGGTGCCCGTCATTGCGACGATGCCAGGACAGCACGAATGGGACAGGGTTTAGGGGGAGCGGGAAATCGAAGACTGCAAGACGCTCCGCAAAGCCTGAATGAGCAACCACGCTTTCGATGAGGGTCGCGACCATATCCGACGATGCAACCAATGCCGGCGCGGCGTGCATATGGGGAATAGTCACGGCCGCCCGCCTCCTGAAATTCTTCGAAGCCAGTGCGGCATCGGCGACATCCAGACCCTCATTATCGGGTGCCACCAGAATATGCCTCAGAGACAGAAACATCTCGCGATCGAAAGGGCGGCCGAGGATTGGATGATCCTTCCTAAGGATACAAACGAACCGCTCCTGGAAAAGCCGGGCACTCAGGATTCGGCTCGTGGGCGTGGGGGGAATGCCGACCGTCAGATCAACGCCGCCGCTGTCGAGCAGGGAAACCGCGTCATCACGGCTGCTTTAATCCCTGACCTTGATATCAATTCCGGGGGCTTTTTCCTCAAGCAGCGACAGGAGGCGCGGCAATATGACTGAACCTGCATGTGCCGAAACGGCAATGGAAAAAGATACGGTCGATTTGCCGGGATCAAAACCCTGCGTGAATTGCAATGTCCGCTGGATGTCCCGCAGAGCAAGTGAGATCGGTTCGGCAAGTTCTACCGCTCGCGGTGTAGGTTGAAGTCCGTTGGGCCCGCGAACGAATAATTCGTCCCGCAGCAGAAACCGCAATCTCGACAAAGCCGCGCTCATGGCCGGCTGGGTCCGGCCAATACGGCTTCCGGCGCGTGTCACATTGCGCTCGGAATTGAGGGCATCAAAGGCAACGAGAAGATTGAGATCGATACCGTGTAAATTCATGGGATGGATAATTAAACTCATCCTTCATCGATCTCAAGCATCTTTTCCGTGTCAGCGCGAGTGTCCGTTTCCGTCGTTCAGCAACCAACCCGGATACTCGACAGGCAGACGACTGACCTCATCGAGCTTCGCCAAGTCGGTATCGTCCAGCGCAATCGATGCGGACCGAATGTTTTCCTGCAATTGCTCGAAGCGCTTGGCACCGACGATGACGGTCGAGACGATGCTTTGCTTCAGCAACCAGGCGATCGCGATCTGCGCCGGGCTAGCGCCGTGTTTCTCCGCGACGGCTTTAAGGATCGCGATCAGGGGCTCCCCCCGGATGCGATCGATGGGTGGAAAATCCAATTCCGTCTGTCGGCCGCCTGCTGCGTTACCACCGGCGGAGTACTTTCCGGTGAGATAGCCGCCGGCAAGTGGACTCCACACCATGAGGCCAACACGTTCAGATGAGAGCAGCGGGCCAATCTCCCGTTCCAGATCGCGCCCGACAAGCGTATAATATGCCTGCATTGATGTAACGGGCGCGAGAGCTCTGGCGCGTGTTATCCCGATCGCCTTCATGACCTGCCACGCGGCCCAGTTCGAAAGGCCGATGTAGCGAACATCGCCGGCCCGGACGAGCGTGTCGAGCGCCTCCAGCGTTTCCTCTATCGGCGTCGCGGAATCGAAGGCGTGAATCTGGTATAGATCAATGTAGTCCACACCCAGCCGGCCGAGGCTTGCCTGGCATTCGGAGATTATATGACCACGCGAAGCGCCGCGATGGTTCGGTCCCTCACCCATGGCGGAGGCGACTTTGGTGGCGATCACGACATCTCTGCGCGACACGCCAAGGTTCCTCAGCGAGCGTCCCAGTATTTCTTCGCTACGTCCGCGCGCATAGACATTTGCTGTATCGAACAGGTTTATGCCGGCGACGAGAGCGGCCTTGACCAGTGCATCGGCATCCTCCTGGTCGAGTCTCCCCACTTTTCCCCATAGCCCGTCGGTTCCCCCGAATGTCATGGCGCCGAAGCACAACTCCGACACGAACAACCCGCTTTCACCCAGCTTGCGCATTTGCATGATGTCGTCCTTCTTTTTGATTTCCGAGATTGGGCGGCGGCGATGGCTTTTGTTGAGCGTATTCCCAATTGACGCGCTAACGGCCGGCTCGACATCCTGTGCGAACGCCGAGCCATTCTGCGACACGTCAAACAAGGTGTTGCCGTTCGCCAGTTCTTGCCGCAAGCTCGACGGCTGCGATCAAACGGCTGTTATGGCGCGCATGGTCGAAACCTGGAGTGGTGTATGTACCATTCGTCAGATCCCGCCCCAGGGACGCATAAACCTCCCCGACATTGATAGCGGCTCCTGCCCAGAAATCGGCGGCTGTTGGGCCGACACCATTGGAGACCGGCCTGTCGGGCGCAGCAAATTCCAGGCTTGACGAAATTGAAATGTCTCCGACCTGTACGCCTGCCAGGTGATTGCCGGTGAGCATAAGCGAGCCCTGCGAGCCACGGATCTCAAAAACGAAACTCGCGTTTTCTGCAGGGACGCCGGCCAGAATCTGCACGGATACAGGCGCACCACTTGCCGTCTTTGCGATCAGATCGAGATGATCCGGAACCTCTCGCTTCGAAGTATCACCTGTATCGACGATCTCGATCTCCGGCCAGAGCAACTCCGTGCGCGCATCAACCTCGGTGATGTTCCCGAGCACTGCCTCGATGACGTCCAGCACGTGGCCTGCCGTAATCGTCATGAAGCTGGCGCCGGAAGCGGCCTTGTTGAAATAGTCATACATGCTTGGAGATTGCGGACCGTAGCCGAATGTGGTCGCGCCGACACGCGCGGACATCAAGCGCCCGAGCTTTCCTGAAGCGACCAGTTCCGCCGCACGCCGGACCGCAGGATTATGCCGGCCTTGCAGGCCGATCGCGGTATGCAAAGACCCCACTGCCGCAGCCATCTCGTTTGTTTCCGACAGCGTTGCGCCCAGAGGCGCTTCGCAATAGACCGATTTGCCCGCCTGCAGGGCGGCCATCACGAGCTCCTTGTGTGCCGGCACTTTCACGGCGACCGTGATGACCTCAATGCTCTCATCTCTTATCATCGCATAGGGATCGGCAAACCAGAGTTCTGCTCCGAATGCTTCGGCCGCCGCCTTGGCGCTTTCCTCGCGTCGGGTCGCGACTGCCGCCAGCGTCAGGTGAGGTTGTGACGCCAGGGCTGGCACATGCGATGCGCCCGCCCAACTTGCGTGAGTGTCCGCTCCAATAATACCCACACGAAATTTCTTATCCGACATCTGTAATGCTCCAGGTCACGTTACCGAACGCTCCCCGGCGTCCTTGGGCAAGATGTAATCGACCCTCGGCACTGCGATGAAATCGATAAATAGTATGAGCGAACATCCACGCGGTGGATATCGCCTACCGCTCCTGCGGCCACACTGCGACCAAAAGAAGTGTTGCCCCGGTTGTCGCAATAGCGCTCAAGACCACTCGCGCCTGAAACGAAAGCGTCGGCGGGTGCCAAGGCATTCCTGACTGCCGCTTGGTCGGACCAACCGGATCGATATGGGCAGCACCGTTAGTGGACATGTGTTTATCACGGCGAATTTCCGCCAGCTTATGGCGAATGCGAATTGCGAGGAGCACAGCCAGATAGGCCGCGGTTAAGAAAGCCAACACCGCCGCCAGGCGCAAGGCGTTTTGTTGGGCAAGGACCCAATCTTGCGAAGCAATCGCGATGCCGTCGATACAGGCGCCGAACAGGGCCTGGCCGGTGAGAGCGCCCATCGAATTGACTGCCCCAAAAAGGACGGTAAAACTCAAGAGTTCTCGGCTGCCTTTCTGCAGCGCGCTCGTGATGCCTAACACCAGCGCTGGCCCAAGAAAAAACATGGCGGCGAATGAGATCACCGCTTGGGACAGGTAAAACCAGGGCAGATGGTCAAGGCTAGTGGCGGAGCTGTCGGCAAGTGTCGCAGCAGCTATCGCGGTGACCGCCAGCGTCATGGGGATCGCCAGTTTTTCGACATTTACCGTTATTGCGCTCACGATCACGCCCACAACAGCGCTGACAAAGATGACGATCGAAAGTGCTCTGAGGTGTTCGTCGCTGCCTCCTAGCGCCGTCAAAAACCTGGTCGCAACGTGCTGTTCGGCAAGAACGATCCTGGCCATGAAAATTGCAAAAGCAAAGCGGACGATATCACCGCTCCCGAGCCAGCGCAGGTTGAGAAGAGGTGCGGACCGGCCGTTCTCGAGTATCAGCGCGGTGATAATCATCGGAAGCGCGAGCGACAGAAACCAGATTATCCAAGGCGCCTCGAACCATCCTTCCAGTCGTCCGAGCCCCAATACTGCTGCAATCAGAGCGAGGCTACCCCCCAAAAGCAGGAAGGTGAGGAAATCCAAAGGTTCGAATGCTCGCTCTCGCTTGGCCGGGGGCAGCCGGAATGTCCCCACCGCGGCGAAAGAGAAAAATGCGAGACCGGCTTCGAACAGAAATATCGACTGCCAATACGAGCTGATAGACAGCCATGGCGAGATGACTGTCGCAAGAGGGAACGCGCATTGCGAGATGCCAAGGCCAAGTATCAGTCCCCGGATGCGCCAACGGCCCGGAAGGGCCTGCATCACGTAGAACAAGGACAACGGCGTTAACGCCGCCGCAACAAAGCCGCTTGCAGCTCTAACGGCGAGTGTGAGCCAGTGATCTGCGGTCAACAGATTGGTAAGGGAGAGGAGGGCATACAGGCCGAGGGCAGCCAGCGTGACTAAACGCAGACCATACTGCTGCCGGAACTTTATCAGCAGCAGATTGGCAGAAATATTGGTCATGGCATAGACCGTTGGTAGCCAGGCCGCCTGAATGGAGCTCAACGCCAAGCCCGTTTGCAGTTCCGTGATGTTGACAATGACGAGGGCGTTGCCCAGTCCTCCCGTCAGGCCGACGAGGATTGCGACGAAGGCATAGGCGGTCCGCAGCGTTAGGGCATGCTCAGGCGTCGCCGGCGACCCAGCGACGACTGGTCTTTCATGCTCGGGAAAGTCCCATGTTTCCTCACGGAAAAAGCTGCCAACTCGTCGCGTCAGTCTCATCATCGTGCTCTCGTTATTGGCTTGCCGGCATAAATCTGCAGCAGCGTAACGCAATTCCGGTGGCCTGGGAGGTTGCTGGTTTGGCAACGCAGGGTTCGGGGGATCGTGACTTGTTGCGAGCGGCGCCTCGTTCAAAATCAACGCACATTCGTTGACAGAGCGGACAGGTTTCACCTCTCAACTTCACGAGGGCAGCAAAGATGTTTCAAAGGTCCATCGACAGCATTACAACCACACCGCCTCTCGGCCGCGGCTTTGCCGGCGAGAGACACAAAGCAGCCCTTGTCGTTGCACCGGGAAATTTTTCCGCGACCGACCCGTTCTTTCTTATGGCGGACGATCGCGTGACCGGTGAGGGGCAATTCGGCGAGGCCCACCCTCATGCCGGCCTGGAGACCGTCACGTTCATGATTCACGGTACCATGGAGGATGCCGGCGGACGCCTGGCCGAAGGCGACGTGGAATGGATGACCGCCGGAAGCGGCATCGTCCATTCGGAAGATGCCCAGGTCTCGACAGGAATGCGTCTGTTTCAGCTATGGCTGGTTCTTCCCGAGCAGGACCGCAATATGGCGCCAAGGGTGCAGATCCTGAGGCGCGATAAAATGCCGGGACACCGCGGCGATGGCTTCGTGGCGACCGTTTACAGCGGCCGCTCGGCAGGGATCGTCGCGTCGACGAAGAATGCCGTGCCCGTAACCCTGGTCGACATTCGGCTTGAGGCGGGAGCCGAGTTTGAGCAGGTTTTGCCGTCATCCTATAATGGCTTTGTGGTGGTCATCGCGGGCGAAATCGAAGCAGGCACCGGAGCGACGATGCTAACGACGGATAAGGTCGGTTGGACCAATCCGGTGGCAACTGACGGTGAAAGCGCCATAAGGCTGAAAGCGGGTGAAGATGGCGCGCGCGTGCTTTTGTATGCAGGCCAACCGCAAAAAATCCATGTCGTAGCACAAGGCCCATTTATCGCAGGCTCCAAAGAGGAGCTTGCCGGCTACTATGCCGCATACCGCCAAGGCAAATTCCCGAATGCCGGCACGATGCGACCTGCCTGATCTCGCTTCCAGCCGCCACGAAACCACAAGGGGTTTCGTTATCAGCAACCCGACGTTCCGCCATTGCTGTCTTTAGCCGTTCGACAGCACGGATATGTTTGCGAGCAGCAGACCCGCAAACGGGCTGAGAACACAAGCCGCTTCACCACCACTCGTTCGAAACTCAAGCGGATTTCATCAAGCCTTCCGAACATGGATCGCCCCTGGTCCGTGAGCGGGATCACTCGCCCCGGTATCCACAATCAGCCCATGGAGGAACAGATGACCCAATCCGCCACCGCAGCCGTACTGGAAGAAAAAAACGGCCCCTTCATCCTCCGTGAAGTGAAGCTTGAGGCGCCGCGCCCCGACGAAGTGCTCATCCGCATGGTTGCTACGGGCATCTGCGCAACCGATGCGCATGTCAGGCAACAGCTCATGCCGACGCCGCTCCCCGCGATCCTCGGCCACGAAGGCGCCGGCATCGTCGAACGTGTCGGATCGACCGTATCGCATCTCAAGCCCGGCGATCATGTCGTTCTTTCCTATCACTCCTGTGGCCACTGCAAACCCTGCATGTCTTCCCATGCAGCCTATTGCGACCATGTCTGGGAAACAAATTTCGCCGGCACCAGGCTCGATGGAACGATCGGCGTGGCAGCGCCCGATGGGAAAAGGCTCCATGCGCACTTCTTTGGTCAGTCCTCATTCTCCACCTATGCGCTCGCTCATCAGCGCAATGCCGTCAAAGTCCCGAACGATGTTCCGCTCGAACTGCTCGGGCCGCTCGGTTGCGGGTTTCAGACCGGCGCCGGCTCCGTCTTGAAGGCGCTCAACGTGCCGGTCGGTGCTTCGATCGCGATCTTTGGAGTAGGGGCGGTGGGACTGGCTGCAATCATGGCTGCCAAGGTCGCCGATGCGGCAATCATCATCGCCATCGATGTCAATGCCGAGCGGCTGAAGCTCGCTAACGAACTCGGCGCGACACATTGCGTCAACCCGCGTGAGCAAACCGATGTAGCCGCGGCGATCAGGGATATCACCTCTCGCGGCGTCGAATACGTTCTCGACACGAGCGGTCGGAAGGAGAACCTCGATGCCGGCATCGGCGCTCTTGCTCCGATGGGGCAGTTCGGTTTCGTCGCCTTCAATGACCATTCGGGCGCGGTCGTCGATGCCTCCCGGCTCACGGTAGGGCAAAGCCTCATCGGGATTATCCAGGGCGATGCAATTTCCGGCCTGATGATTCCGGAACTGGTCGGTCTCTATCGAAACGGTCGTTTTCCCTTCGACAGGCTGCTCACTTTCTACGACTTCGCCGACATCAACGGGGCGTTTGACGATGTCGCGGCGGGGCGCGTGATCAAGGCTGTCCTGCGCTTTCCCCCGCAAGCCGCTTAACCACCCACTTCTTTCGATATTGCGAACATTGAGGATTGAGTAAATGTGCGACCGACACCAGAAGCTGATCAGAGCGACCGACGAGCCCAACTTTTTCGGGATCGACCATTACGGCTTTCCGGAGGCCGGGGAGCACCCGGCTGATCCGCCGGGATATTATCCTGAGTATTTCTCCTCCGACCGCTTCCAGAGGCTCGGCTACCATGTCGAGGAGCTTCGTGGCGGTTTCTATTGGGTCACCAGCGGCGGCTATGACGCGGCCTTCGTCGTGACCAGCGATGGTGTCGTCGCTATCGACGCACCGCCGACGATCGGTGAAAACATGCTGGCCGCGATCGAAGACGTTACGGACAAGCCGGTAACGCACGTGATCTACAGCCATTGGCACACCGATCACATCGGTGCCGCTTCGGTTTTCGGGCCGGATGTCGAGATCGTCGCGCACGACATCACCAGGGAATTGCTGGAGCGGTTCCCCGATCCAAACCGACCGGTGCCAACCCTGACATTCCACAAGGATCATCTGCTTGTCGTCGGCGGGGTGACGTTGGAACTCTCCTACAAGGGCGAGAACCACTGCCCCGGCAATATCTTCATCTATGCGCCGGCGCAAAAGGTACTGACCGTCATCGATATCGTCAGCCCCGGCAGCGCCACCTTCATGCATTGCGACGCATCGCAAAATATCACTGGCTGGTACGAAGCCCAGAAGCAACTGATGGAATATGACTTCGATTTCCTCGTCGCCGGCCATCACATGAAGTACGGGACGCCGGAAACGGTCGCGGCTTCAATCGAATATTTCCAGGACGTCCTCGACGGAGCGCAGGCGGCCGTGGCTCGATTCAGCCGGTCGGATGCGCTCGTGAGCATCCTGGAGGGCGCGGGCTGGGACCAGGTGTTTTCCGGCACCGAGAACTGGATCAATTCTATGGCCAATTTCGCCACGAAATACGTCCTGGAAAAGAAGAGCAGCAATGGCCAGCTCTGGTCCGAGCGGCTTGCCGGCGTGACGACCCAGACGAAATACCACGCCTATACCGTGCTGGAATCTATCCGCCTGGAAAGGCCCCGGCCGAATTATCGTTTGCGGGGCGAAAATCCGCCACCGTTCCTGACCTGACCGGGTTCGTCCGCCACCCCAACCCGGAATCGGGCGGGCAAGGCCTGCCCCGATATATGCGGAGGTCGCCACTCAAAGGGCGGGTCATATCTCGCGCACCCTTGCAACGTCAGAAAGACAAGTCAATGACCACGATTTCCGCACATAACTGGATCGACGGCACCTTTGTCTCGTCTTCCAAACGCGGCCGCTCCATCGATCCAGCGACATATGAGACGATCGGAGATTATCCCGATGATGGCGGAGCGGCCGCGCACTCTGCCATCGAAGCCGCAAAACGCGCATTCCGCGAAACCGCCTGGCGCGACGATGCTGAGCTTCGTGCAAGGGTGCTCGATCAGATGGCATCGGCAGTCGAGCGAAATCGCGAGCGCCTGATCGACATCCTCTCGCTTGAAAACGGCAAACTGCTCGGCGAGGCGGCGCTGGAGATCGATGGTAGTCCGAGCAAGCTTCGATACTGGGCTGCTATGGCTCGTACGGAGGCAGGGCGGGCGACATTGCCCAAGCCCGGCAGCCTCTCCGTGATTCTGCGCCAGCCGATGGGAGTAGCGGGGATTATCGTTCCCTGGAATTCTCCTGTCATTCTTGCGGTCCGCTCCTTCGCTCCAGCACTTGCTGCCGGCTGCGCGGTCGTCG
Source organism: Pseudomonadota bacterium (assembly GCA_023399635.1). GTDB lineage: Bacteria > Pseudomonadota > Alphaproteobacteria > Rhizobiales > Rhizobiaceae > Neorhizobium. Next base: position 24,324 of record JAEWOP010000159.1, read on the forward strand.
TTAAGATGCCCGGCCAGGCAGCGCAGATCGCCAGCGTCCTTGCCGAGATCCTCGCGGAAGCGAACGACCTGCCGGGTGGTATCTTGAACATGTTCATCGAAAGCGGTTCGGAGGGGGCAGCGCTTCTGGTTGAAAGCCCCGATGTGCCGACAATCAGCTTCACGGGAAGCACGCAAACCGGCCGTGCCATCGGTGCCGTCGGTGCGAGGAGGATGAAGCGGTTCGGGTTGGAACTCGGTGGCAAGGCTCCGATGATCGTATTTGACGACGCTGATATCGACGCCACGCTACCGGTTCTCGAAAAGGCACTGACCATCTTTGCCGGCCAGTTCTGTATGACGGGCTCGCGGCTGCTCGTACAGAATTCGATCTACGAACGGGTCCGCGACGGCCTCGCCGAACGGCTGCGTGCCGTCAAAGTCGGGCCGGCATCCGATCCGGCAAGCGACATGGGGCCGCTAATCGATAAGCAGAACGTCGATAACGTGGTGAAAAATGCACTGTCAGCGGGTGCAACTGCAGTCGTTCGAGGAGGTCCCGTGACACAAGGCCCTTTGGCGAAAGGTGCTTTTTTTCGCCCTTCGATGCTGGAGGTTTCCGACAACGGCCTGCCGGTCGTCCAGCAGGAAACATTCGGTCCTGTGATAACCATCCAGCGGTTCTCAGATGAGCGGGAAGCCGTCGCGCTGGCAAACGATAACGACTATGGCCTGTCCGCCTCGATCTGGACGCGCGACCTCGATCGCTCGTTGCGGGTCGCACAGGCGCTTGAAGCGGGAAGCGTGTTCGTCAACGACTGGGCCAAGGTGTATGAC
>JAEWOP010000024.1 GCA_023399635.1 Pseudomonadota bacterium
CGCCCCCAACGGTCACCGGGTTGGGGCCCGTCAACGTCCGATGCTGTTCGCTTACTTGGCGTCGAAGGCCTCGGTCAACTGATTGACGGTGTTCTGCATGGCCGTCAGCCCGCCGCCGACGAGATACCAGGCCGTCGCATCGAGATAGAGGACCTGTTCCTCTTTCCACGCGGTTGTCTGAGCGACGATCTCGTTGTCGAGGAATTCTGCCGCGGCCTGGCCCTCGCGTCCGATCGCAGCGTCGCGGTCGATCACAAACAGCCAGTCGGGGTTCCGTTCAAGAATATACTCAAAAGAAATCGGCTGCCCGTGCTGGCCGACCTTGATGTTTTCATCCGCCTGCTGGACGCCGTAATCGGTAAAGAGCATACCGAAGCGGGAGCCTGCTCCGTAGGTGCTCATCTTGCCGCCGGTGGTAAGGATCAGAAGCCCCTTGCCTGCCGAAGCGGCCTTTTCCTTGAGGGCGGACACGGAAGCGTCAAGTTTCTGAAGGGCGGCGCCTGCTTCAGCCTGCTTGCCGAAGATCTCGGCAAGTGTCTCCACATTCGTCTTCGCGCTCTCAACGTACTTCGTCGGGTCGATCGTCATGTCGATCGTCGGGGCAATCTTTGCCAGATCCTCGAACTTGGCGGACGAGCGGCCGCCGACGATGATGAGGTCAGGCCTTGCGCCACTGACGGCTTCATAGTCAGGTTCGAACAGGGAGCCGATGTTCAGGACATCGCTGCCGGAATACTTGGACAGGTAGTCGGGTTTGGCACCCGAGGGTACGCCATCCACCTCCACGCCGAGCGTATGGAGTGTGTCGAGGCTTGCCATGTCGAAAACGAGCACCTTCGCCGGCGTCGATGGCAGAGTTGTTTCGCCCTTGCTGTGCTTGACAACGATCTCTGCGGCAGCAGCCGATGGCATTGCCTGGGATGCAAGAGCAGCACCAGCAATGGCAAGAGCAAAGGAAAGGGTTCTGGGCATTCGGAACATTTTCGTCTCCTGCGTCCTGACCGTCCATCCCGGCCAAGATAAGTTGAGAAATTGAAGCCAGTTATCGACCCGTCGCATGTGTCGTCAAATCATCTTTTCTTTAGCGGTTCCAATTTGCGAAATCCGCAAATCGATCCCGGGTCACTCAAAGAAAGTTGAGTGGTTAGGAAAACTTATGATAGGCGCTACGGGCACGGCCTGAAGTCCTCGACTGCGATCTGGAGGGCGCCGCCTCTGGCCGGGTGATGGACATGATGACGCGGATTGAACAAGACAGCCGACCACCGCCGATCGGCAAGATGAAGCTTCTCCTGGCACTTGATGCTCTGTTGCGGGAAGGAAGCGTTACAGCTGCAGCGGCCAGTCTGGAGCTACAGGTTTCCTCCGTCAGCCGGATGCTGGGCGAACTGCGAGATCTCTATGGCGATCCCCTCTTTATCCGAACGGGTCGCGGCCTTCGACCTACGCCATTCGCGGAGTCATTGAGGTTGCGGGTTCGCTCGCTGGCGGAGGAGACAGAGGCGCTTTTCAAGGGTGAGGGGAAATCCGAAAGCATGGACCTCGTCCCGGTACAGGTCGAACAATCCTTGGATGGCTGGCAGAAGCAATCACGGGTCACCCCGCCACCGCTTTCCGTCACCCGTGGCATCCGTCTCGAGGCTGCGCCGACTCCGTTAGGGATCGCCCGGCGCATCGCCGCCATCGGGGACAACGATGAACCTCAACGTCGGCTGGCAAAATACATTGCCCTGACGTCGCCAGGGCCAGGACGAAGCCGGCCTCTCGAGGCGGAGGAGGCACGCGATGCCCTTGCTATCATCCTGCGCGGAGAGGCTGATCCGATCCAGATCGGCGCCTTGTTGATGACCATACAATATCGGGGTCCGACTGCTTTGGAGCTCGTCGGTTTTGTCCAAGCCGTTCGGGAAGAAGCGGCGCCTGTTGTTGGGAGGGCACCGCGGCCCGATCTGGACTGGCCTGTCTACGTCTCACCGCGCTGGAAAAGCCCGCCTTGGTTCATTCATTCTGCAAGACTTGTTGCTGCAGCGGGCTACCGGGTCGTCATGCATGGCCACTTTGGTCAAGGCGCCGATAGCGGCAAGCTGGAAGAAGCAGCCGAACGAGCCGGAATTCCCGTCTGCCTCACGGCGTCTGAAGTGTCCGGAGCTCTTGGCTCTTGTAATATTGCGTACGTACCTCTCGTTGCCTTCGCGCCTCAAGCACAAAACATTCTCAACCTTCATCCCGTTCTGGAGACGCGCACACCGCTTCACAACGTAGCGCCGCTGATCAATCCGTTCGGCGCTTCCTCCACACTGACCGGGTCGCCGGGAGGCGCTTCGATGACAATCTATGGAGACGTGGTGAAGCTGCTGGGGATGGAGCGTGTGACGGTCGTGGATAACGTTCGAAGCTTTGCGCAGGTGACGCCGACACGGGTGACAACGTTGATGCGGATCTTGAACGGCCGGGCAATCAGCGAGCGGATACCGCTTGCTGGGGGATTAGCAGACAGTCGACCGCTTAGCAGCGGCTATAGCCAGAGAGAGTATTGGGAGGCTGTCTGGTCAGGAGCGGCCCGTGACGATCTTGCAGAAACCTCGATCATATATACCGCGGCGACAGCATTGCTCGCCGCCTCCAACGATGCAAACGCTCAGTTCAAAGATTGCCTGAAGCAGGCGACCGATCAATGGTTTGAACGGAGGCGCTAAGGGCAAAGTCTCTAGCTTCCACGAGCGCGAACCGGGGTACTGGTGATAAGAACAGGAGCGAGTTTGCGGTGAGACTCGCGCGCCGACATCGGCCTGTCGCTGAATGGCTTCGGAAAAGATTTGGCGCGCTGCTAGGCCTGATGACGCTCGCTGAAGTCAAAGAAGTTATGAACCTGTGTCAGCGTTAGTTCTCGCCGAAGACATCTCGAGAATAAACCTTTGGAGCAATATCCTGCAGCTGGGTGTCTATCCGATTGCAGATGATGACATCGCACATGGCTTTGAACCTGCTGAGCTCCTTCTCGATCGGAACGCCATGGAATGTATCGAGCGCAATCGTCGGCTCGTAGATGACGATCTCTTTGCCAGCGGCCTGCAGCCCCTCAATCACCTTGAACACTGCAGATGAACGGTGGTTATCCGAACCGGATTTCATGATCGTCCGGAAGACCCCGATCACATCCGGGCCGCGGCTCAGAATATCTTCGACTATGGCAGCGCAGCGCAGATCGTTTGATCGCACGATAGCTGAGATCAGTTCCTGAGGAACATCACCGAAGCTTGCAAGCAGCTGGCGAGTGTCCTTAGGCAGGCAATAGCCACCATACCCGAAAGAAGGATTGTTGTAGAACATCCCGATGCGGGGATCCGTGCAGATACCTTGGATCATTTCTGCACTGTCTAAGCCATTGCGTATCGCGAAGTTGTCGAGCTCGTTAAAAAAGGCCACCCTCATCGCCAGATAGGTATTGGCGAAGAGCTTCACCGCCTCGGCCTCGTCCGAACCCGTGAAAATGACTGGCACTTCTGACGTCAAGGCGCAGCTCTTGAGCACGTTCGCAAACGACATAGCCGCAGCGCTTTTCGAGCCGACGATTATTCTCGAGGGATGTAGATTATCGTGGAGCGCTCTTCCTTCGCGGAGAAACTCGGGTGAAAAGATCACCCGGTCCGTGTCATGTAGATCACGAAGGTATCGCGAATGCCCAATCGGGATTGTTGACTTGATGATGAGGGCGGCTTGACTGTTGTGCTGCAGTGCCAGCGCCACAACGCTGTCAACGGATCTGGTATCGAAAGCATTCGTAGATGGATCATAATCGGTAGGCGTTGCCACCACGATGAAATCAGCTGCAGCAAAAGCATCGCGTGCGCTAAGCGTCGCCTTCAGATCAAGCTTTGCCTCTTGTAGAAATCTGGTGATGTCGGGATCCTCGATCGGAGACCCGCCCCCATTGATCTTCGCAACACGTTCCTCGGAAATATCCAACGCGGTTACGGCGTGGTGTTGCGCCAGGAGAACCGCAAGCGAAAAACCCACATAGCCCGTTCCAACTACCGTGATGTTCATCTTTTCTCCAAGGGTTTTGAGGTACTCGATCGGTGTGACGACCGCTTCCTTCTGGATGCAGCTCACCTCGTTGACACTGCACAACGCACCGCATTTCTTCAGAAGGGTGATAGGAACAAAACCTACACTTTCACAGAATCGTTAAGCTCTTTCTAAGCTTCTAGGCGGAACCGTTTCTCATGGCCGACACTACCCGGCACATCTTGCCGAAGCAGACGTCGTCGCCTTCGAAACCTGCAAGCGCAATGTTCAGCAACGAAGTGGAAATCGGGATTTGTTTCGATGACACTTACTCGTGAACCTGCAACAGTCAACCAAATGACCTGCTTTGGCAGGCGCTGCCCTTCGGCGCAGGCCGCCCCTCGTCGATCAACAGCGTCTGACACCCATAGCGTAGACGTGGGGCAGCCGTAGATCGAGCAAGCGCCGATCTGCGGCTCTCGATAGACCTTAAGTGGTTCAGGTCCTGGTCAAGAAGGTGCGATAGGATCGCCCTGCTGCATTTGGTCCTCGATGTAGACTTCCAGCAGGCGGCGGCTGATAGGGCCGACGGTGCCATCACCGATTTTGCGGCCATCTAGGCTCACAACCGGCATGACGAAACTTGAAGCAGAGGTGATGAAGGCTTCTGCGGCCGCGAGTGTTTCATCCACAGTGCAGGGCCGTTCCTCTACCTTCACACCCGTGCGCTGGGCCAGGTCGAGGATAGAGCCGCGGGTGATGCCGTGCAGCAGCGCATTCGACAGATCGCGGGTGACAAGGGTGCCGCCCGTCGTGACGATGTGAAAATTGGCTGAGCTCGCTTCCGTTATATAGCCATCTTCCTCGAAGAGCACGTCGTCGTAGCCTTTGCGCGAGGCTTCCGTCTTCATCAGCGAGGAGTAGAGGAGCTGCACCGTCTTGATCTGACGTTGTGCCCAGCGGCCTTCCGGCACAGTCTGAAGCGATAGCCCGGTCTTCCACTTCGGATTGTCAAGGATGCGCTTGGCCTGTGTAAACATCACCAGCGTCGGTGCGAGGTCCTGCGGGAAGACGAAATCGCGATCCTGGGCGCCTCGGGAAATCTGCAGGTAGATCAGACCTTCCTGAATATTGTTACGGCGCGCGATCTCTTTGTGAAGTGCCAGCAGTTCGTCATCGCCAACCGGCATTGGTATGCTGAGTGCATCGAGCGACCGCCGGAGACGGGCAGCATGACCGTCATACGCGATGAGTTTACCATCGATGACGGCGGTCACCTCGTAAATTGCATCTGCAAACAGGAAGCCTCGGTCGAAGACCGAGACCTTTGCATCCGCTTCGGCAAGCCAATTGCCGTTCAGATAGACTATTCTATCCACCATGTGTTCGTTGCCCTGTTTTCATCGTGCTTGGCGGTGTTCTTGCACCACTATGGGGCTGAGGCAATAGTTAAGCCGAAGCGCCGTCGATCGCATTGCCCGCGTTGCTGATTGGTAAGAAAACATTCGCGCTCGCCACTGTAGCACAGCTCGTAATACCCGTGAGACGGGCGATATTACGGTGAAATATCATTGATACGGTACACGTCTAGCAGGTGGAGATCTGTGCCATCGAATTCGCCGGGCGGTGGACGAACTGCAGGAGGGGGGACTGGCCTCGGTTCCGGGGACGATGGTTTAAAGCCTTCGCATGCTGGCGCTCTCTGCCGCGCGTGAGTGTCGCGCTCGGTCGCCATAGCGAGAGATCATCAACGAGGGAAGCTTGAGCGTTTTGATCCGCTGCGGTGCTGTCGATGCAATAGCCTGCAGGTGTCTAGGTGCCAGTTACAACGAGAGGGAACCGCCGAGTGCGGGACGGGTTCTTGTGTTGCAGACACTGGAGCGATCACTATGCGAACTTTTCTTCCTGTCATGTTTGCCGTGTTCATACTGGCTGCTGTGTCGAGCGCATTGGCGCAGTCGATCACGGATGTGCCCCGGGGCCATGGCCACATGGCCGATGGTCGCTCACAGTCTGTGGAACGTCATCATCCGGAAACAGGTGAGGCGCCTTTGAGCGATCAGCGGCAAGAACGTTCAGGCCGGTATCGTATCGAAGACGGTCGCATGAAAATTGATTTTCGCTGCCCTGAGGGGGCGCCGGACCGGGACTGCGCCGATCTACTGCTGCAGGTGCTCGACCGTTTGCAGGGAGGAGAATTCTCCGGAGATTCCGATTTCCGAGCTTACGAGGATCGGACCAGCCCTCGTGACCGTTGACTTTCGATCGTCGTGAGACAGGCTTTTTTTGGATGACAGAGACGTTGACGAGCGTGGGATGAATCGCACTGCCGCTCGTCGGGGATCCGTATTTTAGCTGCCTCTTGAAAGCTTCTGTGTGGGCCCCTATCTGAACTGCTACCACCCACAGTCAAACGATTGTCCGCAGCGGCGCCGTCGCGCGTTGATGATCGCTTCTGCGTGGTGAAAGGGCGCTCCCCGAAAGGGTCGAGCGCCCTCTGTTCGTTTCTCCCTGCACAGGAACGCCATGAAACCGCGGCACTACCTCGTCATTCTTTTCCATGGAATCGGTGGGTCCGGCGCCCGGTTGATGCAGTTGGCTTCTTCCTGGAGGTCAACGTTGGCAGATGCCCGTTTTGCGGCGCCTGACGCACCTTTCTCCCACCCCTATGGATATCAATGGTTCAACATCGATGGAGGGCAGCTGAGGGCGGACAGAGTCCGGTCCGTTGGCAGAGCGTTCGACGACACTGTCGCTAACATCGTCAAACGTGAAGGCTTCGAGAACGCTCTTCATCGCGTCGCCTTTGTTGGTGTTTCGCAAGGCGCCATTGTGTCCCTGGATGCAGTCGCGACTGGGCGGTGGGAAGTCGGGGCCCTGGTTTCGTTCGCGGGACTTCTTCCTCCGATATCGGCGCCAGATCGAAGAGGAAGACACCAGTCCTCCTCGTCCGCGGCCATGACGATCTGACCATACCCGCGGCAGCGTCGAGTGTCGCTGCGGCTCAACTACGACGCGCCGGCTTCGAAGTAGAGCTGGAGATTGAGGAGGGGGTTGGACACACTGTCTCACCCACCGGAGCACAGAAAGCTCTCGCTTTCATCCAGCGGTCGCTGTCATAGATGCTTGGCTAGTCGAAGTCGCCCGTCGTTCCTTGCTGATAGACCACGACAGGTTCGCCTTCTTCTCCCACAACAGGATCCCCTACGCGCTTCCAGACGAGGACGCCTGCGTGCCGCTGCGCAAGTTCTTGCGCAGCCGCGACGGCAATATCCTCGGTGGCGACGAGGCGCGGCTTAAAGGCAGGAATAGCCTGTCCTTGTTCGTCGAGGTCGAAGGCGGAGACAAATATGCTTGTGAACGTTCCTGGCATCGCGACCTCACCTTGTACAATAGGAGGAGAATTCCAGCCGCCCGAACCCGATGCTGCTGAAAATGCCTGGCAGGTCGGTCATGACGTGCTCCTTTGCTGCCGAGACAACGAACCGGAGGCGGGTTAGTGCGAAAGCACCTCGATTTTTTCGGCAGGAGACGTGAAGCCTGACGCCGTAGGCAATTGGCTTATGTCTACCTCAGATGCCCTGGCCGAAGACGTTCGCCACCGCGTCGGCCGCTTCCCAAAGCAAGGGCGGGTTGTTCCATAGGAGCCAAGCACCTGCAGTCAAAGCGAAAAGCAGCACCACGCCGAACAGCTTTCGAACGAGCGTGAAGACGAACCAGAGAACAACAGCCGCGACGAGCCCGGTGATGATAAGTGAATAGTCTTCGGTGAGGATGGAAGCCTCCTGTATGGGTGCGCGTTCCATTCTCTCGTCGTGCTAGGCGGCTTTTTCATGTCCGGGCGCGTCTTTTGACTTTGAACCACCGGCTCACCGCCCAAAACCACCGCCCGTCGGTGTGACGACCGTCACTGCTTCGCCTGCTTCCAAGATGGTCTGGCCGCAGCCGCCGAGGTCTTCGAGCCGCCCATCGAGCCGCCGGACGATGGTCCGGCCGAGCTCTCCGGCCTCGCCGCCTTCCAGCCCATGCGGCCGAATGGTGCGATGGGATGAAAGGATGGCACAGTCCATCTTCTCCAGGAAGCGGATGGTCCGCTTCGTCCCATTGCCGGCCGACCACTTGCCCTTGCCACCGGAGTTCTTCCGAATGTGGAAGTCCTCGAGCAACACGGGATAGCGCGTCTCCAGGATTTCGGGATCGGTGAGGCGCGAATTGGTCATATGGACATGCACCGCATCGGTGCCGTCGAAGCCCGTGCCATCATTGAAGACACCGGCGGGCGAGCCGGAGCAGAGCGTCTCGTAGTACTGGTAGGTTTCATTGCCGAAGGTCAGGTTGTTCATCGTGCCCTGGCTCGCGGCGATCGCACCGAGAGCGCCGAACAGGGCATTCGTGACGTGCTGGCTGGTCTCGACATTGCCGGCAACGACCGCGGCCGGATATTGCGGCTTCAGCATCGAACCCTCCGGCACGATGATGCGGATCGGCCGCAGGCAGCCGGCGTTCATCGGGATCGAGCTTTCGACCATGACCCGGAAGACGTAGAGCACGGCGGCGCGGGTTACGGGCTCCGGCGCGTTGAAGTTGTTCGGCTTCTGCGGGCTTGTGCCGGTAAAGTCGACCGTCGCCTCGCGCTTTTCCTTGTCGACGGTGATCTTCACCCTGATCGTGCTTCCCTGGTCGGTGTCGTAGGAGAACTCGGAATCTCCGAGCTTCTCCACCACCCGGCGCACGCTCTCCTCCGCATTGTCCTGCACATGCCCCATATAGGCCTGCACCACGTCGAGCCCGAACTGCGCAATCATCTTGCGCATCTCATGCACGCCCTTCTCGTTGGCGGCGATCTGGGCGCGCAGGTCCCCGACGTTTTGGGCGACATTGCGGGCGGGGTAGGGGTGATCGGAAAGAAGACGGGTGATGCCGACCTCGTCGAAGCGTCCCCGGTCCACCAGGAGCACGTTGTCGAAGAGCACGCCTTCCTCGTCGACAGTGGTGGCGAGCGGCGTCATGGAGCCGGGGGCGGTGCCGCCGACATCCGCATGGTGGCCGCGCGAGGCTACGTAGAAGAGGATATTCTTGCCCTCGCCATCGAAGACCGGCGTTACCACCGTGATGTCCGGAAGATGGGTGCCGCCGTTATAGGGCGCGTTCAGGGCGAAGACGTCACCCGGGCGGATCTTCCCCTTGTTCTGGGCGATGATGGATTCCACCGAACGGTCCATCGAACCCAGATGCACCGGCATGTGCGGCGCGTTCGCTACCAGCGCGCCATTATCGTCGAAGATGGCGCAGGAGAAGTCCAGCCGTTCCTTTATGTTCACCGAAGACGCGGTGTTCTGCAGCGTCACGCCCATCTGTTCGGCGATCGACATGAAGAGATTGTTGAAGACCTCGAGCAGTACCGGATCGGCTTCCGTGCCGATCGCCTTGCTGCGCGCGAGCGCCTTGACCCGCTTCAGCACGACATGGTCGAGCGCGGTGATCTCGAACGCCCAGCCATCCTCGACCACGATCGTCTGGTGCGGCTCGACGATAAGGCATGGGCCGGCGGCGCGGGCGCCGGGGCGGATGTCGGCGCGACGGTAGACAGGCGCCTGACGCCATTCTCCGCCAGAGAAGAAACGCGTTTCCTCCGTGGCGGTGGGAGCGGCGTCGTCGATGGCATGGGTCGGTTCGGTGGATTCTGCACCGCCGCCGATGGCTTCGACTTCATAGGATTCGAAGATGATCTCGCGGTTCTCGAAGATGAAGCCGAACTGCTTGCGATGAAGCGCCTCAAAGACCTCCGTCATTTCGGAGACTGAGGACACTGGGACCGCAAGCGTCGTATCGGTGCCCTGGTAGCGCAGGTGGGCGCGATGCAGGACATCGGTGTCGGCTTCGATCACGCCTTGCGCAGCCATCTCCTGCAGTACGCTTGCGGTCAGCTCGTCGCGGACTGGCGGCAGCGCATCCAGAGCCTCGCCGAGAGCGACGGAAACGGTCTTCTGGCGGGTGGCGCGAATGTCCGCAAGTCCCATACCGTATGCGGACAGGATGCCGGAGAAGGGGTGGATCATCACGGTCGAAATGCCGAGCGCATCGGCCGTGAGGCAGGCATGCTGGCCGCCGGCACCGCCGAAGCAGGTCAGCACGTAACTGGTGACGTCGTAACCGCGCTGGACGCTGATCTTCTTCACCGCATTCGCCATGTTCTCGACGGCGATCGCCAGGAAGCCGTCTGCGACTTCTTCCGGCGTACGCCCGTCGCCGATGGTCGTGGCCATGTCCTCGAAGGCAGCGCGAACGGCAGCTGCGTCGAGCGGCTGGTCGCGGTTCGGGCCGAAGATCTTCGGGAAGAGCTCGGGCGAAAGCTTTCCGAGCATGACATTGGCATCGGTGACGGTGAGGGGCCCGCCGCGGCGATAGGCTTTGGGGCCGGGATTGGCGCCAGCGGAATCCGGCCCGACGCGGAAGCGCCCATTCTCGAAGTGGAGGATGGAGCCGCCGCCGGCCGCAACGGTGTGGATGGACATCATCGGCGCGCGCATCCGAACACCGGCAACTTCCGTCTCGAAGGACCGCTCCAGCTCGCCATCGTAATGGGAGACATCCGTCGATGTGCCGCCCATGTCGAAACCGATCATGCGGTCAAAGCCGGCGAGCCTGGACGTCTCGACCGCGCCGACGACACCGCCGGCGGGGCCGGAGAGGATGGCGTCCTTACCCTGGAAAAGGTCAGCCGCCGTGAGACCACCCGAGGACTGCATGAACATCAGCCGGGCGCCGCCTTCGGCGTCGGCACCGAGCTCGGATGCTACCTGCTCCACGTA
>JAEWOP010000242.1 GCA_023399635.1 Pseudomonadota bacterium
ATCTTGCCTACTGCAAATCCGATGCCGAGGATGAAGGAATTCATTACCATGCGTGACCCGGTGACCTGGCCGGTGAACCCGCCTTCGCGGGTGAGCACCTTTTCGTAGGTCTCTGCGAAGTTACCACCCCAGGTCAGCGACAGGCCGTTGCTGTGTATGTCGGCAGCCGTATGCGTCGAGGTCATGAAGGCGACCACGACCGGTACAATCAGGAAGAGCGAACCGAGGATGAGGACCAGGTGATCAGTAATCTTGTTTTTCTGCATGGTCGGGCCTCAGGTGTAATGGATGCGCCGCTCGATGAAGCGGAACTGGAGGATCGTCAGCGCGAAGACGACCAGCATCAGGATGACAGACTGGGCCGAGGAACTGCCGAGGTCGTTGCCGCGGAAGCCGTCCTCGTAGACCTTGTAGACGAGCGTGATGGGGTTGTTGGCAGCCTTGTCCTTCACCATCACGTCGATGATGCCGAAGGTGTCGAACAGCGCGTAGGTGACGTTGATGATCAGCAGAAAGAAAGTGGTTGGCGCCAGCAACGGCAGCGTCACCGTCCAGAAGCGGCGAAAGCCGGATTTGCAGTCGATGGCTGCCGCCTCACGGACCGAGACTGGAACACTTTGAAGGCCCGACAGGAAGAAGATGAAGTTGTAGGGGACCTGCTTCCAGACGGCGACGACGATCATGGCGAAGGCTGTGTCGAAATAGCTGAGGCCAACGCGCATGTCCCAGCCGAACCAGCTCGCAACCTCGACGAACGGACCGATATGCTGATCGAAAAACATCATGCCGATCAGCGCCGCCACGGGTGCCGCGATCGCATAAACGGAGATCAGCATGGTCTTGTAGGCGGAGGAGCCGCGGATCACCGCATCGGCCTTCACCGCCAGCAGGAGGCCGATGGATAGCGAGAACAATGTCACGAGGGCCGTGAAAACCACTGTAAACAGCGCGATCTCACGGTATTGCGCGCTCGTCAGCACGTCCGTGTAGTTGCTCATGCCCACGAAGGTGGAGCCGAAGCCGAACGGATCCCCAATGTAGAAGGACGAGCTGACGGCCTGCGCGGACGGCCAGTAGAAGAAGACGAAGATCACCACGAGTTGCGGCGCAAGAAATAGATAGGGAAGCAGCGGCGAGGTGAACTGGACACGCTTTGCACCCTCGATCGCGACCTTTAGGCGAGGCTTGCGGGCGAGCCGGGGCAGAAAATAGGGTGATGGGGCGACGTGGGCCAAGGGAAAATGCTCCTTGCGAGAAGCCAGGCCGCTCTTGTGCGGAAGCGGCCTGGCCTGGTGCAGGTTGAGCTGGATCAGCCGGCGGTCTTGGAGAAGCGGGCGAGCAGTTCGTCGCCTTCCTTCTTGATGGTTTCCATCGCGTCCTTCACCGAGGTTTCGCCCGCGAAGATGCGGTTGTATTCGCGCTCCATGATGGTGCGGATCTGCGGATAGAAGCCGAGGCGATAGCCCTTGTTCCATTCGCCGCTCGGAAGCTGCAGTTGCTGGATGCCGACTTCGGCGGCAGGTTTCTCGTTGTAGAAACCTTCAGACCCTGCAAGCTCATAGGCTGCCTTGGTGATGGCAACATATCCCGTTGCCTGATGGTAGAACTTCTGGATTTCAGGCGAAGTCAGGAAGTGGAAGAAGGAGGCTGTGCACTTGTTTTCGGCTTCTGACTTGCCGGACATGGCAAACAGTGCCGCGCCACCGATGAAGGTGTGGACGCCTTCCGGGTTGACCGACTTCCAGTAAGGCAGGAAGGTTGCCGAGAACGGCATCTGAGCCGTCTTCTGCAGGCCGCCGAAGGAGCCGGACGAGCCGATCCAGAGGGCAACCTTGTTCTCTTCGAAGGGCTTCTGGTTGTCGTTCCAACCGGCGCCGTAGTAGCCGAAATAGCCGTCGTCGTGCCAATCCTTCAGCTTCTCGTACATCATAACGTGGTTCGGATCGGTCACGTTGATCGTGGTGTCGAGGACGCTGTCATAGCCATTGTTGTTCGAAGCGAATTGCAGATTGTGGCGCGAGAAAAAGTTCTCGGTGAACTCCCAGGTCAGCTGCGACTGGACGAGCGCGATGTAGCCGGCCTCCTTGAGCTTGGGAGCAATCTGCTCAAACTCTTCCCAGGTCTTCGGAGCCTCGACGCCAGCCTTCTTGAGGGCTTCGTCGTTGATGTACATGATCGGTGCCGAGGAGTTGAACGGCATGCCGACGAACTTGCCGTCGGAGTCGGCGTAGAAATAGCGGACGCCTTCGATGAAGTCGTCGCGGTTGAAGTCGAAACCTGCATCCTTGATGAGGTCTTCGGCAGCAACGGTTGCACCTTTGGCGTTGATGATCGTGGCCGCACCTGCGTCAAAGACCTGCAGGATGTTCGGCTGCTCACCTGAACGGAAGGCGGCTATGCCGGATGCGAGCGCCTCCTCATAGGTGCCCTTGGAAACGGGCGTCAGCGCACATTCGCTCTGCGATTCATTGAATTTCTGGGAGATCTCGTTGATGACTTCGCCGTTGCGGCCACCCATGCCGTGCCACCACGTAATGTTGGTGGCAGCCAGCGACGACGTGGCAGAGAACGTGACCGCCAGAGCGGCCATGGAAAATTTCTTGATCATGACTTGTGTCCTTCCCACCGGTTGATCGGTGAGCAAGCCAATAGGCAGGACACGTGACACGACCATAACGGTTCCATGTCAGAACTGTTACAACAGAGGAGAGAGTTCTAAGTGCGGGACCTGCCTTCAGAAGGCGTCCGGATAGTGCCGCGGCAGACGACAGGGAAGCACCGCCACCACGTCATAGCGTTGCGACAGGCGAGCCGCGTCAGGACGCTTGGAAAGCCATACATCGCTTGCCGCACGGATTCGTCGCTGGGCTGTTGCGCTGACGGCATCAACCGCTTCTCTTTCGCCCACGCGGGCTTTGACCTCGACGAAAATCGCGAGGTCACCCTTGCGTGCAATAATATCGATCTCTCCGGCCTTGGTGCGAAAACGGATTGCGATGATCCTGTAGCCCTTTACGAGCAGAAATGCTGCGGCAAGATATTCCGCAAAGCGGCCGCGCCTTTGCGCCCGACGACGTCTCAGGCCGCTAGGATCGTTCGCCACCATCCTCTTCCTTCAATGCGAGCAGCCGCTGGTAGAGGTCCTTCTTCGACAGCCCCGTCAAACGCGCGCCCTCAGCCGCTGCCTTGGAGGTCGGCAGGGTGGCGGCCAGTTCCTTCAGCAACACATCGACCTCCATGGCACCCGGCACGTCGTCGATATCCGGTGGCGCAACCAGCAGCACGATCTCGCCCTTCACCGCACGATCATCGTAATGCGCTGCCAGCTCCCCCAGGGAACCCCGGCGAAATTCCTCGAAAGTCTTCGTCAGTTCACGGCAAACAACCGCCGGCCGGGTTGTTCCGAACACATCGGCCGCAGCAGCCAGGCTGGCCCCAATGCGGTGAGGCGACTCAAAGAAGATCAGCGTCGCCGGTACGCGAGAAAGTTCGGCAAGGCGGTCGCGCTTGCCCTTGTCCTTGACAGGCAGGAAGCCGGCAAACAGGAAAGCATCGGAGGGCATGCCTGACCCGACCAGCGCGGCGAGCGGCGCAGACGCGCCGGGGATCGGCACCACCCTATGCCCCGCCTCGATCGCCATCTGACCGAGCCTGTAGCCCGGATCAGAAACAAGGGGCGTGCCCGCATCGGAAACCAACGCCACCGATTTTCCCTCTTCTAGCGCGGCCAAGAGCTTCGGCCCGGCTTCCGCGGCATTGTGCTCGTGGTAGGAGAAAGGTCGGTTGACGATACCAAAACGATCCAACAACACACGCGTCACCCGCGTATCCTCACACGCAAGCACGTCTGCCCCGGCCAATGTCTCCAGCGCCCTC
Source organism: Pseudomonadota bacterium (assembly GCA_023399635.1). Taxonomy (GTDB): domain Bacteria; phylum Pseudomonadota; class Alphaproteobacteria; order Rhizobiales; family Rhizobiaceae; genus Neorhizobium. Next base: position 3,877 of record JAEWOP010000242.1, read on the forward strand.
AGCGTGATATCACCGAGATTTCCGATGGGTGTCGCGACGAGGTAAAGCGCGGGCTCCAGAGGACGTGCCGGGATCGCCATGTTGGCGATGCGGTAGGTGCGGGTGGAGATGGTCTGGTCGTCTTCCAAAGCATGCTCTTCAAAAGGAGAGAAGTCTTAGTCCTCTTAGGGCACCCGAGGGTGGATCGGCAAGGATGTCGCCTTGCGCATCGCCTGTGGATCGCTGCAGCAACTGTGGGGATCGAAGGCGGCTCGGTCCCCAGGCTCTTGCTTTCTGGGTAAATCTTCTGCCATTTTGCGCGTCCACATCTTCCGGCCATTTCTGGCCGGCAACTGTATGGGCGTCGTTCCCGAAGACGTCCTATCGAAAGCGGTAGCGTCAATGCGTATTACTCTTGAGCGGTCCAACCTCCTGAAGTCGCTGAATCACGTCCACCGTGTGGTGGAGCGTCGAAACACGATCCCGATCCTGTCGAACGTTCTGTTGCGCGCTTCGGGTGCGGATCTCGCGCTGAAGGCAACGGACCTTGATCTTGAAATCACCGAGGCCGTCGCCGCCATGGTCGAACAGCCTGGTGCCACGACCGTGCCGGCGCATCTGCTTTATGAAATCGTCCGCAAGCTGCCGGACGGCTCGGAGGTGCTGCTTGCCACCAATCCGGATGGCGGCTCAATGACGGTACAGTCGGGCCGTTCCAAGTTCACGCTGCAATGCCTGCCAGAAGCCGACTTCCCGGATCTGACCGCTGGAAGCTTCTCGCATACGTTCAAACTGAAGGCGACCGATCTCAAGATGCTGATCGACCGCACCCAGTTCGCCATCTCGACGGAAGAAACCCGCTATTACCTGAACGGCATCTTCTTCCATACGATCGAATCCGGGGGCGATCTGAAGCTGCGGTCCGTGGCAACCGACGGCCACCGCCTCGCCCGCGCTGATGTCGATGCGCCTTCCGGCTCCGAAGGCATGCCTGGCATCATTATCCCCCGCAAGACGGTGGGCGAACTACAGAAGCTTGTCGATAACCCGGAGGTCGTGGTCACGGTTGAGGTTTCGGACGCGAAGATCCGCCTGACGATCGGCGGCATCGTGATGACGTCGAAGCTGATCGACGGCACCTTCCCGGACTACCAGCGCGTCATTCCTGCCAACAACGACAAGGAAATGCGCGTTGACTGCCAGAGCTTCACGCGCGCCGTCGATCGGGTCTCGACGATCTCCTCTGAGCGCGGCCGCGCGGTCAAGCTGGCACTGACCGACGGGCAACTGACGCTGACGGTCAACAACCCCGACTCCGGCAGCGCGACGGAAGAAGTCGCCGTGGGTTACGACAACGATCCGCTGGAAATCGGCTTCAACGCCAAGTACCTCCTGGACATCACGGCTCAGCTTTCCGGGGAAGACGCAATCTTCATGCTGGCGGACGCGGGATCGCCAACCCTTGTCCGGGATACGGCGGGTGATGACGCTCTTTACGTATTGATGCCGATGCGCGTCTAACGATCAAAGCGGCAGGCACTCCTGCCGCTTTCTTTTTGCTGTTTTCCGCGTGCGACATTTTTCCTTGTCTTTGCGCCATGCTCTCACCATAACTTGAGCAACCGGAGAGGAGAGAGATGTGATGCACATGCGCCTGAAGGAACGGCTTGGCCGGAAGTTCGATGAAGAGATCCGCTTCTTCAAGGGCTGGATCGACGGGCCGAAAAGCGTTGGTGCGGTCTTGCCAACTTCCTCGGTGACCGCTCGGCGCATGGCGAGCGTGATTGAACCTTCATCCGGTCTTCCCGTGCTGGAGCTTGGCCCAGGAACGGGGATCATCACCAAAGCGATCATGAAGCGCGGCGTTGCCCCCGAGAACATCGTGTCCATCGAGTACTCGACCGACTTCTACCAGCACCTCACGCGAACTCTCCCTGCGGTCAACTTCATCAATGGCGATGCATTCGACCTCGACCGGACGCTAGGCGATTGGAAGGGCCGTCAGTTCGACGCGGTCATCTCCGCCATCCCGATGCTGAGTTTTCCGATGGAGCGACGTATCGCACTGCTGGAAGACCTGCTTGATCGCATGCCGCCAGGACGCCCGGTGGTCCAGATCACCTATAGCCCAATTTCTCCCATCGACGCGCGCCCGGAGCGCTTCCAAATCCGCCATCTTGATTTCGTCGTGCGCAACATCCCGCCGGCGCAGCTCTGGATCTACAGCCGGGGCTAGGCCGGCAACATTTGGCGTCTCTAACGGTTCCCGCTTCGGATGTGGCTATCGGCGGCCGGGGTATGGGACCAGGATCCAGACCAGGCACCCCACGGCAATCTCGTCGCCTTCTTTACTTGCAGACCGCGCCTTGTCATGCGACTGGACCTCGACGGAAGATTGAAGGGATTTGGACATGGACGCGCGTGACCGCCTGATCGTTGCCCTGGATATTGCCACAGTCCGCGAGGCACAGGCGATCGTCCAGACTCTCGGTGACGACGTCACCTTCTATAAGATCGGCTACCGTCTCGCGTTTGCCGGTGGGCTGGACTTCGCCCGCGACCTGATCAGCAGGGGCAAGAAGGTCTTCCTCGACATGAAGCTTCTCGACATCGACAATACGGTTGCCAAGGGCGTCGAGAACATCGCGAAGATGGGCGTCTCCATGCTGACCCTGCACGCCTATCCAAAGGCGATGCGTGCGGCTGTCGAAGCAGCAAGGGGATCTGATCTCACCCTGCTCGGCGTGACCGTACTCACCTCCATGGATGAAGCGGACTTGCGAGAGGCCGGCTATGAAAGCACGCCCCGAAGCCTTGTTCTACGGCGCGCCGCGCAGGCGCGGGACGCAGGAATGGGCGGCATCGTCTGCTCGGCCGAGGAATCAAGCGAGGTCCGTCAGATCCTTGGACCGGGCATGAGCATCGTAACGCCGGGCATACGGCCGGTGGGATCTGCGGCAGGCGACCAGAAGCGGATCATGACGCCCGCCGACGCGCTGCAGGCAGGCTCAAGCCACCTTGTTGTCGGTCGACCGATTGTCGACGCACAGGATCCGAAGGCAGCCGCTAAGGCAATCCTGGCCGAGATGAGCGCTGCGCTCTAGCTTTAGTTCAAGGAGGAGAACCCCATGCCAAAAGGTTACTGGATTGCTCGCGTCGATGTCCGCGACGCGGAGCGTTACAAGGATTATGTCGCCACGGCGAAGCCTGCATTCGAACGTTTCGGCGCAAACTTCCTGGCGCGCGGCGGCGAGTTTGCCAAGCTTGAGGGCACTGCCCGCGCCCGCAATGTGGTTATCGAGTTCCCCTCGCTGCGGGCCGCGGTCGACTGCTATAATTCCGCCGAATATCAAGCTGCTGCGAAAATCCGCCAGGAGGTTGCGGACGCCGAGATGATCGTCGTGGAAGGCGTTTGATAGGCAGCGCTTCATGCGGCATTTCTCCGGCTTCCCGTTGCCCATCATTTGGTCTAAGAGACCGGTGAAGCCCTGACCATTTAGCTCCCGGAGCAGCATCATGACCGTGTCCAACCTGCCACCCCTCGTTACCGTATTCGGAGGATCTGGCTTTGTTGGGCGACACGTGGTCAGGACACTGGTCAAGCGCGGCTACCGCATCCGCGTGGCTGTTCGGCGACCGGATCTTGCCGGCTTTCTTCTACCCTATGGCTATGTTGGGCAAATCTCTCTGGTGCAGGCTAACCTGCGCTACCGCCAGTCGGTGGATCGCGCTGTGGAGGGTTCTGCCTTCGTCGTCAACTGTGTCGGCATCCTGTTTGAAAGCGGCCGCAACTCGTTCGACGCGGTGCAGGACTTCGGTGCGCGCGCCGTTGCAGAAGCGGCCCGCGCAGCAGGCTCCAAGCTGGTCCACATCTCCGCCCTTGGCGCGGACATCGAATCTGCATCCAGCTATGCGCGGAGCAAGGGGCGTGCTGAGGCCGCCGTACTTTCATTCGTACCGGACGCCGTGATCCTGCGCCCGTCGATTGTCTTCGGCCCGGAGGACAGCTTCTTCAACAAGTTTGCGGGCATGGCACAGATGTTCCCAGCCCTGCCCCTGATCGGCGGCGGCAAGACGAAGTTCCAACCGGTCCACGTCGAAGACGTTGCCCAGGCCGTAGCACTCGGCGTGGACGGCGTCATCCCGGGCGGCAAAACGTATGAACTCGGCGGCCCGGAAGTACTTACCTTCCGGGAGATCCTGGAGTTCGTGCTCCACACGACAGCGCGCAAGCGGCCGCTCGTCTCGCTGCCCTTTGGCATTGCTTCGCTGCTCGGCAGTGTCGCCTCCCTCGTACCCTTCATTAAACCGCCAATCACCGCCGATCAGGTGGAACTGTTGAAGCACGACAACGTGGTGTCCGATGCAGCAATCCGCGAAGGTCGCACGCTGGAAGGAATGGGCATCCAGCCGACACTCCTGTCTTCCGTCGTGCCCTCCTATCTCGTGCAGTATCGTCCGCAGGGACAATTCACGAACACGGGCAAGGCCGCCTGAACCAGCGGTCACCGCGCTTCCGTAACTGGGGTGCGACGCGGTCGGGCAGCATTGATGTTGCACAATGGCCGCAGCGCCAAACACTTGCGCATTAACGGCCGGTTCAACAACTTCCGCTATTGAAAACGTCGCCGCAGGCCAATACAGGCCTGCAACGACAACTCGCTTCGTGACATCACCGTCTTTGTGAAAGGCACTTCTCCATGGGCAAGCCCATCGCACTGTTTTTTGCGTGTGCGGCACTCTCAATTCTGGCGGGCGCCTTCATCGCCCCCAAGACCGACGCTGCCGGTAACGGTGACTGCGCACCGGCCTATGGCGTTGATCCCTGCAGCACGGCGTCGATCCCGGCCCGCTAATTCTCCCAACAATTTCATCGAACTCTACGTCCGGGCACGCTTAATTGAAGCTCCGGCAGCGCTGTTCTATTGAAGTCGGTGTTTTTTTCCGAAATACTCCTCCTTGGGAGAAGGGCAATAGCCCGCCCAATGGGAGGAGAAATCAATGGGAAATGCTGATAAGGCGCACACGCGCCGGAACTTCTTGAAAATTAGCGCAACCGCAGGTGGAGCTGCTGCAGGTACTCTTGCCGCACCAGCCGTCCTGGCACAATCACCAATGGTGATGAAGATGCAGACCTCGTGGCCTGCGTCCGACATCTGGATGGATTTCGCACGTCAATTCACCGATCGGGTCCAGGCTATGTCAGGCGGTCGCCTGACCGTAGATCTGCTTCCCGCTGGCGCCGTTGTGGGCGCATTCCAGGTTCTCGACGCGTGCCATGATGGCGTGATCGACGCTGCGCATTCGGTGCCGGCCTACTGGTACGGCAAGCACAAGGGCGCCTCGCTTTTCGGCACCGGTCCCGTCTTCGGCGGCTCCGCAACCACCATGTTGTCCTGGTACTACCAGGGCGGAGGGGACGAGTTCTATCGCGAGCTACAGCAGGATGTTCTCGGGCTCAACGTCGTCGGCTTCATGGGCTTCCCAATGTTCGCCCAGCCCTTTGGCTGGTTCAAGAACGAAGTGAATACCGTCGCGGACATCAATGGCTTCAAGTATCGCACAGTCGGACTTGCCGCAGATCTGATGCAAGCCATGGGTATGTCAGTCGCGCAGCTTCCGGGCGGGGAAATCGTTCCGGCCATGGAGCGCGGCGTGATCGACGCGTTCGAATTCAACAACCCCTCTTCCGACATCCGCTTCGGCGCACAGGACGTGGCCAAGCATTATTATCTGTCGTCCTACCACCAGGCATCGGAGTGCTTCGAGTTCATCTTCAACAGGGACTTCTACGACGACCTGGAACCCGATCTTCAGGCGATCGTACGATACGCCGTGGAAGCCGCCTCGACGGCAAATACGGCATCGGCCATGGACAACTACTCGGCTGACCTCCTCAAACTCCGCGACGAGCACCAGGTCAACCTTCATCGCACGCCCAAGGAGATCCTGGACGCGCAGATCAAGGCCTGGGACGACCTGATCGTCGAACTGGAGAAGGATGCCTTCATGAAGAAGGTGCTCGACAGCCAGCGGGCGTGGGTAGAGCGCGTCACCTTCTTCGAGCTCATGGCTGCTCCCGACTACGAGCTCGCCTACAACCATTACTTCCCGGACAAGCTCAAGCTCTAAGGCCATCGGCGTGCTGCAACGAACCGGC
>JAEWOP010000259.1 GCA_023399635.1 Pseudomonadota bacterium
GGACGGATCATCTGGCTGTGACAGGTGTAGCACCCCTCGCGGATATAGATGTTGCGGCCGGCGAGCTCCAGCGGCGAGTAAGGCCGCATGCCCTCCACCTTTTCGATCGTGTTCTCCAGGTAGAAGAGCGGCACGATCTCGACGATCCCGCCGATCGCCACCACGAAGAGGGAACCAACCAGCAGCAGCGTCGCGTTGCGCTCAACAAAATGGTGTTTGTCTAGAATACCCATCAGATTTGTCCTTATTCGGCCGGCTGCAACGCGGCCGCGGGTGCAGAACCCGGAAGCTTCTCACGCCGCTCGTAGCCCAGGATTGTCATGGTGACATTGAAGGCCATGATCAGGGCGCCCAGGAGGAACATGCCGCCGCCCACTGCGCGCAGCACGTAGTAAGGGAACATGGCCGAGACGGTTTCCGCGAAGGAATAGACAAGGAAGCCCTGGTCATCATATTCGCGCCACATCAGCCCCTGCTGCACACCGGCAACCCACATGACTGCCGCGTAAACAACGATGCCGAGCGTCGCTAGCCAGAAGTGCCAGTTGACGAGCGCCAGGCTGTACAACCGTTCGCGGTTCCATAGCTTGGGCACGAGGAAATAGACGGCGCCGAAGGTGATCATGCCGTTCCAGCCGAGCGCACCCGAATGCACGTGACCAATGGTCCAGTCTGTGTAGTGGCTGAGCGAGTTGACTGCCTTCACCGACATCATCGGTCCTTCGAAGGTCGCCATGCCGTAGAAGGCGACAGCGATGACCATCATGCGAACGATCGGGTCGGTGCGGATGCGGTCCCAGGCGCCGGAAAGCGTCATCAGACCATTGATCATGCCGCCCCAGGAAGGCATCCACAGCATGATCGAGAACACCATGCCGAGCGTCTGTGCCCAGTCAGGCAGCGCCGTGTAGTGAAGGTGATGAGGACCAGCCCAGATATACATGAAGATCAGGGCCCAGAAGTGGATGATCGACAGCCGGTAGGAATAAACCGGGCGGTTCACCTGCTTCGGAATGAAGTAGTACATCATGCCCAGGAAGCCGGCCGTCAGGAAGAAGCCGACGGCGTTATGACCGTACCACCACTGCGTCAGCGCGTCCTGGACACCTGAGAAGGCCGAGTAACTCTTCGAGCCGAGGAAGGAGACCGGCACTGCAAGATTGTTGACCACATGCAACATTGCCACGGTGACGATGAAGGCGAGGTAGAACCAGTTCGCCACGTAGATATGTGGCTCCTTGCGCTTCAGGATCGTGCCAAGGAACACAACGAGATAGGCGACCCAGACGATGGTGAGCCAGATGTCTACGTACCATTCCGGTTCGGCGTATTCACGGCTCTGGGTGATGCCAAGCAGATACCCCGTCGCGGCCATGACGATGAACAGCTGGTATCCCCAAAAGACAAACCAGCCGAGATAGCCGCCGAAGAGCCGGGCACGTGACGTGCGTTGCACCACGTAAAAGGAGGTCGCGATCAAGGCGTTACCGCCGAACGCGAAGATGACCGCCGAAGTGTGCAGCGGACGCGTGCGTCCGAAGTTCAGCCATGGTTCGATGTTGAGGTCGGGGAACGCAAGCTGAAGAGCAACCACGACCCCAACAAGAAACCCGACCACGCCCCAGAAAATGGTGGCGATGACGCCGTATTTCACAACCTCGTCGAAATACTCCGACTGCCGCGCCGCATGTTGTGCAGCAGAGATCGGCGCGAAGCTCGTACGCCGCACCATCACCACAGTGCCTGCGAAAAGCGCGAAGAAAAGCACCCACATGTGGGCAGCAAACTGACTGTCCTGCGCGAAGGCGACGCCCAGCAATGCAAGGAACGCCCCCACTGCCAAAGCGACAGTTTCAAGTGTGTAGTTCATGTTGGACATCCCCCAACGGCCTGATTGCAATTCGCGTGCTCCATCCGAAGCGAATCCCGAAAGGGACCTGGCGCGATCAAGGCACAATTGTCAGCCCGCCGCCCGCCTCACCTTGATTTGGATCAAGGCGAGCAGACATGCCCTCAACGATTCTGGCCCTACAGGCGAACATGGACCCAGCCTTGGGAGATGCTGCATGCAACAGACACACGACAATCACCATCAAGGGGTTTGCCAGAGCAGGATTGCTGATTCGGAAATGGTCGCCTGGCTGCACACTGCTCACCTGGAGCAGTTGGCGCTTTGCGACGAGCTGGAGGAAATTGCCGATTCCTTGCCCGCAAATGTGAACCGGCAGAAATGCATCTATGCTGCAAAGGCGCTCGGGCCGATGATCCGGACCGTGCACCACTATGAGGAAACGGTTCTTTTCCCACGCATCCGGCAATGCCGCGACAATGCCGATGAAGATGATACGCTTTCTCGGCTGCGCTATGAACACCTTGAAGATGAAGGCTATGCGGAGGAACTGACTGAAGCGCTGTTCAAGCTTGGCTCCAACGATCCGGTCAACGTCGAAGCCGTAGGCTATATGCTTCGGGGTTTCTTTGAAGGCATGCGCCGCCATATCGCCTTTGAGCGATCGCACCTATTGAAGGACTTCAGGCCACTCCTGAACGACGCGTAAAGGTTCAGTTTGCAAGCCGGGGCCGTCGGCGATCCGCCATTTCCTGGAGTACCACCAGGGCCCCAAGCTGCGTCGATGTGTCGGAGAAGCAAGGGGACAGCCGGCACTGAACGACGACGGTCCGGTCTTCCCGCTGCTCCGCATAAGTGTGCGACAGACACTCGCCGGCAAGGCATCGGTCGATAGCTGCACGCAGGTCGCGCTGGAAGTGGTAGATGCCGATCACATCTGCAAAGTGCCGCCCCAGCAGCTTTTCCTTCGGTTGACCGAGCCGTTGCGCATTGGTTTCGTTCGAATAGAACACCTTGTAGCCGTGTCCCACCACCATGATCCGTTCAGGAATACGATCGAACAGGCCAGAATCCAGAACCGCTGCCTCGCTCGTTTGGGAGGACGTCACTGCGGTGCTACTCTCGCCTGCCACGCGGGCGTTCGCAGCCCGGCCGATCTGCAGGGTGAGATAGCGTTCCACGAGAAGCTGCAGCAGGTAACCATTTCGGTTGACGCATCCCCGATCGTCTGCCTCCTCTTGCAGCAGCTCGAGCGCGAAACGGAATTGCGCCTGGATACTGACCGGATCAGAAACCTGATGCTGGACAATCGCCTGCAGCAACGGGTCCAATTCCCCATCGAGACGGCGAACGGCTACGGAATCGTCCCGATCGACGGCGTGGCGAAGGTCGTTGTATTTGGACCAGAACAGATCGACCAGCGCTTCCATCGAAACCTCCCATACCCCGCCAGCGTTCGCTACCGCAACTCCAGATGCCTTTGCTCTCGTATATTCACAACAGCTGATACATTATCACATTAAGCTTGCGTGAGCATTGCTGAAAGCCTTGCGGAACGGTCGATCAGTTCTTCAGGTGCTGTTTGATCTGCCAGCGGTCGTGATACCAAAGCCATTGCTCCGGATATTGCCGTACCCAGCTCTCCACCTTGTCGTTGAGCAATTGCGCTGTCGCCTGCACATTCAGGCTTCCGTTCGGGTCGCGCGGAATGTCCATTCTGGGCTCGATTTCCAGCCGGAAGCGGTTGTTCGGAAGGCGGATGCAGCGCGCCGGATAGACTTCGGCATCGAATTGCCGAACCAGCTTGGCCAGGAGAGGATTGGTGCGCACCGGGCGTCCGAAGAAGCTGGTCGTGAGCCCCTTCTTGAACTTCTGGTCGACAAGCACCCCAACGCCGCCTCCCGCTTCCAGCCGCCGCGCCAGCGCAAATGAAGATCCGGCATGCGAGGGAACAAGCTGGCCCATACGGGCACTGCGGAAGCTGAACACCTTGTCGGCGATGTATGGGTTGTTGGGCGGCCTGAACAGCACCATCACGTCGAGCCCGAAGCTCTTTCCCGCGACCGGCAGGAGTTCGAAATTGCCCGAATGGGCTGTGAAGACGATGAAGGGCCGCGGATTGTCGCGCAGATCAAGGAAGATCTCGGTACCTGACACTTCAACACGGCCGGCCTCGGCTCGCTCCGGATCGAAGTCGAACAACCGGTCGAGAAAAACATACTCGGCAGCAAGCCGGCCCATATGGCCCCAGCTTGCCAGCGCGATCTGCTCTCGCTCTGCTTCAGCCTTCTCAGGATATGCATTGCGAAGATTGGTCAGCATCAGCCGGTGACGGCGAAGCTTCGGGCCAATCCAGCGCGCCGCTCGATCTGCGAAGTTCATGGCTGGATCTGCCGGGAACAATTTCAACATGTTGAGGGCGCCAAAAGCTGCTTGCGCCACCAGCCATTGCTGGAAGCGACGGAGAGCGAGAACGATCCTCGTCACAAACATCTTCAACGGATCAATCCATCCGCAGGACAATCTTGCCAAACACCTGGCGCGTTTCCATCCGCTCCAGCGCGCGGTCGATATCGTTAAACGTCACTTCCGTATCGATTACCGGATGAACCACGCCGCGCGCCATCTTCTGCATGGCATCTGCCATGTTCTCCATGCGGCAACCGAAAGAGCCGAGCAGCTTCAGTTGCTGCTGGAAGAGCATCATCAGGTTCATGTTCGTGGATACGCCGGAGGTAGAACCGCAGGTAACCAGACGTCCTCCCCGCTTCATACACAGCATGGATCCCGCCCAGGTATCGGCGCCGACATGTTCGAACACGACATCGACGCCCTTCTTCTTTGTCAGCTTGCGCACGACGCCCTCGAAGCGATCGGTACGGTAGTTGATGACATGATCGGCGCCTAGCGCCTTCGCGCGCTCGATCTTGTCGTCCGAACCGACGGTGGTGATCACCGTGCATCCGGTCTTCTTGGCAAGCTGGATCGCCGCCGTGCCGATGCCGGAACCACCAGCATGAACGAGAATTGTTTCGCCCGGCTCGAGCTTGGCGTTATCGAACAGCATGTGCTCGACGGTGCCGAAGGTGACCGGTGCCAAGGCTGCGCCAACCGCATCGACACCAGGAGGGGCCGGAACGAGCAGCCGCGCCGGCAGGTTCGTCTTTTCCTGCGCGAAGCCGTCGAGGTGGAAGCCGTGGACGCCGGAAACGTTTTCGCAGAGATTGTCACGCTTTTCACGGCACGGCTTGCAGAGCCCGCAAGTCCGCGCACCGTAGATGGAGACCAACTGCCCAGGCAGGACGTTTGAGACGCCCGGGCCGATCGCCTCGACCACGCCTGAAGCTTCCGCTCCGATCGTCAGCGGCATCTTGCGCTTGGCAAACGCCATACCGCGCCAGCCCCAGACGTCGATGTGGTTGAGCGCGACGGCCTTGACGCGGAGCGTCACCTCGCCGGGACCGGGCGCTTCGGGCTCGGGAATGTCCACAGCCTCGAGCTTGCGGTCGTCGATCAGTTGCAGAGCACGCATAAGAAGTCTTCCTTCGCCCGAAGGCGTTCCAGATCGTCAGAAGGGATTGGCGACGGTCTCTAAGCCGGTTGCAGCGTCATGACAAGGCTGGCATTCTGCCCGCCAAAGCCGAAGGAGTTGGACAGCACAGCCTGAACCTGCTGATCCCGCTTCTGGTTCGGCACCACATCAAGGACGATGGCCGGATCCGGATTGACGTAGTTTATCGTCGGCGGGAGCGTCCCCGTCAGCATCGTCTGGATCGAGAACACCGCCTCGACGGCACCGGCGGCCGTCAACGTATGGCCGATCATCGATTTGTTCGACGAGACCGGAATATCCTTCAGACGATCACCGAAGACGGCGAGCATGGAGCCATACTCCATCTTGTCGTTTTCCGGCGTCGACGTGCCGTGAGCGTTGATGTAGCCGATGCCGCTTTCGTCCATGCCGGCATCTTCCAGCGCCGCACGGATGGTGGCAATAGCCGGGCCACCGTCCGGTGAGGAACGGGTTCGGTGGAAGTGGTCAGCCTTCTCGCCGCAGCCCTTGAGGATTCCGAGCACCTTCGCGCCACGGGCGACGGCCGACTCCAGCGACTCGAGAACGAGCGTTGCCGCACCTTCAGCAATGACGAAGCCGTCGCGATCCTTGCTGAACGGCTTGGACGCCTTCTCTGGAGGATCGTTCTGCGTCGACAGGGCCGAAAGCAGCGAAAAGCGGATCAGCGCCTCGGCACTGACCGAGCCATCGGTGGCCACGACGAGCGAACGGTCGGTGCGGCCCTGGCGGATCGCCTCGACACCGAGTTGGATTGCGGTGGCACCGGAAGCGCAGGCCGTGGAGAGGGTTACTGGCAGCCCGCGGGTGCCGAACCTGTCGGAAAGGCGCTCCGAGATCGAACCAAACTGGACGGCCTCCAGGAACGCTGGGTCCGGACGCTCGCGCATGGCGGTCAGGAAGCGGTCATAAGCGTCGCCTTCGGCTTGCGACGGCGGTGCGCGATCGGCCAGTGCGAAACGCGCCGACCATTCCGGCTCGACCGGTGGTGCCGCCAAGAAGAGCGGGCCTTCGAAGTCTCCGGAGAGGCCCGCCTGCGCCAGTGCTTCCGCGGTCGTTTCACGCGCGAAGGCGTAGGAGCGTTCAACGGCGTTGTCGGCGGGGACGTCGATGAAATCGACCGTGCCGCTGATGCGCGTGGACAGGCCTTCGGTCGGAAAGCGGGTGATCTTGTGGATGCCGGACGTGCCGGAGGTAAGTGCGGCCCAGTTGTCCTGCAGCCCCTGCCCCAGCGACGTGATGACGCCCATACCGGTGACGGCAATGATCGGACGGCCGAGATGATCGGTGAAGCGGTTATCGCTCATGGTCGTTCTCCTCACGCGTTCGGCGACAGGACCGCAAGGCCCTCGCCGCGCGTATAGCCAACCGTCGTCACCACGGCGCGTTTCGCCGGCGCCGGCATCGGCTGTTCATGGCTGGAATCGAAGGAAGGGACGCGAAGGCCGCCGTCGAGCGCGAGCGCTGCGAACGCGAGACCGAGCGGGAATTGCGCTTCCATGCCATGGCCCGTCATCCCGCCGTAGCCGCGCAGTGTGACGCCGGGCAAGGTTTTCTGGATCACATCGCGTTCGCGCTCCGTCGGATCAATCAATCCGCTCGCGCCGGAGAAGACCAGCGTCTGGGCCGGATCCGCGTCCGAGGCAAGCTTCGCCAGCCGCTCGAGGCGTTTCTCGAGCTTGCCATCGTCCCGGCTGCCGCGGTCGCCCTCGACCGCATCGATTGCGGCGCAGATATGCGCACCACGCGCTTCGGCGTTCGCACGCGATTCCAGCACTAGGAAAGCACCGACCGAACCCATAATCATGCCGCCGCCATCGTCGGCCGAACGCTGCCAGAGCGGGTACCAGGCGCCGGTTGCATGGGCACGGATGCCCTCGACGAGCAGGATGATGTCGGCACGTTCTGCAACGAAAGCACCGCCGACCAGCGAGTGCGTCGACTGACCGGACTTGATGCGGTGATAGGCGGTCTCGACGGCCGAAATGCCGGCCGCCTCCTCGCCCATAAAGGTACGGGAGGAGCCGGTAACCTTGTGGACGATCGAGATATTCCCAGCGAGAAGGTTGGAAAGCTGCGCGAGGAAAAGCGTCGGGCGTAGTTCCGTCGTCAGTTTCTCGTTGAGCAGCGTCTCCCGATCATTGCGCTTCAGCGCTTCGTCGACGATCAGCGAATCCACCTTGATGTCACGCTCGCCACCGCCGGCGGCGACGATCATGTCCATCGTGGCACAGGCTTCGGCGTTGTCTTTTAGACCGGCATCATCGAGCGCCAGGCCCGCGGCGAAGACGCCGAGCCGCTGCCAGTTCTCCATCTGCCGCTGGTCGCCACGCTTGGCGATCTGCTGAGACCAGTCAATCTCCGGCATCGGATGCACGGGATAAGGCTTGAAACGCTCCGTCTCGACCCGCGGCGGCTCCACCTCGGCCGACGACAGAAGCGCAATATGCGGCTCCTTGCCAACGCCGTAGCAGGTGACGATCCCGACCCCGGTGATCACGACATCATTGTCAGACTTGCTCATCCTGTCCTCATTACCTGGCGGTCACGCGCCAGCTTGAAGCGCGTCCATGAGCCCGACTTCTTGTGCACGCTTGCGAACAATATCGGCAAGCGGCACCTCGCTGAACGGCATCGTACGCAGCTTCAGCTGCGCGTCGCAGACCTTTTTGCCGTCCGAAGTGATCTTTGCCTTCGTGACGGCGTAGCCGGATCCCTCATGCTCCAGAAACGCCTCGATGTCGAGCACTGCCTCCGGCTCCACGAAGGAGCGCATCTTGGCGCCATCGACCGACATCAGGAACGGCATCGCCGCAAAACCCGTCGCTGCGAGCACCAGCATGCCGGAGGCCTGCGCCATCGTCTCGATCAGAAGAACGCCGGGAACCAGCGGCATCCCCGGGAAGTGACCTTCGAAGACCGGGCTCTCCGCTGGTACCACCGACCGTGCCTTCAAGACATTGATAGAGAGGTCCACGCTCTCTACCCGGTCGATCATCTGGAAGTATTCAAGCAGCATGCGACGCCTTGGGAATGACCTTTCAGCCCTTCGCCGCCCTCAGTTCGTCGATCTTCGCGCAGAGGTTCTTGAGGACGAAGTATTCCTCGGTCGAAACCTTGCCTTCGTTGACCTCCTGCGTCCACTGCTCGAGCGGAATCTTGATGCCGAATTCCTTGTCGATCGCGAAGACGATGTCGAGGAAGTCGAGGCTGTCAATGCCGAGGTCATCGATCGTGTGGCTTTCAGGCGTGATCGTTTCGCGATCGATCTCGCTGGTTTCCGCAATGATATCGGCAACTTTGTCGAATGTAGCAGTCACGCCAAATGTCCTCTGAAATGTCGATTCAGCGTTCCACATAGGGAAATCGTAGCCGAATGCCAATCCCCGTGTTCCCGAAGGCATGAATTGCGGACCAACTGTTGCTCAAACACCGATCGAATGGCGACCGAGACCCGCATGCGGGCAGGCGTTAAGACGGTCGCACCGCAAGCAGTGTCTGGTTCATCGCAAGCCCGGTGTGTTCACGAGGAGCCAACAGGGAGAGTTTGTCCCAACCTTGATGTAGATCAATTCGCGTCGGCTCGAATTGACGATGATCAACATGATCTCGCAGTCGCACGAAATGGAAACACTCATCATGGACATGTTCAACAGACAGACCAGACCTGCGGAGATGCCTGCTGTCTGCGGTGCCTGCGAGGCGCGTCACGGAGGAGTATGCTCCGCATTGGCACCTGCCCAGTTGAACGAGTTGAGCAAGCACTCCTCACGCCGCAAGATCGACGCAGGCACGGAATTCATTGGCCAAGGCGAAAACGTCTCGTGCTACAGCAATATCCTGAAGGGCGTCGTGAAGCTCTCCAAGGTGATGGCTGACGGCCGCCAGCAGATCGTGGGTCTGCAATTTGCACCGGATTTCATGGGGCGTCCCTTTCTCGGCGAAAGCCGCATGGCGGCAGAGGCGGCGACAGAAACAGAAATCTGCGTTTTTCCCCGTCGGGCGATCGAGCGTCTCATTGCTGAGACGCCGGAACTCGAGCATCTGCTGCACCATCAGGCGCTCAAGGAGCTTGATGAGGCGCGGGACTGGATGTTGACGCTGGGTCGCAAAACCGCACAGGAAAAGGTGGCAAGCTTTCTGGCGCTGATCGCCAGCCATAACGACCTCGAGTCGGATGACCACAATGTCTTCGAACTGCCGCTGTCGCGCGCCGACATCGCCGACTTTCTGGGGCTGACGATCGAAACCGTCAGCCGCCAGATGACAAAGCTGCGCAAGGAGGGCATCATCCAGATCGAGAACAACCGCCATGTGACGGTACCAGATCTAGACCGCCTGACCGCTGCCGCCGGCAATGACTGATCCCTTCTAAGCCGCTCTCCCCTCGACAATGGCCGCTCGCAGAACCTCCAGGACCCGAACAGCCTCGACATCGGTGCAGATCAGCTGGCTTGGGTGCCCATCCCAATGCCCCGGCGGGAACACCCGGCCATCCGGCTTCTGGATCGTCTGACCGTCGGCGATTCCACCGCACACCACGCGAATCGGGCCGCTACGGGTTGTGAAGAGCTCCGGTGCCACGACGTAAACGCAGGCGCAGCTATCGTGGACCACCATGCCGTCACCGACGCGGTGACGATAGAAATCAATGTAGAACTGCGAGATCTCGGAAAGCAGTTGCACAGGCTTGCCTCCCGCAGATGCCATTTCGGCTAGAAAGCCGCTCGTCATCACCGTCTTCATAGTCACGTCCAGCCCCACGACGGTAACCCGCCATGGCGCGGTGAAGACGAGATCTGCAGCCTCTGGA
>JAEWOP010000001.1 GCA_023399635.1 Pseudomonadota bacterium
GGCCCATCAGCCCAAAACATCAAAGGAGAAACGCAAGAACTTGACCCCGACCAACAACACGAACGATACCTAAAGGCGGGTCAATTCTCGGTGGAAATGCCGGGTCAGCTCTCAGTGGAAATCAACAGCTCGCGTATTCTGATCAACGCGAGTGCACCGGCTGAAACCCTGCGGACATGACAATTTCCGCCTTGCCAAGGTTGGGGTCGAGCGTTCGAATCGCTTCACCCGCTCCATTTCTCCTCCTTTTTGCATCACCAATGATACAAGCGTCTATAAGACGGCTTGGTGTTGCAGCTTTATTGGCACTGCTGTCGAGGGCCCCCACCATAAGGCTGGTAGGTGTTGTCTTCCGGTCGATATGAACGGTAGCGGGCAAAGCAGGACGCGGCATGTTCCGCGGTTCCATAGCCTGACACACTGCTCGCAACAGCCTGCTCAGCGCCGTGATCGTCTGAGGGTGCATCCTCGTCTGCGAAGCTGTCGCCGTCCGCCGGAGGTGGAGAAACGTCCTGTCCCGGAGACAAACTGGAAGCCATATTTGCTGAGAATGGCGATTCGCACTGCCTGCGCCCACCGCTATAGGGTGTATAACTATTGTCCCTAGGGCGATAAGAGCGGTACCGCGAAGAGCACCACTCCAGATGCGCTTCGCTTAGAAGCGGTTCGCCAGCATCATTGGGTGCCGCTGTTTGCTCGGAGGACGGGATTGAGCCGGTGATGGTTCCGTCTATGGGCTGAGAGACGAGTTGCCCGGCTACCGCTTCTTCAGACCGCGTCATCGCGACTTCTTGGTCCCCCTGGCCATCAAGATTCGAATTACCCGCAAGTTGGGCTTGCGCCGGCGACGCGGTACGGCCGGGAAGACGCTCAAGATCGGTGGAGGTCGTATCCACCCGCACTGGATGATTGGTCCAGAGGTCCGTTGCGTCGGCCAGCTGCTTCTTGTCTTCGCCGGCAGAGAAATAAATGGTGGCTGCCACCAATCCGCCTACGAATGCCATAACGGAAAGGCTGAGCCCGCCTAAGATTGCTAGGACGACCTTCATGATGCGCTCCAGGTTTAGCTGAAGGCAGAATGTTTAGCGCTACAAGGTGTTCCCCAAGAAAGGGCCTTCAGCCCGACATCATCAGGCCGAAGATGGCTCCATCAGCTTATTGCGAAGACGTAGTCCGTCTCCTGCCGCAGCACCTCTCCCGGTCGAAGCACGGCGTTGGGGAAGTTGGGATGGTTGATGGCGTCCGGCCAGATCTGCGTCTCCAGGCAAAAGCCCGCAAAGGGCCCATAGCGTCGGCTGCCATGTCCTGGAACTGCAACGTTCAACTTGTAACCCGAATAGAACTGCACACCGGGTTCCGTGGTCCGAACTTCCAGTGAAACACCGGAGATCGGACTGCGCGCCATCGCCACAGAACGCTTTTCGACCCGCTCGTCCGAAAGGCAGTAATTATGGTCAAACAGCACTCGCTCGCCGTTCTCCTGGCGATCCATTGGTCCCGTTTCGCGCAGGTCGAAGGCGGTTTCTGAAACGGGAATGAGAACTCCCATCGGGCACTGACGCTCGTCAACGGCTGTGATGCGATCGGCAGCAATCATGATGTCATGGCCAAGAGCGGTTTCGCTGCCATCGAGATTGAAGTAGGTGTGCTGACAGATATTGCAGGGCGTGGGCTGGTCGGAAACCGCTTCATACAGAACCGTCAGCACGCCGTCGCCATGCAGGTGATAGGTCGCGGTGACGGTGCAGTTGCCGGGATAGCCGGCGCGACCGTCAGGATCAACGATCCGCATCACCACGCGGTCATCTGCAAGCTCGACGATTTCCCAGTTGCGCTTCGCCATCCCGTCGCTGCCGCCATGAAGATGGGTCACGCCGTTCTCGTTGAGCTCCAGCTGGTATTGCCGGCCATCCAGTTCAAACCGGCCACCGGTGATGCGATTGGCTGATCGGCCAGGCGTGGCACCGAAATAGGAGGAATGTTTTGGATAGTCCTCGAAGTTGTCGAAGCCGAGAACGAGCGGCGGCTCGTGGCCTGCCAGCCGCAGATCCTGGATCACGGCGCCCCAAGTCATGACATAGGCGGTCAGCCCGCCTCCAGTGAGCTTCACGCGGTAGACAGTCTCACCGCTTGCCGTTTTACCAAAGATCTCGCGTTCAGCCATGAAACTCCCCAAGTCACTGCCGATGGAACCTGATCGATTTGCGCTGCCGGTGCAACGGCAAAGCCAGGCGATATCGATTAGTCCGTCGATCTCGTTCCGATCTCGTCGAGATCGTAAGGCGTGGTCTGGTAGATATCATTGATCCAGTTGCCAAACAGCAAATGGGCATGACTGCGCCAGCGGTTCTGCGGCGGCAGCGTTGCATCATCCTGGGGGAAGTAGTTGTGCGGCAGCTTGATTGGAACGCCTGCATCGACATCTCGAAAATACTCCTCGGCAAGCGAGGTGGAGTCATACTCGACGTGATTGAACATATAGAGGCGGCGCCCCTTCTTCTCCTCCACGAGGCAGACGCCCATTTCCTCCGATTCCATCAGGATATTGAGACCCGGGACCTTCTCGATGTCCTCACGGCGCACCTCGGTCCAGCGTGATACAGGAACCTGGAAGTCGTCAGAAAAGCCGCTGAGGAAAATGGAGGAGGGGCAGAGGTTGCGGTGGCGGTAGATGCCGAAAGCCTTTTCCTTCAGTTCGTGCTTCGGCACGCCATGAAAATGGTAGATCGCCGCCATCGCGCCCCAGCAGACATTCATGGTCGAGTGAACATTGGTCGTCGTCCAGTCGAGGATCTGCTGCATTTCCTCCCAGTAACTCACCGATTCAAAGGGCAGCGTCTCGACAGGCGCACCGGTGATAATGAAGCCGTCAAACTTCCGATGGCTGACTTCCTGCCAAGTCTGGTAAAATGAGAGGAGGTGATCCTCGGGCGTGTTCTTCGCCTTGTGTCCGCCAACCCTCACGAGCGAAAGCTCGACCTGCAGCGGCGACGCTCCGATCAAGCGCGCCATTTGAAGCTCTGTCTTGATCTTGTTCGGCATGAGGTTGAGGAGCCCGATCTGCAACGGACGAATGTCCTGCCGCACCGCGACCGTCTCGGTCATGACCCGCACACCCTCTTCGACAAGGGTTTCGAAAGCGGGCAGCGTATCGGGAATCTTGATCGGCATCGCACACTCACAAATAAAAAGCCGGCAACGAGCAAATCGCTACCGGCGCGTGAAAGTGGACTTCGCGCGGCCCTTTAGCGACTTGTTTAACGTGGCTGCAAGCCGGCCGGCCAAATCACCACGAAGTGTCCTTCTATTAGGCGCTTCTGCCTCAGGCGTCAATCTTGCGAGAATAACCTGCCTTGGCGCACGGCCTTTGCCTCGGCCGAGCTTTCGGTTAATGGCTGACGTATGACCCCTTCGACCTTCACCATCCTGCTTGGCGGCGAACTAACCCTGACCGATCGGCTCCGCCATGCGTTGAAGGGAAGCCGCTTCATTGCAGCGGACGGCGGCATGCGGCATGCAGCGGCACTCGGGATAGAGCCAGAGCTATGGGTGGGCGATTTCGACTCCACGCCGGCTTCCTTGTCTCAAGAATGGCCGCAGGTGGAGCGTCAGGCCTTCCCGTCAGCCAAGAATGAAACGGATGGCGAGATAGCGACAGCCGAGGCGATCGCGAGAGGGGCGCAACGGCTGATCCTGGCGGGCGCCTTGGGGGGCGAAAGGAGCGATCATGCCCTGCAGCACATTTTGCTCGGCTTGAGGCTCGCGGAGCAGGATGTGGATATCCTGCTGACTTCGGGACGGGAGGAGGGCGTACCGCTTCTGGCGCAGTCCGAACGGCTTCTCGATCTGCCGCATGGCTCGCTCTTTTCCGTGATCGGGTTGTCCGATCTCGAAGGGCTGACGATTACCCACGCGCGTTATCCCCTCGAGCACTTCTCTTTGCCGTTCGGCTCGTCGCGCACCATATCCAACATTGCCGAAGGGCCCGTTCGCTTTTCACTGAAACAAGGCAGGGCCGTTATCTTGGCCCGCCCCTATGACCTGACTGGAGCCTGAAACCTTGGCACCGCCTATCCTAAAACTCGATGACATCCACCTGAGCTTCGGCGGAACCGCGCTCTTGGCGGGAGCCGGTCTGCAGGTGGAGCCCGGCGACCGCATCTGCCTCGTCGGCCGCAATGGTTCTGGCAAATCAACGCTGATGAAGATCGCCGCGGGAATGGTGGAGCCGCAGTCCGGCGAGGTGTTCCGGCATCCGGCATCCACGATCCGCTATCTCGATCAAGCGCCGGATTTCTCCGGCTACGCAACCGTTCAGGAGTATGCGGAGGCCGGGCTAACGGCGGGGGATGATCCCTACCGGGTCACCTACCTTCTGGAGCATCTGGGGCTGACAGGCGAGGAGGATCCGGCGAGGCTTTCGGGTGGGGAGGCACGCCGCGCCGCTTTGGCACGTGTCATGGCGCCCGAGCCCAACATCCTGATGCTCGACGAACCCACCAACCATCTGGACCTGCCGACGATCGAATGGCTGGAAGACGAGCTTAGGAAAAGCCGTAGTGCTCTGGTGGTGATCTCCCATGACCGTCGGTTCCTGGAGAAGGTCTCGACCGCCACCGTCTGGCTAGACCGCGGCACATCCCGCAGGCTCGACCGCGGTTTTGGTTCTTTCGAGGCCTGGCGGGATGAGGTGCTGGAGGCGGAGGAACTGGAGCAGCACAAGCTCGGCAAGGCGATCGAACGCGAGGAACATTGGCTGCGCTACGGCGTGACGGCGCGCCGAAAGCGAAACGTGCGCCGGCTGGGTGAACTGCACACGATGCGCAGTGCATATCGTGGTCATCAGGGGCCGCAGGGTTCGGTGCAGGCACAGGTGTCTGAAGGACGCGAATCCGGCAAGCTGGTGATCGAGGCAGAAGCCATCACGAAGAGCTATGATGGACGCTCGATAGTCGCACCTTTCTCCATTCGGGTGCATCGTGGCGACCGGATCGGCTTGGTCGGCCCGAACGGCGCCGGTAAAACGACGCTGTTGAAAATGCTGATCGGTGAGCTTGAGCCGGATTCCGGTACCCTGAAGCTCGGGACCAAGCTTGAGATCGCGACGCTGGACCAGAAGCGTGAGGACCTCGATCCGGAGGACACGCTGTCCCACTACCTGACTGACGGTCGCGGCGAGACACTGCTGGTCAACGGTGAACAGCGCCATGTGGCCGGTTACATGAAGGACTTTCTGTTCCAACCCGAACAGATCCGCACGCCGATCAAGAACCTGTCGGGCGGCGAGCGGGCCCGGCTGATGCTGGCCCGGATCATGGCCAAACCATCCAACCTGCTGATCCTCGACGAACCGACCAACGATCTTGATATCGAGACGCTCGACCTGTTGCAGGAGATCGTCGCCGGCTATAACGGCACTGTCGTATTGGTCAGCCACGACCGCGACTTCCTTGATCGCACGGTGACATCGACGATCGCTCCGGCCAACCCGGAAGCGCCGGATGGGCGCTGGATCGAGTATGCCGGTGGCTATACCGATATGCTGGCCCAGCGGAAAGGCGCGCAGGAGGAACGGCGGCGCCTAGAAAAGCAGGAAAAGTCTCGCCCCGAGATAAGCTCACCAGCACCCGAGGTGGGAAAGAACAAGGGCAAGCTCTCCTTCAAGCAGAAGTTCGCGCTGGAGAACCTGCCCAAGGATATGGCGAAGACGGAAGCAGACATTCAAGCCCGGGAAACGAAGATGGCGGATCCGGGCCTGTTCTCCAGAGACCCGGCAACGTTCAACAAGCTGGCAATGGAGCTGGAAAACCTGCGCAGCAGCCTGACGCAGATGGAGGAAGAATGGCTGGAGCTTGAGATGCTGCGCGAGGAGCTCGAGGGCTAGCGTTAACCCTCCGTTATCCATACTAAACTCTTGGCCGCACCTTCCCCGGAGCAACAGGAACAATAATTCCGGACACTCGTTCGGTGAGCAGTGCCAATCTGAGACACACGACACTGGCACCGCAACCCGCAGGAGATCTCCAATGCTGGCAAGTGTATCGAGTGGTCGGCTAATGCAGACGCCCCGCCATCAGCGTGTTCTGATCATCGAAGACGAGTTCCTGATCGCGCTCGACGTCGCCGAAACGGTGGAGGCCATGGGTTTGGAAGTGGCTGGCTTTGCCAGCGGACGCAGCCATGCCTTGGCGCTTGCGCAGGCTGCCGATATTGCTTTCGTGGACGTCAATCTTGCAGACGGGCGCACTGGGCCGGCGCTCGGGCGCGAACTCGCCGAGGTTTACGGACTGACGGTTATCTACATGACAGCCAACCCCGAGGAAGTCGACGCGATCGAAACTGGCCCGTTGGGCGTATTGACCAAGCCAGTGATGCCACATGTCGTCGAGCAATCGATTGATTATGCCGTTGCCACGCGCACGGGTGGCTTTGCTGCCCAGCCTCGCGAACTGCGGGTCTTTCAGCACGCGCACTGAGGGCTGACGCCTTGCCAAGTCCCAAAGGACTGGGTACACCTTGAGACGCTCTAACGGGGTGCCGCTTCATGCGGCTGAGAGGCTGATGCCAACCCGCGGAACCTGATCCGGTTAACACCGGCGGAGGGATTAGACGGCTCTTCATCGATGCCTGTTTTCCCCTTTCCACCGAACGAGGAGGCCTCGATGCGCACGCTCAATCTTTTCCTGCTTGCCCTCACGGCCGTGGCGTTTTCTCACCCGGCAACGGCGCAGGAAAAGAGCAAACTCACAATCTACACCTATGAGAGCTTTACCGCCGAATGGGGCCCAGGCCCGCGGGTGAAGGAGGCCTTCGAGGAGGCCTGCGCCTGCACGCTGGATTTCATAAGCGTTGCTGACGGCGTTGCACTCCTGTCACGACTGAAGCTCGAAGGGGAGGGTACCGAAGCTGACCTTGCCCTCGGCCTCGACACCAATATCGCAGCGGAAGCCAGGGCAACCGGATTGTTTGATGCGCACGGACTGGAAACAACTTCGGTCGATGTCCCGGGTGGCTACAACGATGACACCTTCATCCCCTATGACTACGGCCACTTCGCAGTGGTCTACGATACAGAGGCAATACGAAACCCGCCGAAGAGCCTGAAGGAGCTTGTCGAGGGCGATCCATCGCAGAAGATTGTCATCCAGGATCCCCGCACGTCGACACCTGGCTTGGGCCTGCTTCTGTGGATGAAGTCAGTGTATGGCGAGGATGCCCCTGAGGCATGGGAGAAACTGCGTGGGCGAGTTCTGACCGTTACCCCCGGTTGGTCCGAGGCCTATGGCCTCTTCACCAAAGGTGAGGCTCCGATGGTTCTTTCCTACACCACCTCGCCGGCATATCACATGGTTGCCGAAGGCATCGAGCGATACCAGGCCGCTCCGTTCTCGGAAGGCCACTACATCCAGATCGAGTTGGCGGGGATGCTGAAGACGTCAAAGAACAAGGATCTGGCGAAACAGTTCCTCGAGTTCATGATCACGCCGGCCTTCCAGGATATCATCCCGACGACGAATTGGATGATGCCCGCGGCTGCCATGTCCGAACCGCTGCCGGCTGCCTTCGATCGCTTGGTGAAACCCGAAAAAACCTTCCTCAAGGATCCAGATGAAGTCGCGGCGAACCGCCGGGCGTGGATTGAGGAATGGTTGACGGCCATGAGCGCCCGGTAATCTCAGTCGATGCTGACACTAAGGCAGCGATGGCTCGGCTTCGGCGGCAGCGCAATTGCTCTTGCC
Organism: Pseudomonadota bacterium; assembly: GCA_023399635.1. Lineage (GTDB taxonomy): Bacteria > Pseudomonadota > Alphaproteobacteria > Rhizobiales > Rhizobiaceae > Neorhizobium. The sequence continues at coordinate 7,740 of JAEWOP010000001.1, forward strand.
GCCGTCCTCATTTTCATCGCGGCTGCCCTGCTCGCGCTCCTGACGTTCCAACCAATCTCGTCGGGCGGCAGCATCCTTACCCCATACACCTGGAGCGTTCTCCGCTTCACGCTGCTGCAGGCCGCCCTTTCCACCCTGCTATCGCTCGGGTTTGCGTTTCCGGTCGCGCTTGCCCTGGCGCGTCAGCAAAATTTCCCGGCACGGGTCTGGATCCTGCGGCTGATGGCACTGCCGATGGGCTTGCCTGTACTGGTCGTTTCGCTGGGGCTGATTGCGGTTTGGGGTCGAGAAGGCATTTTGAATAACCTTCTCATGACGTCTGGCTTTCTGAGCCAGCCCATCAGCATCTATGGGCTGAATGGCATCCTTTTGGCGCACATGTTTTTCAACCTGCCTCTCGCCTGCCGGCTTATGGTCGCGGCATTGGAGCGGTTGCCGAGCGAACACTGGAAACTGGCGGCGGGACTTGGCATGGGCCCCCTTTCCGTCCTCCGCTTCATTGAATGGCCAGCACTAAGGCGCGTTCTGCCCGGGATCGCCAGCCTCGTCTTCATGTTATGCGCCACCAGCTTCACCATCGTTCTTGTTCTTGGCGGTGGTCCGGCGGCAACGACGCTGGAGGTTGCCATCTACCAGTCGCTTCGCTTCGATTTCGATCCTGCGCGAGCGATCGCACTGTCGCTGCTGCAGATTGGCGTGACAGCGCTGGTGCTGGCGCTACTTGGCCTGATGCGGTACCCGAACCAGTCAGAGACGACCTTTGCTGCACCCACTCGTCGTTTTGACGGCGATAGTGCCGCTGCGCGATCGTGGGACGCCGCGATGATATTGATCTGCGTTCTCTTCCTTCTACTGCCGCTGATAGCGATCGTTCGAGGAGGCCTTCAGGCAGATTTGGCGCGACTGGTCTCGAGCGAGGCATTCCTGCAGGCCGCTTTTACCAGTGCCGCCATTGCTGCCTCATCGGGCCTGCTGGCGCTGATCATGTCCGCCGCGATTGCAAGCGGCAGGATTACGGTGTCGGAGACGCGACGATCAGGCGCGGCTGTCAGCACATATGGAACCCTGCTCGTCGGCGCCTCATCGCTTGTTCTTCTCGTTCCCCCAGTGGTGCTGGGTACCGGATGGTTTCTGCTGCTGCGCCCTTTCGGCGACGTCGCCAAGTTTGCCCCGATGCTGGTTGTCGTGATCAACGCGCTGATGGCGCTGCCGTTCGTGATGCGCGTGCTGGAGCCGGCGATGGAAACACATCACCGACGGACCTCGCAGCTGGCTGGAAGCCTCGGCCTTTCGGGCTTGTGGAGGCTTTGGCATATCGATCGCCCGGTTCTTCTCAAGCCAGCCGCTCTAGCCTTGTCTTTTGCCATGGCGCTTTCGCTTGGGGATCTGGGGGCTGTTGCCCTCTTCGGGTCCAATGACTTCGTCACGCTGCCTTGGCTGCTGTATAGCCGTTTGTCCAGTTATCGCACTGCCGATGCCGACGGCCTCGCGTTGATCCTGGGACTATGCTGCCTGGCTCTGACGATTGCTGGTACCTTCGGCAACTCCGATGAAAGGAGCAAAGGTGCAGCAGGCTGAACAAGGCCCGGAAATTTATCTGGAGGACGTGCGGCTGACGCGGGGCGAAACCCGGTTCTGCTTTGCCGGCATCATCCAGGCTGGCTGCATCACTGCTATCATCGGACCTTCCGGATCAGGCAAGTCGACACTGCTCAATCTCATTTCGGGCTTTGACCAACCCGACTCCGGGCGCGTCCTCTTCGGGGCACATGACATGACAGGTGAACATCCTTCTCGGCGGCCGGTGTCGCTGATTTTCCAGGATAACAACCTGTTCAGCCACCTCGATCTGTTCACAAATGTCGGGCTCGGGATTCATCCTTCGCTGAGACTTTCCCCAAAGGACCGTGCCGCGGTCTCGTCGGCGCTTTCTCGTGTTGGTCTGGCGGGACTGGAAGATCGCAAGCCGGGAACGCTTTCCGGAGGAGAGAAGCAGAGGGCAGCCTTCGCCCGGGCGCTGGTTCGGCGAAAGCCCGTACTGCTGGTGGATGAACCCTTTGCCGCCCTCGACCCGGGTCTGCGCTTGCAGATGGCGTCACTTCTGGTCGAACTGCAGCGGGAAGCCGGAAGCACAGTGTTGATCGTGACCCATGATCCAGATGAGGTGCAGCGCATGGCGCAGAACATCATATTTATCGAGAAGGGTCGCATCCTTCTCAACTCCACCACGGTCGATCTGCTTACCCATCGACATCTTCCGGCGATCGACAGTTTCCTCAACGGCTAGGCTCCTGCCACATTTTGGTCGTGGCAGAGTGGCATCGCAGCAACAGCACCTTTTCGGTTACCTTCGCGATGCCTATTTCAGAAACAGGCCCTGTGATCGTGATATCGAAATCGCTAAGTCGACACTATTGCAGGCGCAGTTTTGACTGAGGCAGCATCGAGCCTGACGCGGATCGGATAGCGGATCTTAATGATGACACTTCCGAATATGACGAAGAACCCGCCGAGGCGGCTTCCGCCGCAAGGCGCCCGATCCCTTCGTCCCGCTCGTAGGTCCGTAGCTGGCGCGTTCGTCTTGGCCGCGGCACTTGCGTTGTCGAGCTGCCAGTCTGTCTTGGATCAGGCCTATCAGCCAAACGTGTCGCCTTCTGCCTCTCCACAAATCGTCGATGAAGTTCAAAAGAACGATCCGCGCGCGCAGATGGGCGCGCGTGAGCATCCAAGGATCGTCGCAAGCTACGGCGGTGAATACCGGGACCAGAAGACCGAACGACTTGTTGCACGTATCGCTGGTGCCTTGACCGCGGTCTCCGAGAACCCGAAACAATCCTACCGAATTACGATCTTGAATTCCCCCGCGATCAACGCGTTTGCGCTGCCGGGTGGCTATCTCTATGTCACGCGTGGCCTCTTGGCTCTGGCAAACGATGCGTCAGAGGTCGCCGCGGTGCTGTCGCATGAGATGGCGCATGTGACGGCAAACCACGGTATTGAGCGGCAGCGGCGAGAAGAGGCTGAGGTCATTGCCAGCCGCGTGGTTGCGGAAGTCCTTTCAAGCGATCTCGCAGGCAAGCAGGCTCTGGCTCGTGGAAAATTGCGCCTCGCCGCCTTTTCTCGGCAACAGGAACTTCAGGCTGACGTCATCGGAATCCGGATGTTGGGCGAGGCGGGGTACGATCCCTACGCAGCACCTCGGTTCCTCGATTCGATGGCTGCCTACGCCCGCTTCTCCTCGGCAGATCCTGACACCGATCAGAGCCTCGACTTTCTTTCCAGCCATCCAAACGCACCGCAGCGGGTGGAACTTGCCAGGCGCCATGCCCGCGCCCAGGGCATGGAGGGCACTGTTGGTGACCGTGGCCGCGACTACTATGTGGCAGGAATCGACGGGCTTCTCTATGGCGACAGCCCCGAAGAAGGCTTCGTCCGCGGCCAGACATTTCTTCACGGCGGCTTGGGTATCCGTTTCGATGTGCCCGCCGGTTTCCGCATCGACAACAAGGTTGATGCCGTGCTTGCAACGGGTCCGGATGACACCGCCATCCGCTTCGATGGGGTCGATGCCGGCGACGTCGACAGCCTGACCAATTATCTGACGAGTGGCTGGGTGGCCGGTCTACAACCTGAAACTGTTCAGGCGACGACGGTGAATGGCCTGCCCGCTGCGACGGCCCGCGCCTCTGCTGAGCGTTGGGATTTTGATGTGACGGTGGTCCAGCTCAACGATCAGATTTTCCGTTTCCTGACCGCTGTGCCAAGAGGCAGCCCGAGCTTGGTTCAGGTCTCCACCGTTTTGAAATCAAGCTTCAGGCAAATGACCCCTCAGGAGATCACGTCTTTGAAGCCGCTCAGAGTTCGGGTTGTGACAGTAGGGCCGAGCGACACTCTGACGACGCTTGCAGCGCGCATGATGGGAACGGATCGCAAGCTCGACCTATTCAAGCTGATCAATGCCATGCCCGCCGGCGCATCGGTTTCGCCAGGCCAGCGGGTCAAGATCATTTCGGAATAGCTGTCAGCAGACGACCGCCATCTGAGGATTGGCCGAGACCAAAGCCGATTTGAGCTTCTCGATCGCGCGGCTCTCAATTTGGCGGACGCGCTCCTTGGATATCCCCAGCTCCGCACCCAGGGCTTCCAAGGTAGCGCCGTCGTCCGTCAGGCGGCGCGCTCGGATGATCTTCTTTTCCCGGTCGTTCAGCTTGGTAAGTGCACCCTGCAACCAGCGAAGGCGACGTTCGCCATCGATCATGCCGGAAACCTGTTCATCCGGCAGGGGCTCGGCGCTCGCCAGAAGATCCAGCCGCTCACCGCTATCTGCATCGCCAGCGATGGAGGGCGCCTGCAAGGAAGCATCGTTGCCGGAAAGTCGTGCGTCCATCGTCTGCACGTCTGCCACGCTCACGCCAAGAGCGACAGCAATCTCTTCATGGATGGCCCGGGAGGTCAGGTTGCTGTCGCCACGTGCAAGCTTCGCACGCAGGCGGCGCAGATTGAAGAACAGCGCTTTTTGCGCTGAACTGGTCCCGCCGCGGACGATGGACCAGTTGCGCAAGATGTAGTCCTGCATCGAGGCACGGATCCACCAGCTGGCATAGGTCGAGAAGCGCACGTCGCGGGCAGGTTCAAATCTTGCCGCTGCCTCCAGCAAGCCTACATACCCTTCCTGCACAAGGTCGCTCATCGGCAACCCAAAGCCGCGGAACTTGGATGCCATGGCGATAACAAGACGCATATGGGCAAGCGCGATCTGATTGCGCGCGTCCTGGTCCTTATCGTCCTTCCAGCGGATCGCAAGATCCCGCTCTTCCTCTCTGGCGAGGTAAGGAGCGGACATGGCTATCTTGATCATATTGCGGTCCGCGGACATGGCTTTCATCGTCTTCTCCGTGAAATCTGGCTGACCTGGCAAGGCAGACGCGATGTCGATGCGTCACGGGCCGAAGCACGTGCAGCGCATGCCTATCGTGAAAACTTGCGTCCCTTCTTCGTTCCCCGAGCACTTGCCAACGGCAATTCGCCCTCTAGTTAGTCATGAAACGCTCGGAAACTTCTGCCGCAAATGCCAGGCACGAGTTCGCCGTTCCGGCGGGTAAACGTCGGCCAAAGGAAAAGGTTCCAAAAGAAAAACCCGGCCTTGAGCCGGGTTTTCTGGAGAGGAATGATGTGAGGAGGGCTTAAGCCGCCTCTTCCTGAGATTCGTCTTCTTCGATAGCCTTGCCGCGCTTGGGGCCCTTCGCCAGATTGGTTTCCACCAGACGAACAGCTTCCGTGTCGGACATCTTGTTGACCGCAGCGATTTCGCGGGCCATGCGGTCGAGAGCTGCCTCGTACAGCTGACGCTCCGAGTAAGACTGCTCCGGCTGGTTCTCCGCGCGATAAAGATCCCGCACGACTTCGGCAATCGAGATCAGGTCACCGGAATTGATCTTCGCATCATATTCCTGAGCGCGACGCGACCACATGGTGCGCTTGACCCGCGCCTTACCTTGAACGACCTTAAGGGCACGCTCGACGAAGTCCGTCTCGGAAAGCTTGCGCATACCGATCGCGACAGCCTTGGTGACAGGCACCTTCAGCCGCATCTTGTCCTTTTCAAAATCGATGACGAAAAGCTCGAGCTTCATGCCCGCAACTTCCTGCTCTTCGATCGCAGTGATCATGCCAACGCCATGAGCGGGATACACGATCGCTTCGCCGGTCTTGAAGCCCTGGCGCGCCGAAGAAGGTTTTTTCTGCTGGGTAGTCATTCGTTTCACAAACTCCCTGTTACGCACCCGGTTTACGACCGGGGCCGGGTCAGGCAGGCCCGGATGAGACGGGGGAAACCGTCGGGTCACTCAATACTGGTCCGACTAACGTGCGCGAAAAAACAACTCGACTGCGGGCGCGACGACACATAGGATCTTTGTGATGTCACGGGAACCGCGCAAGAGCGATCTGGTGCTTTCGTGATGTTTTCTGGGCACGCGCGTGCCGCCTTGTGGAACAGTTCTTGTTGTCTACCACAAAAAAGTGCCGAAATCAATAAATTGCTTTTGTATGCGGCGAATCAGCATCAGCTTGTCTCGCCGCCTTCAATAGGTAGCGCGCTGCGCCTGCCCGATTCGCGCGAGGTTCGGCTAGTCGCCCTTGCCAGGCTCCGGCGAGAAGTACTGCTCGAACTTGCCGGCAACGCCATCCATCTCTTTGGCTTCGGGAAGGGGATCTCTCTTCACCGTAATGTTCGGCCAGATCTGCGCATATTCGGTGTTGATCTTCAGCCACTTGTCGAGCCCCGGCTCGGTGTCGGGCTTGATGGCTTCGGCTGGACATTCTGGCTCACAAACGCCGCAGTCAATGCATTCATCGGGGTGGATGACCAGGAAGTTCTCGCCTTCGTAAAAGCAATCAACCGGGCAGACTTCAACGCAGTCGGTGTACTTGCAGCGAACACAGTTGTCGGTGACGACGTAGGTCATGCGGCACTCCAGAAATCGCGATCGGCCGGCTCAGGCAGGAAAGGAAGCAGGACCGGCAGGGCGCACCAGCCATGCAAGCGGCGCCATCCCTTGTTTTGACCGTGACGTAGAACCTTTCCTGGCGCCTTGCAAGGATAAAGCTTCTATCGAAACCTCTGTATATGAAGCATTCTTCCTCACCCGCATGGCAGCAGCGAAAGCCGGTTAAGCTCCATCGCGCCTCTGGCCAGGACGCGGCCGGCGCTGTGCCCTCTCGAATGGTGTCAGCTGCCTGGGCTCTGCTCCGGCAGCAATCTCTTCGTAAAGTTGCCGCGCCTCCTCCGCCGGCCCGCGACGCGTGCCGCACCCCCGCACGACAAGACATACGTCGCGGTGCTCGAGAAGAAGCTCAATGCTATCCCCCGGTCGGACAACAAAGCTGGATTGGGTAACGGATCTACCGTTTACGCTCACGCCGCCGGCCAGGATCAGTGACTGGGCTAAGGATCGGGATTTCACCAATCTGGTGAAGAAGAGCCACTTGTCGATGCGCTGCTGCGTCCCGTTCTGTGGCCGATCTTCCACCGTCATCCTATTTCTTCAACTGCTCCTTCAGGGCAGCAAGCTTGGCGAACGGCGAATCCGGATCGACCGGCTTTTCCTTCCGCGGTGGCTTGGACTCAAAGCGTGCCGGCTGCTGCGGCGGTTTGCCGCGCTCCTGGCGCTCGTTGCGTTCGCCTCGACCGGGACGGTCGCCTTTCCCTTCCGGCCGGCGGCTCTCACGGTTCGGGCGACCGTTCTGGCGTTGACCGGCTTCTCCCCCGGCGCGCTTGTCGCCACGCGGGCCAGGACGCCGCTCACCCTGTTGAGAACGAGCGCCTCGCTGGTTGTCGTTGCGTCCACCAGGACGCCAGAGAAGCACTGGCTTCGGAGCTTCAGGCTCACCGCTTTCAACCGGAGCCTCGCCAGGAACAGACTCTTGCGCTTGAGGCTCCTGGGTGTCGGCCACAGTTTCGGCAGCTGGCTGAGGTTGTCCGCCAGATTGAGCGCCATCTTCTGCAACTGCTGGCGAAGCATCTGCCGCGGGTAATTCACCGCCTTCGGACATTTCTGCCACTGCAGCGGGCTGTGTTTCCGCGGCCGCGGGCTCCTGAGCCGACAGGAAGGCCGCAGCTTCCGCTGCGCTTACGGCATCAGCGCGATAACCCAATCCCTTCAGGATTTCTTCCATATCGTCCGGCGTTGCACCCAGAATGGAGAGCATTGAGGTTGTTGCAACAAAGCGGCGGCCGTCATAGGCACCGTCAGGCCGCGGCGTACCCGGCTTCCACTGCAAAAGAGGACGAATCAGGTCAGCCAGACGCTCAAGGATATCGACGCGCACCGCACGCTTGCCCAAGAAACGAAAGCCCGCGAGCTTGTAGAACATGCGCTCGAAGCTTGGGTCTGCGACAACCGAGGTACGGCCGGCCGCGAGTGCCGGGATGAGTTCGCCATAGCCGGGCTTGTCCAGGCCGTCATTCTTGAGTGCCCAAAGCAAAGTGATCAATTCAGCCGGAGCCGGCTTCAGCAGCGCCGGCATAAAGATGTGATAAGCGCCGAACCGGATGCCGTAGCGGCGCATGGAGGCGCGGCTTTCCTGATCAAGTATCTTGACGTCGTCGGCGACGTCGCGGCGGAACAGGACGCCAAGGTTTTCGACGATCTGGAAGGCAAGGCCCTTGGCTAGGCCCTGGAGATCCTCCGCCCGCGAAAGGTCATCGAGCGGCTTGAGCACCGTGGCGATGTGGTGGTTCACAAAACGCTCGATGCGAGCCAGAACATGCTCGCGCGCATGTCCTGTCAGTTGCTCGTCCGCCAGCAAGATTGCGCGCGGGCGCATGATATGATCGCTGGCAGCAAGGCGCGCTACAGGGTCACCCAACCAACGGACGAAACCGTCGGACCCGACAGCAAGATCGCCGTTGCCGGATGCATAAAGACGCGCAGCCCGAGCTTCGAACTCCAGCGACAGAGCCTTCTGCGCTGCACCTTGGACAGCCTTTGCATCCGGGCCCTCGGCACCCGAAATCGGAGTGAACCGGAATCCAGCCAACTGCCCGACGTGATGACCCTCAACGAAGACATCACCATTCACACTGATTTCAGCTTCCAGCATCGCATTCTCTCTCAGGCGCTTCATGAGCACAGATGTCCTGCGGTCAACGAACCGTTTCGTCAACCTTTCATGTAGGGCATCGGACAGCCTGTCCTCAATTTCTCTTGTCTTTTCCTGCCAGTGTGTCGGATCGGCAAGCCAGCCAGGGCGGTTGGAGACATAGGTCCAGGTACGAATCTGCGCAATGCGCGCCGAAAGCGTGTCAATCTCGCCATCCGTCCGATCGGCCCGCCGTACCTGCTCAGCCATGAAATCTTCATTCACCGTGCCGAAGCGGACAAGATCGGAAAAAAGAGTCGAAATAAGGTCAGCATGCTGAGCAGGCGCGATGCGCCGGTAATCGGGAAGAGCACAGGCCTCCCAAAGCTTCTCCACGCGCTCAGGGCCCGTTGCTGTATCGATGATCTCCGGATAGCGGGACAGATAGTCGAGAGCCTGGCTGTCGATCGCCGGCAGCGCCCGGGTAAGGCCGGGAACCGTCGGCGCCACATCCAAGCTGGCACGCAGGCTGCGGATGGACGAAAAGTCCAGTGCCTTGGAACGCCATTGAAGCACCTTCACCTCGTCGAAGTGGTGCGTCTCGATGCGTTCGATCAGCTCCTCGTCCAGGGGCTGAACCTGGCCTGTAACACCGAACGTACCGTCCCGAACATGACGGCCGGCGCGGCCGGCGATCTGACCCATCTCGGCGGGATTCAGGTTTCGGAACTGAAAGCCGTCAAACTTGCGGTCCTGTGCGAAGGCGACATGGTCTACGTCAAGATTAAGTCCCATCCCGATCGCGTCAGTCGCAACGAGATATTCAACGTCACCTTCTTGATACAGGCCGACCTGCGCGTTCCGTGTGCGGGGGCTCAGGGCACCGAGAACGACGGCCGCGCCGCCCCGCTGACGCCGGATCAACTCGGCAATGGCATAGACTTCATCGGCGGAGAACGCGACGATGGCCGTGCGTTGCGGCAATCGCGTAATCTTCTTTTGCCCGGCGTAAAACAGCTGCGACATGCGCGGCCGCTCGACGATCGTAATTCCAGGAAGCAGCCGCTCCAGGATTTTTCGCATCGTACCTGCGCCGAGCAGAAGAGTTTCCTCGCGCCCACGTAGATGCATGATGCGGTCTGTAAAGATGTGCCCACGCTCGAGATCCGCGGCGAGCTGGACTTCATCGATGGCGACGAAGGCAGCTTTGGTTTCGCGCGGCATGGCTTCTACCGTGCAGATGGAAAAACGCGCGCCTGGCGGCGAGATCTTCTCCTCGCCGGTGATCAGGGCGACGGCAGGAGCGCCCACCTTCTCGACGACCCGGGTATAGACCTCCCGTGCAAGAAGACGTAGCGGCAGACCGATGACGCCGCTGCCATGTGCAACCATCCGTTCGATCGCATAGTGCGTCTTGCCGGTATTTGTCGGTCCGAGCACGGCGGTCACGCCGCGCCCACTGAGCATCATGGGCTGAAAGTTCAAAGCGGTGTCCATGCGATACAATGGGCACACCATCGAAAGCGGCCCGTCAGCCAGACATGGCGATCCTGCCCATCATTGACAAGTAAGCCAGAGGGATTCTCCAGGAGATAATGGATCCCGACCGGAACAGATCAGTACGAACGCGCAACGAATCGCGGACTCTACCTTTCCTGATTTGTTCTAGGTGCGTTGAGCGGCTTCTTTCAAAGCAGGAACGCCTCTTGTTTTCGTTTGTTTACCACTTGCCGAAATCTCATTTTCCTCAACACGCCGGTGCTGGAACAAAACAGTAGAAGAGACGTTTGTTCCCGCATCCTGGAAAACAGGGATCGGAGAATACGATATGCTCGGAACGGTGTTGTTGGTGGTCCTAATCCTGCTTCTGATCGGCGCTCTGCCGAACTGGGGCTACAGTCGTGGTTGGGGTTACGGACCGTCTGGGGGTCTTGGACTCGTCCTCGTCATCGTGCTCATCCTCCTGCTCATGGGCAGGATCTAAACTGAAGCTCCATCAAAACGGGAAGGAAACCAACATGAAAAAGATCTTGCTCGCAGGCGCACTCATCGGTTCATTGGCATCTTGCACATCCACGGAGCGTGGCACGGCCATCGGCGCCGGCACCGGTGCAGTTATTGGCGGTGTGGCCACAAATAGCTGGGGTGGAGCAGCGGTTGGCGCTGTTGCAGGCGGTGCAGTCGGTGCCCTGGTTGGCGCTTCCCAGGAGCGTAGTGGCTACTGCGTTTATCGCGATCGTTATGGCCGCACCTACGAAGCTCGCTGCCGCTAATCGGTCATCAATGGAAAAAGGCGCCGCCAGACCGGCGCCTTTTTCCTGTTAAGCTACAATCTTTAGAATTAGGCGAAGTACTGGCCTCCATTGGCCGTTAAGGTCGAACCGGTAAGAAAGCCGGCTTCATCGGACGCCAGGAAGACAACGCAGCGGGCAATCTCTTCCGGCTCGCCGAGCCGTCCCACCGGTATCTGAGGGATTATCTTCTCCCGCAGCACATTCTCCGGGACCGCTTTGACCATTTCCGTCGCGATATAGCCGGGGCAGATTGCGTTCACAGTGATATTCTTTGAAGCCCCCTCCTGCGCCAAAGCTTTCGTGAATCCTAGATCGCCCGCCTTGGCCGCAGCATAGTTGACCTGCCCCATCTGGCCTTTCTGCCCATTGATCGACGAGATGTTGACAATGCGGCCAAAGCCGCGCTCCCGCATGCCGCCCCACACGCGATGTGTCATGTTGAAGAGGCCGCTCAGATTGGTTGCGATCACCTCGTTCCATTGGTCTGGAGTCATCTTATGGAACATCGCATCGCGGGTGATACCGGCATTGTTCACCAGCACCTCGATCGGGCCGATCTCGCTTTCAACTCGACCGACACCATCGGCACATGCCTGATAGTTCGATACATCCCATTGAAAGACAGGGATGCCCGTTTCCTCGCTGAAGGTGCGAGCCCTCTCCTCATTGCCCGCATAGCTGGCTGCAACTTTATAACCTGCGGCACTCAGCGCCACGCATATGGCGGCACCGATGCCTCGTGTGCCTCCCGTCACCAAAGCAACTCTACTCATTAGAGCCTCTCCTCCTCAGGCACTTGCCCCTAGCCTTTTCCGAGGCTTCGTCGGCGTTCGGCTGCGATCACATAGCCTCCACGCACATGGCGACGCCCATGCCACCGCCGATGCAAAGCGTGGCCAAGCCTTTGCGCGCGCTACGGCGCTTCATCTCGAAGACCAGCGTATTGAGAATTCGTGCGCCAGAGGCGCCGATCGGGTGACCGATCGCAATAGCACCTCCATTGACGTTGACGATGGCAGGATCCCAACCCAGCTCTTTGTTCACTGCACACGCCTGCGCAGCGAACGCCTCGTTAGCCTCGACCAGATCAAGATCGCCCGCCTTCCAGCCAGCCTTTTCCAGCGCTTTGCGGGAAGCGGGAATAGGCCCGGTGCCCATGATCTGCGGATCGACGCCGGCCGTCGCCCAGGAAACGATGCGCACAAGCGGGGAAACGCTGCGACGTGCTGCTTCCTCTTCTGTCATCAGGACAACAGCGGCGGCACCATCATTAATACCGGAAGCGTTGCCGGCCGTGACTGTACCTTCCTTGTCGAAAGCTGGACGCAGCTTGGCCATGTTCTCCAGCGTTGTGCCTATGCGGATATATTCATCGGCATCGACCGTGATATCGCCCTTCCTGCCCTTCACGACAAAGGGGATGATCTCGTCCTTGAAGCGGCCCGCTGCCTGGGCGGCCTCTGCCTTGTTCTGCGAGGCGACGGCGAAGTTGTCTTGCTCGTCGCGCGACAGCTGCCACTGACGGGCGATGTTTTCGGCCGTTATGCCCATGTGGTAGCCATAGAAGGCGTCGGTCAGGCCGTCTTTGATCATGGTGTCGATCATCTTCATGTAGCCCATTTTGACGCCATTGCGAAGATGCGCTGCGTGCGGGGCCATCGACATAGACTCTTGGCCGCCTGCAACGACGACCTTCGCGTCTCCCAGTGCGATCTGCTGCATCCCGAGCGCAACGGCCCGAAGACCGGAACCGCACAGCTGATTGACGCCCCAGGCGGTCGCCTCCTGCGGCACACCTGCCTTCATCGCGGCTTGCCTTGCAGGGTTTTGGCCCTCCCCCGCAGGCAATACCTGTCCGAGGATCACCTCGTCGACGTCCTCCGGACCAACCTTGGCGCGTTCCAGCGCGCCCTTGATGGCGGCGGCTCCAAGTTCATGGGCGGGAGTATTGGCAAAGGCACCGCTGAACGATCCCACAGCCGTACGGGCTGCGGCTGCGATGACGATCGAAGTCTGGCTCACCGGCTTCCTCCTGATAATGTTCTTTTACCAGACACTGGCAAAGCTCGCACCCGAAGTCAAACGGGCAGAAAGCCGAACAAGACGGTCGCTTCAACTGCTTAACCCCTTGCTGCGCGGCAGCCTGCCCCGCACTGCGATGCACAAAATTGCATTGTCAGTCTCCAGCATTTGGGCTTAGTGTTTGACTGGGAGAGCCCTCTTCACGACGAATGAAGAGGCCGAGGAGACAGACATGGCCAAGAACGAAGGCGAAACCATCATCAAGAAATACGCCAACCGCCGCCTCTACAATACGGGCACGAGCACGTATGTGACGCTGGAGGACCTCGCCAAGATGGTGAAGAAAGGCGAAGAGTTCCTCGTCCAGGATGCCAAGACGGGCGAAGACATCACCCACGCAGTGCTGACGCAGATCATTTTCGAACAGGAATCCAAGACCGGCAATACGCTTCTGCCGATCTCATTCCTGCGGCAGTTGATCTCCTTTTATGGTGATCAGATGCAGGTGGTGGTTCCCACATTTCTGGAGCACTCCATGCAGGCCTTCACCGAGCAACAGGTCCAGATGCGGGAGCAGATGACGCGGGCATTGGGCGACACCCCGCTGACAAAGAATCTGCAGGGACCTATTCAGCTGATGGAGGAGCAGGTGCGCCGTAACACAGAGATGTTCCGGCAGGCCATGGAGATGTTCTCTCCTTTCGCGCCGAAAGCAAATCCGTCGACGGCAACGAAGAGCGACGCCAAGGATATCGATGATCTGAAAGAACAGTTGCGGACACTTCAAAACCGCATCGACAGCCTCTGACGCAAACTCGAACAACAAAAAAGGCCGGGATTTCCCGGCCTTTTTCGTTGGAACTGTTGGAATGCGCTTACGCGCTTTCCTTTGGCGTCAGCACCTGGCGACCGCGATACATGCCCGTCTTCAGGTCGATGTGGTGCGGGCGGCGCAGCTCGCCGGAGTTCTTGTCTTCGACAAAGGTCGGGTTCTTCAGCGCATCTGCCGAACGGCGCATGCCGCGTTTCGATGGGCTTGTTTTTCTCTTAGGTACAGCCATTCTCGTTACTCCACTTTCGTGCGAAAGCATCGTCCCCGGCACATCAAGCCGAAATGGACAAGCCTCAATATCGGAAATTGGGGCGGCTTATACATGCTGTACGGGCACTTGACCAGTCCCCGCGCCAAAAAATCCGTGCCGCTGTCAAGCCTCGTCTTCGGCGACTACCCAGGTTTCCGCAAGAGCCGCCTTCTGCCACTCTTGCCATGCTGGATGTTGTTTCACTGCCGCCATATATTCGAGCACCTCCGCATCAGTCACCAGATCGTACACCTCGAAACGGTTGACGACAGGCGCGAACATGGCGTCGGCGGCGCTGAAGGAGCCGAACAGGAAACGGCCATCCGACTTGCTGCGGCAATCCTTCCAGATCGAAGAGATCCGAGCAACATCATCCTGAACGCCTTCCGGCAGGCTGATCTGCCTCTTGGCCCGGCGCATGTTCATCGGGCAGGCACTGCGAAGGGCGCGAAAGCCAGATAGCATCTCCATGGAGATGGAGCGAGCCACAGCCCGGTCATGAGCCTCCTCTGGCCAAACCGGATGATTGGGGAAGAGCTCGGCTACATATTCGATGATGGCCAGCGATTCCCATACCCGCAATGCCCCGTGATGGAGCACAGGAACACGGCCTGTCGGGGAAATATCCCGGAACCCTGGATTGCCTGCCGCAAAATCGAACGGGATCAGAACTTCTTCAAAAGGAATGCCGGCGGCAGTCATGGCGATCCAAGGGCGGAAAGACCAGGATGAGTAGTTCTTGTTAGCGATATAAAGCGTCAACCGGTCCATGAACCTCTCCCATTCGTCGATCGATTTGGGATATCTCGCTTCGTCGCCAACGACCAATGAAAAGGCTGAACATCAGCCATAAATGCAGGTGATGTAATCCCCGGAATTACGGGCTCGCCTTTCGACGAGCTGTGCCAGACGGCGCATCCCTGGGCCTGGCTTGCTGGCAACCCGTGTGATGGGATTGGGCAGGGCAACAGCCAGAAGAGCGGCTTGCTTGCGCGTCAGATCCCGCGCTGCCACACCGAAGTGGTGCTGGGCAGCTGCTTCCGCTCCATAGACACCCGGCCCCCACTCCGCCACGTTCAGATAGATTTCCATCGTCCGCCGTTTCGACCAGACGAAATCGGCAGTAATGGCCAAGGGCAGCTCCATCACTTTGCGGATAAAGAACCGACCGTTCCAGAGGAAGAGGTTCTTGACTGTTTGCATCGGGATGGTGCTGGCGCCTCGGGTGTTTTTCCCGTCCAGCGCCTCTTCTACCACCGCCTTCATCTCTCCCCAGTCGACTCCGCCATGACGGCAGAATTGCCCATCCTCGGACATCATAACGGCCTGTACGAGATTGGGAGAGATATCCTCGATGCTCACCCAGCGACGGTCATAGCCTTGCAGCCTCGCGAGATCTGCGAGCATCAGGGTTGATACCGGG
>JAEWOP010000048.1 GCA_023399635.1 Pseudomonadota bacterium
GCAATGACTGCGAGCTGAGAACTGCGGGAGCTTTCGTCGGCTGCCTTTTGCCTGAGGCTGTGGCGAACGCTGTCCACGTCCAGCCGCACCTCCTGCGACCGGGTTACGATGGTATCAATCGTTGCGCTGACGGACGCAAGGCCCCGGTTGAAGTCCTTCCTCAGGGCATCATATCCCCGCGGAAGTGGCTGGTCGATCCGCTGATGCAGGTCTCCCATTGCCAACCTTCGCAAACTGCCGTCGAAAGCATCCACGACGGTGCGAAGTTCCAGCAGCTCCATCTCGAGTTTATCTCGATCCTGCATAACGGCCTCCTCATGATTCCGGATGCGATGTTTCTGAATAAGCAACGCGGCAACCGGAAGGCTGTTGCGGCAGAGGCGGGCCTTTTGCACGAGAGTCGATCAACAAGGTTAATGGTGATTAACGAACCGATCTCAAGGTGTTTCTCTTTTGTTCACTTCCTGCATGGCACTGGGAGTGAGCGCAAGATAGAGTAGGGACCATGAGTGACACGATTCGCATCATCGGCATCGATCCCGGCCTGCGACGCACCGGCTGGGGCGTGATCGAGACGCTAGGCAACAGCTTGCGTTTCGTTGCCTCCGGTACGGTAACGTCCGATGGAGATCTGGATCTGGCGTCGCGGCTTTGCCAGTTGCATGACGGGCTGGCGGAAGTGGTGCACGCGTATCAGCCGGACGAGGCAGCGGTCGAGCAGACGTTCGTCAACAAGGATGCCGTTGCAACCTTGAAGCTCGGGCAGGCACGCGGCGTGGTGATGCTGGTGCCGGCACGGGCCGGCCTGCGCGTATCGGAATACGCGCCCAATGCCGTGAAGAAGGCCGTGATCGGCGTTGGTCATGGTGAAAAGCAGCAGATCCACATGATGTTGAAGATCCTGATGCCGAAGGCTACATTCGTCGGCAACGATGCCGCGGATGCGCTGGCAATCGCAATCTGCCATGCCCATAATCGAGGCGGGGAGCGAATGCGTAAGGTGTTGGCTTCGGCCTGATCTGTTCTTGACTTGTTCCGTTCGTTGGATAAAGTATTACCCAACAGGAGCTCGGCCATGCGCGTTACATCTAAGGGTCAGGTCACCATTCCACGCGACCTGCGTGAGCTGGTAGGCATTGAACCGAATTCAGAGGTTATCTTCACCATCGAAGATGGGAAGCTGATCGTGGCGCCGAAGAAGGATCCTTCGCGTCAGGAGGAACGGCATCGGCTTGATGAATTCATGGCAACCCTAAAGCGCCTTGAGGGAACCGGTGACCAGGAGATAGACGCCGAAACGCTTATGGGCATGACGCGGGATCGATGAGATGGCCGTTCTCGTTGACACCAATGTGCTGGTTGACATCGCCGTTCGGGATCCTGTCTGGCTTGAATGGTCGCGCAATGCACTGCACCGGCTCGTAGGCCGTGTGCCGCTGACCATCAATCCGATCATCTACGCCGAATTTTCCGTCCGCTACCGCGATATTGACGAGGTCGAGGCATTGCTGCCTTCGGAGGAATTTCGGCGCGAGAGCCTCCCCTGGGCGGCCGCCTTTGCCGCGGGTGCAGTGTTTCGCCTGTACCGACAGACCGGCGGTGGACGGGAGAGCGTGCTGCCGGATTTCCTCATCGGTGCGCATGCCCAAATTCGCGGCCATGCGATCCTCACACGCGATCCAAAAGGTTACCGCACCTATTTTCCTGATGTTCCTCTCATCACCCCCGAAACCCACCCCTGACGGACGCACTTCATGATTGGCAAGCTCAAAGGCACTATTGACGAGATCGGCGAGGATTACGTTCTCGTGGACGTCCATGGCGTCTGCTACGAGGCCTTCTGTTCGGCACGAACATTGTCACGCGTCGGGTCTGCGGGTGAGGCGGTGGTGCTGTTCATCGAGACTTATGTGCGCGAGGACCAGCTGAAACTGTTCGGTTTCCTGACGGCGCTGGAGCGGGAGTGGTTCAACCTCCTGCAGAGCGTGCAGGGGGTGGGGGCGAAGGTAGCGCTGGCGGTACTTTCCACACTCACGCCTGCGGAGCTTGCCAATGCGATCGCGCTGCAGGACAAGACGGCCGTGTCACGGGCGCCTGGGGTTGGTCCGAAAGTGGCAGTACGGATCATCACGGAACTCAAGAACAAGGCGCCGGCATTTGCCGGAGAAGCGGCGGCAGGGATCGGATTGAAGCAGGAACTAGGGGAGGGTGTTGCTGCAGCGCCGGTGTCTGATGCCGTATCGGCGCTGACCAATCTCGGCTATTCGCGAGACCAGGCAGCGAACGCCGTGGCGGCCGCCTTGAAGACGGCCGGCGAGGGGGCCGACAGCGCCAAGCTGATCCGCTTCGGCCTGAAGGAGCTGGCACGCTAGAGCCTTCAGGTGTCCAACCAGCCGCCCATCGTGTATTGGACGACAATGACATTGAACGGAAATTTTCATGAGTGACGCCGCTCGCCTGATAACGCCGGAAAAGCGCGGGGAGGACCTGGATGTCACCCTGCGCCCGCAGTCACTGGACGAGTTTACCGGCCAGGCCGAGGCGCGTGCCAATCTCAAGGTCTTCATCGAGGCGGCGAAGAACCGCGGCGAGGCGCTCGACCACGTGCTCTTCGTCGGCCCGCCGGGGCTTGGCATGACGACGCTGGCGCAGATCATGGCAAAGGAACTCGGCGTCAATTTCC
>JAEWOP010000076.1 GCA_023399635.1 Pseudomonadota bacterium
GTGCCGACCAGCGCGCTGGTCGACCGCCTGGATGCGGAATACCGCGCCGCCAGGGCACGCATCTGCGCCTGACGGCCCCGTGCTGGACCGAAGCTTGCGAGGATAACCCGCCGGGTCGCAATCGGCGATTTTCCTCCTTCGCCCACCTTGCATTCTTGGGCCGATGGCGCTATCAGCCGTCTCGTTCGCGCTTCCGGGCCACCCGAAAGTTCGCAAGCCGCTTTAGCTCAGGTGGTAGAGCACATCATTCGTAATGATGGGGTCGCAGGTTCGAGTCCTGCAAGCGGCACCACTCTCCTCGTGTCCATACCGCAGAATTTGCGAACATTATCGGCCTTGAACCGTTTCCCGTTCAAACCATCGGGAGAACGACATGAGCAGCCATCCCAACAGCACACTGAAGAACGAGTCCGAAAAGCCCTCGGCGGAAGACAAGGTTACGGTTTCCGGCGACGCGACCGTCGAGCCTGTCGAGAATTTCGATCTGGGCAAGGTAGATAAGGATCGCCGTATTTTTCAGAATGGCGATACGGACCGAACGGACCAAGAGGACTAGTTAATTCGTAGGACCGCTCGCAAGGCAGCGTTTGGTTGAACGCCGAATGTCCTTCTAATTGACCGCTCGAGGAATCTCGAAGCGACTGGACAAAGAAGCGTCTTCCATTCCTTGACGCTTCCAAACCGACGGCTGATTATCCCGCGCCTGGAAGGCAGACTTGCCTTCCGCAGTGCAAGGAGATTTCATGCCGCTTGATCCGCAGACCATTGACATCCTGAAGGGCGTTTCCACCGCTACCCTCACCACCGTCCTTCTCAAGAAGGGGCTCCGCAATGTCTGGATGCGCGGCACCAAGCCGCTGAAGCCCGGCCAGGGGCGTGTAGTCGGGCCGGCCTTTACCCTCCGCTTCGTACCCGCGCGCGAGGATCTGGCGACACCGGAAAGCTGGGCCTCTCCCATCTCCACCCGTGGCGCAATCGAGGCCATGCCCGAAGGCTGTGTGGCCGTGGCGGACGCCATGGGCGTGCTCGATGCCGGTATCTTTGGCGATATTCTCTGCTCCCGCATGGTGAAGAAGGGCGTCGCCGGACTGGTGACCGACGGTGTCGTACGTGACGCCGAAGGAGTGCTTGGGACGGGGCTGGACGTCTGGTGCAACGGGGTGGCCGCACCGCCATCGGTCGCGGGCTTGACTTTCGTTGGGTGGCAGGAGCCGATCGCCTGCGGCGGCGTCGCTGTCTATCCCGACGACATCGTCGTGGTGGATGAGGACGGCGCGGTGCTGATTCCGGCCAAGCTGCTCGACGCCGTGCTGGCGGAGGCACCGGAGCAGGAGCGGATGGAAGCCTGGATCATGACGGAGGTGGATCGAGGGGTGCCACTCCCGGGCCTTTACCCAATGAACGCCGAGACAAAGGCGCGCTATCAGGCCTGGAAGGGCGCGCAATGAGCTTTTCTGTAGAATCCAAGGGCGTCTATGCCATCGCCACCACGCCCTTCCTGCCCGATGGGTCGATCGACATGGTCTCGCTCGACCGGCTGACGGACTTCTACCAGGAGAGCGGCTGCACCGGCATCACCATCCTCGGCATCATGGGCGAGGCGCCGAAGCTGGAGCCGGAGGAGAGCCGGGCCATCATCCAGCAGGTGGTCGGCCGCTCCAAGATCCCGGTGATCGTCGGCGTTTCGGCCCCGGGCTTCGCAGCCATGCGCTCGCTTGCCCGAAGTGCCATGGACATGGGCGCGGCGGGCGTGATGATCGCACCGACACCGTCGCTCAAGACCGACGAGCAGATCATCAACTACTTCGGCCAGGCGGTCGAAGCCGTCGGCGACGACGTGCCCTGGGTGTTGCAGGACTATCCGCTGACGCTCAACGTGGTGATGTCGGTCAGCGTCGTGGCAAAGGTGATCGCCAACCATCCCTCCTGCCTGATGCTGAAGCACGAGGACTGGCCGGGACTCGAAAAAATCTCAAAACTGCGCGCCATGCAGAAGACGGGCGAGCTTCGGCCCTTTTCAATCCTCTGCGGCAATGGCGGCATGTTCCTCGACTTCGAGCCGGAGCGCGGTGCCGACGGCGCCATGACCGGCTACGGCTTTCCCGACATGCTGACTGAACTGGTCGGGCTGTTTACCGGGGGCAAGCGCGAGGAGGCCCATGATCTCTTCGACGCGCATCTGCCGCTGATCCGCTACGAGCAGCAGCTTGGCATCGGCCTTGCCGTGCGCAAGCACGTGCTGATGCGCCGCGGCGTCATTGCTTCGGATGCACAGCGCAAGCCGGGGCTGGCACTGTCTGCGACGGCGCGAGCGGAGGTGGATTATCTGCTGGAACGGCTGGCGCGCCGTGATCCGCGGGCAGCGATCTAGGGCAGTAGGCGCGCCTTGCCAGCGTTCTCTACGGATCGGAAAGCTCGATCCAGGTGGGAGCATGATCGCTCGTGTGCTCCCAACTCCGCACATCCCGGTCTACCCCCGCCCGCTCCAGTCGAGCCACGATTGATCGACTGAGGAGCAGATGATCAAGCCTGAGGCCGGCATTGCGGCCCCAGGCGTTTCGGAAGTAATCCCAGAAGGTGTAGATCTGCTCTTCTGGATGCAGGCTCCGGAGGGCATCCGTCCAGCCCTGCCCGATGATTTGCCGAAACACCTCGCGCACCTCGGGCCTGAAAAGCGCATCCTCGCGCCAGCGCTCTGGTGCGTAGACATCCTGATCCGTTGGCATGATGTTGTAGTCGCCGGCGAGCACGACCGGAGCACCGGTTTCCAGCAGATTCCGGGAATGCGCCAGGAAGCGCTGGTACCAGGCAAGTTTGTAGTCGAACTTGGGTCCAGGCGCAGGATTGCCGTTTGGGGCGTAGAGGCAACCGATGAGGACGCCGTTCACGGCAGCTTCGATATAGCGGCTGTGGCTGTCCTCCGGATCGCCGCCAAGGCCGCGTCGAGTCTCGATGGGTTCTGCGTCGATCGCAAGGATCGCCACGCCGTTCCAGCTCTTCTGGCCATGCCAGACAGCGCCATATCCTGCCTTCTCGATCACGCGATGCGGGAATTTTTCCGAAGGCGCCTTCAGTTCCTGCAGGCATACCACGTCCGGGCGCGCCTCCTCCAGCCAGCGAAGCAGGATGTCGATACGGCCGTTGATCCCGTTCACGTTGAAGGTTGCGATCTTCATGCGGTGAAATCCTGATCCTGACCTGCAGTCATTCCGCGCTTATTGCCCTACGGCCAGCACAACGCAGGCAGGCATCTTTCGATGCAGGCTTTGGGAAGTCTTTACTGTGCACCTTAGCAAAAGATTCAGGTAGAGCTGTAATCCTGCTAGCCGATCATAACGTCGCATCGCGAAGGCAAATGCGTCGCCAAGACGAACTTGAGTGGAGCAGAGCAATGGCACAGAGGTTTCGCCCCGCGGTACGGGAGTTCATTGCCGAGAACTTCCTGTTTCGGGCAGATGCGGAGGTTTCCGACAACGAATCCCTTCTGGAAGGGGGCATAATAGATTCAACGGGTGTGTTGGAGTTGATCGCGTTTCTGGAGGCGACCTACGGGATCAGCGTCGCCGACGAGGAGATCATACCCGAAAACCTCGACAGCATCGACAACATGTCACGCTACCTGGCACGCAAGCTGCCGGTCGCCGCTTAACGGCGCACCATGCGCATCGAGGCAAGGTTTCGCGACAGCGTAGGGCAATTTGCAGAGAAAACTGCAATCGTGGCGCGTGGCCTGCGGCCGAGCTATGCGGAGCTCGATGTCGTCTCGGATCGGCTTGCTGCCAGCCTCTGCAGCGTGGGAGTCTTGCCCCACGACCGGGTGCTGCTCCTGCTTGATAATGACATCGAAGCTCCGATAAGCTTCTTTGCCACGTGGAAGGCCGGCGCTGTCGTCTGCCCGCTCCACCCGTCAATCAAGGCAGCAAAGCTGGCAGGCATCCTTTCCAGTGTGGAACCTGCGGCCATCATAGCCCATGGCCGATATCTTCCGACGGTCCGCGCCGCCATCGCTGCTGCAGGTAGGGAAACGGTCGTCATCGCGGCGCAAGCCTCGATAGACGCGGACCCTCGCCTGCTTCGTTTCGAGACGCTGGTGGAAACGGAAGTGAGCTGCCCCTTGCCGCGCTTCCAGGATGATCATGCACTCGCTCTTCTGATCCACACGTCAGGCTCCACGGGAACGCCAAAAGGGGTGATGCTGACACACGCGAATGTGGATGCCGCCTGCCAGTCGATCATTGAATATCTTGAGAACACCTGCGACGACATCGTGCTGAGCGTGTTGCCGCTCTCCTTCGGCTACGGCATCACACAGCTGGTGACCATGGCCTGCGTTGGCGGGACGCTGGCGCTGGAAAAAAGCTTCGCCTTCCCGCGCAAGATCTTGGAGCGGCTGACCGAAGAGAAGGCGACAGGCTTTCCCCTGGTGCCAGCCATGGCAGCCTTGATATCAGGCATGAAAGACCTGCCAACGGACCTTCTTCCGCATCTCCGCTATATCACAAGCGCTGCTGCCGCTTTGCCGCCCGCCCTGTCATCACGACTTCAGCACCTCCTGCCGAGAGCGGACATCTTCGTGATGTACGGGCAGACGGAATGCTTGCGCGTCAGCTTCCTGCCACCAAAAGATCTGGCTCGGCGCCCGACCTCTGTCGGACGGGGCATTCCTGACACCCGCGCCTTCGTCATCGATGAGCGAGGGGAGGCCGCTGCACCGGGCTCTATCGGCGAGCTTGTCGTCGAGGGGCCGCATGTGATGGCGGGTTACTGGAAAGACGAGGCCGATACGAAACGGGCGGTCGCCGCGGCTGAAGCCGGCGGGCGCTTGTATACCGGCGACCTCTTCCGGACGGATGAGGAAGGCTTTCTCTACTTCGTCAGCCGCAAGGACGACATCATCAAGACGCGCGGCGAAAAGGTCAGCCCGCAGGAAGTCGAGCGGGTGCTCTACGGATTGACGGGCATCCGCGAGGCGGCGGTGACAGGCGTTGACGACCCTGTCTTCGGTCAGGTGGTTTGCGCCCATGTGGCGCTGGAAACCGGCCATGCCTTGACCGAGCAGGATATCATCCGCCACTGCGCCACCCATTTGGAAGATTACATGGTGCCGAAAACTGTCGAGTTTCGCGCCGCCCTGCCACGGACGACGACCGGCAAGATCAGAATGAGCGCCGGCGCCGACATCGAGCCGCAACTGGAGAGCGCCTGATGAGCCAGAGCATGAAGATCGCGACGGAGGCAATGGCCTTCTCCCCTGTCAGCCTGCGGCTTGATGCAGACGCGGAAATCGAGCGCATCTGCGGATGGATCCGCGAGACTGTCATCAAGGACCTACGCAAGCGAGGCGTCGTCCTTGGCCTCTCGGGCGGGATCGACTCCAGTGTGACGGCAGCTCTTTGCGCACGAGCGCTGGGACCGGACAAGGTGACGGGCGTCTTCATGCCGGAGCATGATTCCGATCCTGACAGCCTGCGTCTCGGTGAGGACCTTGCGGCCGCTATCAGTGTCCAGACAGTTCTGGAAGACATCGGCCCCGCGCTCGCCGCCGCCGGCTGCTACACACGCCGCGACAGCTTTATTCGCCAGATCGTTCCGGAGTTTGGCGAAGGATGGGGCTGCAAGGTTGTGCTTGAGAACGCACTCTCCAGCCGCGGCTACAATATCTCATGGCTTGTTGTCGCCTCACCCTCCGGCGAGCAGAGCCGGCACCGCATGCCGCTTGAGGTCTATCTTGGCATGATCGCCGCCGCCAA
The DNA here is from genome assembly GCA_023399635.1 of Pseudomonadota bacterium. GTDB lineage: Bacteria > Pseudomonadota > Alphaproteobacteria > Rhizobiales > Rhizobiaceae > Neorhizobium. The sequence continues at coordinate 5,751 of JAEWOP010000076.1, forward strand.
CATGAAGCAGCGCACCCGCAAGCAGATCGAGTACTACCACGCAGACCGCCTGAACTTCGCCGTTGCTGGGACACCGAACCGGCTGGAGTACGATCAGGGCTTTTTCGTGAAGAATGGTGACGGCGCTGCAGACTTCAAACCCATCGCACATCTCTACAAGACGCAAGTCTATCAGTTGGCAGAAGCGCTCGGTGTGCCGGAGGAAATCTGCCGCCGGCCTCCCACGACGGACACCTGGTCCTTGCCGCAAGGTCAGGACGAATACTACTTCTCCCTACCGTACGATCGAATGGATATCTGCCTTCATGGACTCGACAACCAGGTTTCGGCCGAGGAGGTGGGCGCAGCAGCTGGCCTGACCGTCGATGAGGTGAATGCAGTATGGCGCAATATCGCTGCGAAGCGCAAAGTCGCTGAGTACCTGCATGCCGCACCCGCGACGATGCTGGACTGAGGTTTCACGTCTCGTTAGTCGAAGCGATCGCCGATCAGCCGCATCCAATTCTCGCCGGCCAGTCCATTGATGAGCGCCTGGCCGGATTGGATTGGCTGCAACAGGGATTTGTCTCTCGCATGCACGAGATAGCAGCTGCGGCCGTGGAACATGGTCTTGCGGCTGATGAGCTCGGACGTCAGCCAAGGGTGGGCGCCGCCGCGGATCCCACTACAGCCTTGCCCATCCGCATGAGCAAACAGGTCGTCCACCAGGTCTCCCGCGGATGCGGGGTCACAAAGGGCCTGCAGCAGCCAGCCCATGCCGCCGGGGCGTCCGAAATACACATAGGCTGCGGCAATGTTGCCGGAGCGCGTTTCCGCAATCCTCCACGTGGGACGCCCATATCGTCTTTTCCGGCTTGCGTGGTCGATCAACCAGTCCAGAGACTGCGCGTCCCATCGCGGCCGTAGAGGAAAGACATCCTTGAGAACAAGGGCGGCGTCGCGGAACTTTGATAGGGTGGCGTCGCGAAACTGGACGCGTCTGGTTCCTGGTGTCGGGAGGACCCGCAGCGTGGAGAAGCCAACCCTTTCCGCAACGATGTCGGCCATCGACGCTACAGGGCGCAAGATACTCGTCGCCAGGGGCATCCGCCCGACGATGTTCGCGGCGGCGCCCGCGGGGCGAAAGATGCGTACCCAGTTAAGGCTGTAGCCGACATCGAACGGCAGCGAGAGCTTCTGCCACATCCCAAGCGCGGTGGCATTGGCGGTTTCTGTTAGCGAAATGTCCTGCGGCCCGGCCAGGAAGGCGCGTAGCAGACGTGCACCTGCAAGGGGGTTTTCGTCTGGATCTGCCACCATCATCGAGCCTGCGAAGGCCGCACGTAGAACACGTCCCTCAAGTTCGAAGCGTGCCGGAAAGACTCCAATGAAGCCTTGCAGACGACCACATGACGACACGAAAACCTTGGAAGGTAGCTCGTCGTCGTACCACGGGTGGTTGAACAGGATGTCGTCAAGATAGGTTACCAGCGAAGATGGGACCGAGGCGGTGCGACGGAAGGTGCGTTGGAAGAGCTGGGCAACGTCCGGCAGATCCTCGCGCTCAAGATTGCGCACAACCGCCTTGTCTGCCTGTTGGAGCATCTATCCCTCGCCGGCCCTGTCTGGCGAGCATGATTGGCATGCAGGCCTTAACCAAATGAAAAGAGGCCCGGGAAGGCCTCTTTCGGATGCTTTCCAGGAAGTGGCTAAGTCCAATAGGGCGGGACCCCGTAGTGGTCGTAGATCGTTCGACCGCGATCCTGATAGAGGCTATCGTCTTCCAGATCCTTATAACGCGGTGCGCCGGTGATCTGGTCCTTGGTCAGATCGATGCGATAGCCATCGAGCTCTTCGTCATACGTAAGCTTTTCCCACGGCAGCGGGTAATAATCGTCGCCGATACCCAAGAAGCCGCCGAAGCTCAGTACTGCGTAAGCAACGCGACCGCCTCTTTTTTCCAAGAGAATACGTGCGATCGAGCCGATATGCTGGCCGTCTGCGCCGTAGACGCGGGTGCCTTCAACCTTGTCGCTCGCGATGAGCGATGGCGTGTCCTTGACGTAAGGATCCTGCCCCGCACGTGGTTCCTGATGCAACATCGCATACCTCCTTCGGGTTGGTTGGCGTTACCCAAGATGAACTCGAGGTGCCGGCCTTCGTTCCCGTTGACGCTTACGTCAAGGTTATATACCAAACTTGTAGGAGATAGCCTGAGATCAAGGCGCATGGCATAGTCGCGCTCTGCTGCAAAGTGGAGGACTTTGCGCCAGGTTGAGCGGGATAAGAACAAAGGGAAGAGGAGGCCCAACATGAACGAAGTCACCATGCGCTCAGGCGACCCAGGGGAGAAGGTATGGCTAGCGTCGTACCCGCCGTCTGTGCCAGCCGAGATGCCGCCGCTTTCATACAAGTCGCTGGCTGACCTCTTCGAGAGCTGCTGCGTCGAGTACCTCCCACGCGTTGCGTTTTCCAGCATGGGCCGGGAAATGACCTACCGCGAACTTGAAGCGGAAACCCGCAAGGTAGGGGCCTGGCTTCAAGGCCAAGGGCTGGTCAAGGGCGACCGCGTAGCCGTGATGATGCCCAACGTGTTGCAGAACCCAGTGGTGACCTACGGGATCCTGCGAGCGGGCTTGACGGTGGTGAACGTAAATCCGCTCTACACCCCGCGAGAACTCGAGCACCAACTGAAGGACTCGGGAGCGAAGACCATCTTCGTATTGGAGAATTTTGCCCATACAGTGCAGCAGGTGGCCGCCGAGGTGGGTCTGCGGCACATCGTCGTGACCAGCATGGGCGACATGCTCGGCCTTAAAGGGCACATCGTGAACCTTGTCGTGCGCAAGGTGAAAAAGCTGGTACCTGCCTGGTCGATACCGTCGGCAGTGCCGTTTAAGAAGGTGCTGGGAGAAGGGGCGCACCAGCCGCTGAAGCCGGTCGATATTGCTAGCAGCGACATCGCCTTCCTGCAGTATACGGGAGGCACCACAGGCATATCCAAGGGCGCGGCATTGACCCATGCCAACCTGATCGCCAACAAGATGCAAATCTCGATGTGGCTGGACGCGGCATTCACGAACCGTGATCGGCCTGAAGTACTGAACTTCGTATGCGCGCTGCCGCTCTACCACATCTTCGCGCTGACGGTGAATTCCCTCATGGGTGTCGCCATGGGCGGCCATAACATCCTGATTGCCAACCCGCGCGACATACCCGCCTTCGTGAAGGAACTGCAAAAGCACAAGGTGCATGTCTTTCCCGGCCTCAACACGCTGTTCAACGCATTGATGAACAACCCCGATTTTGCCAAGGTCGATTTTTCGTCGCTGATCCTGGCGCTTGGCGGAGGCATGGCTGTGCAGCGCCCGGTCGCAGAACGATGGCAAGCGCTGACGGGTACAGCAATCACGGAAGGCTACGGGCTGTCGGAAACCTCGCCTGTTGCGACGGCAAATCGCTTCGACAGCCAGGAATTCACCGGCATGATCGGCCTGCCGCTGCCTTCGACCGACATCTCGATCCGCGACGAAGAGGGCAATGCCCTTCCGATCGGTGAGGTCGGCGAAATCTGCATCCGTGGGCCCCAGGTCATGTCGGGCTACTGGCGGCGCCCGGACGAGACCGCCAAGGTGATGACCAAGGATGGGTTCTTCCGGTCGGGCGACATGGGCTACATGGATGAGCGCGGCTATACCAAGATCGTCGACCGAAAGAAGGACATGATCCTCGTCTCAGGCTTCAACGTCTATCCTAACGAAGTCGAGGAAGTGGCCGCCATG
>JAEWOP010000187.1 GCA_023399635.1 Pseudomonadota bacterium
CCTTCACCACCAGCTCCGCATATTCGCCGGGCTTGTGGTCGCCCTTCGGCGGCGTCACGGTCGTGCGCTGGAACGGCTCCGGCGCAATCTCGCCTGACTTGCCGGCAGTGGTCACGCCGTCCTTGGCAAAATCGTAGCGGTCGATCCAGGCCTTGGCCGCATGGTGGTCGACGACGAGGATCTCGTCCGGCAGGAACAGCACCATGTCGCGCTGGTCTTCCGGACGCTGCATGGAAAGCTTGATGGCATCGAACTGGAAGGCGAGATCGTATCCGAAGGCGCCGAACAGGCCGATCGCCGAATCGGCGTCGGAGTAGAACAGGTCCACCACCGCGCGCAGCACGGTGAACACCGTCGGCATCTTGGAGCGTTCTTCTTCCGTGAAGGCGCGGGACGGCTGGTTGACCGTCAGGTCCAGCCGGCGCGCGGTCCGCGCACCGAGCGTCAGGTCCGCCACCGTTGCGAGCCTCTCCGCCACGAACGAGAGCAGCACCTCGCCCCGTTCGTTATAGCCCTCGATCCAGACCTCGCGGCCATGCGAGGAAATGCCAAGCGGCGGATCGACGATCGCCGTATCCCAGCGGGTATAACGGCCCGGATATTCGTAGTTGGAGGAGAAGACGGCGCCCCGCCGCTCGTCGCGCTTGTCCACATAGCCGGAGACCGCATCCGCATAGGGCGTCGGCCGGCGCATCCGGCTGACGGCGATACCGCCCTTGGTCTCGTAGGTTTCCGAACCGTCGTCCCGGATGATCGTCACCATTTCCTGCTCTCCGTTTCCCTCACCCGAAACCGCGGACAACAAAAAAGCCGCCTCGGTTCTCGGGCGGCTTTGGGGTCTTGTCGATGGACATGACTGGTCAAGGCCGCGTCAGCGTGCCCACCACCAGTTACCGATGTTCATCGAGTTGATCATGCGCGAAGAAATACAGCGCGTCTCGTTTCTCCGCAAGCGGATTTCTAACGGGTGAGACCAAATCCGGTTTCGAGCGTTGGCTATGGCCGATCCACAGAGCCTGCCCCATGCTGCGTCCCGCCCTCGTCCTCCTCCTGGCCCTGCCCCTTCTGGCCGCCGCCCTGCCGCGTAACGGCCCCATGCCCGTAGCGAAACCTGCGGTCGAGGTGAATAGGCAGGAGAAGGCGGCGGAACCGGAAACACCGGCCGAGGCACCTCCGCCGGGTGCCGCGGCTGCTCCGACGCCCGAACCGAAGCCGGAGACGCAAGCGCCTGCCGCACCGTCCCCGGCTCCGGCTCCGGAAGAACCCTCTGAAGCCCAATCCGCTGGGTCGCCACCCGAAGAAGGCCCGGGCGGCGAGAGCCCGCCCGCGACCGCCGACGGGAGGGAGGCCGAGGGCGAAGCAGCCAAGGAAAGGCCAGAGAAAGAGACGGAGCCGAAGGGAGAGGCGCCCAAAGAGCCGCCAAAGGAGCCAGAGGAGCCGCCCCCTCCTCCACTGCCGATCGCCACGGAACATCCCGAGGACCTGAAGGCCTGCCTCGCCGATCTCGCCGCCTTGGGGACGAAGTATGAAACGGCCACCCGCATCGACGACGGCGAAGGCTGCGGCATAGCCCAGCCGCTCGAGGTGGCGGAGGTCCTGCCCGGCATCGACACTGGCGGCGCGCAAATGCGCTGCGAAACCGCACGCGCCCTCGCCCACTGGCTGAAGGATACGGTGAACCCTGCGCTCAAGATCGCGCTGCCCGACCGGAAGATCACCGGCCTCACCACGGGTTCCACCTATGCCTGCCGGCTTCGAAACGGCGCCGCGGAGGGCAAGATCTCAGAGCACGCCCGCGGAAACGCCATCGACATCGCCGCCTTCCGGCTGGACGACGGCACGGAGATCACCATGAAGCCGCGCGCCGAGGACGGCACGATGGAAGGCGCCTTCCAGCGCACCGCCTCAGCCGGCGCCTGCCTGCATTTCTCGACCGTCCTCTCCCCCGGCAGCGACGCCGCCCACCAGGACCACCTGCATCTGGACGTGCTGGAGCGAGAGCCCGGCTACAGGTACTGCCGGTGACGTGACAGGCCCACACGCCCCAAGCCTGCGTCAACCATCGTCATGGATTGTCTCTGCGGTTCGATCATCCCGCAGATACTCGCGGCCACCGGTGACGTTTTCAGAGATTCGAAACATTGTTGTGGCAGTCGGAAGCACCGCCGGCCGCCCGGAAGCCTTGGCCTCGCAGCCATTGGCTATCGATGGCTGGCGCTTGTTCTGAAGCAGATGGAAACTCTTCCTGTGTTTACGCAGCAGCAACTGACGTCGATCCTGTCCTCCTTGCCTGATCCGGCCTTCATCCTGACCCGCAGTGGCCGATATGCTGCGGTCTTCGGCGGCAAAGACCTCAGGCATTATCATGACGGGAGCGCGCTTATCGGGCGCAGCATGTTCGAAGTGCTCAAGGAAGAGAAGGCACTATGGTTCCTCGGCGAGATTGAAAGGGCGCTCGAAACCGGGAGCCTCCATATTGTCGAATACGAACTCAGTGGCAGCGACGTCAAAGGGGTCGGCGATGGCCCCAGCGATCCGATCTGGTTCGAAGGCAGGGTTCAGGCGCTGGATTTCCCGGTTGAGGGCGAACCGGCCGTTGTCTGGGTCTCGAGCAACATAACGGAGAAGAACCAGACCCAGCAGACGCTGCGCCAACTGAGCGAGACGGATGCGCTGACGGGGCTTTATAACCGCCGCAAGCTGATGGAGACATTGGACCACCGGCTGGCGGCTTATGAGCAGGACAGCGATCAGACATCGGTGCTGGTTTTCGATCTCGACAACTTCAAGCACCTCAATGACGAGATGGGACATCACGCTGGCGACGCAGCACTCGTGGAAATTGCCCGCATATGTCGCCAGCAGTTGCGCAAGAGCGATGTCGTCGCTCGTCTTGGAGGCGACGAGTTCGTCGTTGTCATGCCCGATACCCCTCGCGTCGATGCGTTGAGAATCGCCGAGCGGCTTCGTGAGAGTGTTTCGCTCATCCTGCGGGAGAACCTGCAGTACGACTCAACGATCAGCGGCGGCCTGAGCGAATTCGAACGGCTTGATCGGGTTTCCAGCGACATACTGAAACGCGCAGACGAGGCTCTGTATCAATCGAAAAGGCGTGGCCGGAACCGGGTTCTCGCAGCTTAGCCGCTCGTTGCAGATTGGATACTCCACAAGATCTCTGCCGAAGGTCCCGAGGAAAACTCCGTTTGGCGCCAGAGGCGGGCATCGTGACAAGCGTCTTCGGTCGGCCGCATGACGCAGCAGAGCCGATCCACTGCGGCGAAAACTCCCTAAAACAACCCCTCCACATTCCCGTCGTCGTTGAGGAAAATCCGCTCCGCTGCCGGTGAACTCGGCAGCCCGGGCATGGTCATGATTTCGCCTGTGATGGCGACGACGAAGCCTGCACCGGCGGCAAGCCGCACCTCGCGCACCGGCACCACATGCCCCTCCGGCGCACCGCGCAGGTTGGGATCGGTGGAGAAGGAATACTGGGTCTTTGCCATGCAGACCGGCAGGTGGCCATAGCCTGCCGCCTCCCAGGCCTTCAACTGGTCGCGAACCGCCTTGTCGGCTGTCACCTCGCCGGCATGGTAGATCTTCGAGGCCACCGTCTCGATCTTCTCCATCAGCGGCATGTCGTCCGGATAAAGCGGCTTGAAGTCTGCCTGCCCGCTGTCGGCGAGTTCCGCCACGCGCTCCGCAAGCTCCGTAATCCCCGCCCCGCCTTCGGCCCAGTGGCGGCAGAGGATGGCATCGGCGCCGTGGCGCGCGACATAGTCCTGCAGCGCCGCCACCTCCGCCTCCGTGTCGGAAGTAAAATGGTTGATCGCCACCACCACCGGTACGCCGAAGCGACGGACATTGGCGATGTGGCGGCCGAGATTGGCGCAGCCACGCGTCAGTGCCGCCACATCCTCCTGCCCCAGATCTTCCTTACTCACGCCGCCGTTCATCTTCAGCGCCCGGACGGTGGCGACGATCACGGCCGCCGACGGCGTTAGCCCCGCCATGCGGCACTTGATGTCAAAGAATTTTTCGGCTCCGAGATCGGCGCCGAATCCGGCTTCCGTTACAACGTAGTCAGCCAGCTTCAGCGCGGTCTTTGTTGCGATCACCGAATTGCAGCCATGGGCGATGTTGGCAAAGGGGCCGCCATGCACGAAGGCTGGGTTGTTTTCCAGCGTCTGCACGAGGTTGGGTTGCATTGCATCCTTCAAGAGCACCGCCATCGCCCCATCCGCCTTCAGGTCGCGGGCGAAAACAGGAGACTTGTCGCGCCGGTAGGCCACGATGATGGAACCCAGCCGCCGCTCCAGATCGTCGAAATCCTCTGCGAGGCACAGGATCGCCATGACCTCGGAGGCCACCGTGATGTCGAAACCGGTCTCGCGTGGAAAACCGTTCGCAACGCCGCCCAGCGCGCCCGTCATCTGCCGCAGCGCCCGGTCATTCATGTCCATCGCCCGCCGCCAGGTGATGCGCCTAACGTCGATGTCGAGCGCATTGCCCCAGTAGACGTGGTTGTCGATCATCGCAGCTAGCAGGTTGTGCGCGGAGGTGATGGCGTGGAAGTCGCCGGTAAAGTGGAGGTTGATGTCCTCCATCGGGATCACCTGCGCATAGCCACCACCCGCCGCCCCGCCCTTCATGCCGAAAGAGGGGCCGAGCGACGGCTCGCGGATGCACACGACGGCGCGACGGCCGATGCGGTTGAGCCCGTCGACGAGACCGACCGTGGTGGTTGTCTTGCCCTCCCCTGCCGGCGTCGGGCTGATGGCCGTCACCAGGATCAGCTTGCCATCCGGCCGCTCCTTCAGGGAACGGATGAAAGCTGCACTCAGTTTGGCTTTGTCATGCCCGTAGGGCGCGAGATGATCATGAGGGATGCCGAGGCTGCCTCCAACCTCCACGATCGGCTTCTTCCGCGCCATGCGCGCAATCTCGATATCGCTCTTCACCGCCGCCATCTGGTATTCCCTTGGATGCATGCGGTGACTTGGCCATATCGGACGCGCCGACACAAGCGACGCACCTGCCAAGGCTGACATTGTGAACATTCAATTTCACAATGTTTCCGCGCAACTCAGAACCGTTGCGTCAGCGAGATCTTGAAGGAGCGCCCCGGCTCGGAGTAATAATCGACTGGCTGATAGCCAGTGCTAACGGGATCTACCTCACGCACCGCGACTGCATTCCAATATTTCTTGTCAAACAGGTTATACACGCCGGCCTGCAGGCGTGGGCCCTGACTCCCGAACGGCTCCCACCATCCCGTCAAGTTGAAGATGCCGTGCCCGGGAGCATCAAAGGTGTCTGGGTCCTCGTCATCGCGCATGCCCCCAGAGAACTCCCCGGAAATATCGACACCCCAATACAGCGCATTGAAACCAACGCCTGCCACGGCTCTAAAGGGTGCGACCGTTCGCACAAATTCTCCCGTATCTTTATCCTCGCCATAGGCGTATCCGAGCGCCCCGTGTAGGAAGAGGCCGTTGGCAAATTCTTTGCGTGCAGAAACCTCCACACCTGAGATATCTACCCGCGCGATGTTACGCCAGGACTGATCAAGCGGACCAAAGATGTTGGGGCTGTAGGTCTCGATAAAGTTCTTGTACTTGTTGTGAAACAAGACGAAGCGCGCATCCAAATCCGCACCCTCGTAATTCGCGCCAATCTCGAACCCGTTCGCTCTCTCCGGCTCGAGATTTGGGTTGCCGATGACAGTGTAAAACGTTCCATTCGTGAAGTTGAGGTAGAGCTCGTTGATGGTCGGCGCTCGGTACGCCATCGACCACTGAGCAAAAAGTTCGAGCTCCGGTGTCGCCTGATAGGCGAGTAGAACCTTTGGGGAAATTGCATTGCCGTCACTGTCCTTCGGTAAACCGAACACGCCATAGCCTGTGTTGTTCTGGAATTCGTTCGTCAATTGGGTATCATATTTGTAGAGATCGAAACGCAAGCCAGGCGTGATCGAGAACGGTCCTTCGTTGAACGTGATCTTGTCCTCGACGTAGAGCCCCAATCGCAGCCCGTCGACATCAGGCATATCCGATTGAGAAGCTGTGGTCGTGGGAACAGCGCGGAGGAAACTCTCAGCGCCGAAGAGGCTGGCGTTGCCTCCGTATCTAAGCTC
>JAEWOP010000205.1 GCA_023399635.1 Pseudomonadota bacterium
GACCGGCTGCTCGCCGGCGCCGAAGGCCAGGGCGACAACGACTTCAAGATCCCCATGGCCCGCAAGGCCATCGTCCGGGCGCTGAAGCAGGCCGCCGCCGGCACGCCGCAGGTCCAGTCCGACAAGCGCATCCGCTAAAGGAGATCCGGAATGTTGAACGAAAAGCCCATCTTCGGATTCCCGCTGCCGCGCATCGACGGTCCGCTGAAGGTCACCGGCACGGCCCCCTATGCCGCCGAATACCATGCTCCCGGCATGCTCTTCGGCTACGCCGCCCAGGCAACGATCGCAAGCGGCCGCATCGCCTCGATCGACACTACCGAAGCGGAAGCCTATCCGGGCGTGGTCAAGGTCTATACCCACAAGAACCGCCCCTCGGCCGCCTGGCGCGACAAGAAGTGGAAGGACGAGGTCGCGCTCCCCGGCCACCCGTTCCGGCCACTCGAAAACGACCGCATCCTTTTCGGTGGCCAGCCGGTCGCGCTGGTCGTTGCCGAGAGCTTCGAGGCCGCTCGCGACGCCGCCGAATTGATCCGCGTCGAATATCATCCGGACGAGCCGCATACCGACATTACGGTGGAGCGGGCGAAAAGCTATGTGCCGCCGGAAGCCCGCAAGGAGGAGATGCGCCCGACCAATCCGCGCGGCGATGCCGAAGGCGCCTATGAGGCCGCGCCCTTCAAGATCGACGTCGAATACCTGCAGCAAGGCGAGCACCATAATCCGATGGAACTCTTCGCCTCGACCGCCATCCGCATCGAAGACGGCACGCTCACCGTCTACGACAAGACGCAAGGCTCGCAGAACAGCCACGACTACGTCTGCAACGTCTTCGGCCTGAAGCCGGAGGATGTGCGCGTCGTCAACGCCTATGTCGGCGGCGCCTTCGGCTCCGGCCTTCGCCCCAAGCACCAGCTCTTCTTCGCGGTGATGGCAAGCCTCGATCTCCAGCGCTCCGTAAAGGTCGAGATGAGCCGCAGCGAGATGTTCTACCTCACCTGGCGGCCGGCGACGGTCCAGCACATGCAGTTTGCGGCGAATGCAGATGGCCAGCTGATGTCCGTCCGCCACCATGCCATCCAGGCGACCTCGCTCCACGAGGACTACCAGGAAAACGTCGTCAACTGGTCCGGCCTCACCTACAAGTGCGACAACGTCAAGCTCTCCTACGAGCTTGCCAAGACGACCATGTCGACGCCGGGGGACATGCGCGCACCCGGTGCCGCCACCGCCTTCCTGGCACTGGAATCGGCGATGGACGAGCTGGCCTACGAAGTCGGCATGGACCCCCTTAAATTCAGGGGGAAAAACTTTGTCAGCTACGACCAGAACGACGACCTGCAGATCACCTCCAAGGAGCTCGACACCTGCTACCGCGTCGGCGCAGAACGCTTCGGCTGGGATAAGCGCAGCCACGAACCGGGCTCCATGCGCGACGGCAACGACCTGATCGGCTGGGGTGTCGCGACCGGTGTCTGGGAAGCGACGCTGACGCAGGCGGAAGCCAAGGTCCGCCTTTTCCCGGACGGCAAGATCACCGTCATGGCGGCTGCCTCCGACATCGGCACCGGCACCTATACGATCCTCGCCCAGGTCGCAGCACAGGAACTCGGCCAGCCAGCTGATCGCGTCAGCGTGCTGATCGGCGATTCCACCCTGCCGAAGACCTCCGTCGAAGGCGGTTCCTGGACTGCCGCCTCCTCCGGCTCCGCCGTTCAGGCGGGCTGCCTGGAGATCAGGAAGACGCTCCTGTCGCTGGCCCAGAAGATGGACAATCATCCCTTCGGCAATGCTCCCGTCGAGGAACTGGCGATCCGCGACAACCGGCTCGTGCTCGACCGCAACGACCAGATGGGGCTCTCGATTGCCGACATCCTCGGCCACCACGGCATGTCGTCGGTGGAAGGCCATGGCAAGGTGGCGCCGGACCAGGAGCAGGCGAAGAAATACACGAGCTTCACCCACTCCGCCGTCTTCGTGGAAGTCAGGATCGACGCCGAGCTGGGCGTGCCGCGGGTCACCCGCGTCGTCAGCGCCATCGATGCGGGCCGCATCATCAATCCGAAGACGGCCCGCAGCCAGATCCTCGGCGGCGTCGTCATGGGGCTCGGCATGGCGCTGCACGAGGAAGGCATGATCGACCACCGGACCGGCCGGATCATGAACCACAATATCGCCGAGTATCACGTCCCGGCTCATGCCGATGTCCACGACATCGACGTCATCTTCATCGAGGAGGAGGACAGGATGGCAAGCCCGATCGGCGTCAAGGGCCTCGGCGAGATCGGCATCATCGGCGTCGGTGCTGCCGTCGCAAACGCCATCTTCCACGCCACCGGTACCCGCCATAGGCATTTCCCGATCACGGTCGACAAGATCATGGAAGGACTTCCCGCACAATGATCAGCCGCCTTGCCATCACCCCTGTTCGCTATTCTCCCGATGTCGAAAGACTCGAGGCGGATGAAGCCGAAACCAGCCGCAAGATCGCCGAGACGATGATCTCGATCTGCGAGACCACCTACGAGAACTCCGGTCACGCGATCCGCGCCGTGCATGCAAAGAGCCACGGCCTGCTGGCTGCGACTTTCGAGGTGCTGGACGACCTGCCGCCGGAACTGGCGCAGGGGCTGTTTGCCAAGCCCGGCCGCTACGAGGCGGTGGTGCGCCTCTCGACCACCCCGGGCGATCTCCTCCATGACAGCGTCTCGACGCCGCGCGGCATGGCACTGAAGATCCTGAACGTGGACGGCCCGCGCCTGCCGGGCTCCGCACGGTCCACCAGCCAAGATTTCGTCATGGTCAACGGCAAGGAGTTCAACTCGCCGTCGGGCAAGGCCTTCCTGCAGAACGCCCGGCTTCTCGCCGCCACCACCGACCGCATGGAAGGCGCCAAGGAAGTGATCTCCAAGGTCTTCAAGACGGTCGAAGGCGCACTGGAAAGCGTGGGCAAGGAAAGTGCTGCTTTGAAGGCGATGGGCGGAAACCCGGAAACGCATATCCTTGGCGAGAGCTTCTTTGCCCAGCTGCCGCTCCGCTACGGAGATTATATCGCCAAGATCGGCGTCGTCCCCGCCTCCGCCAACCTGAAGGCTTTGACTGGAGCCAAGGTGGACACTTCGCAGGATGCAGACATCATCCGCCACGAGACGCAGGAGTTCTTCGCGAGAGAAACTGCGGTCTGGCACATGCAGGTGCAGCTCTGCACGGATCTCGACGCGATGCCGGTGGAAGGCGTCGATGCCTGGGATGAGGCGAAAAGCCCGTTCATCACCGTTGCCACCATCACCGCCGGGCCGCAGGAAGCATGGACCGAGGAACTGTCGCGACAGGTGGATGACGGCATGCATTTCAGCCCCTGGAACGGGCTTGCCGCGCACCAGCCGCTCGGCTCGATCATGCGGCTGAGGAAGCTCTCCTACGAACGCTCCACCGCCTTCCGCTCCGAGCGCAACGAGACTTCGGTGACGGAGCCACTAACCTGTCCCTTCGGCCATGGCACCCTGCCGGGCTCTACCGAGCCGCGGCCTGTGGTCTCGAAGTAAGGAAAAGCCGCGAGACAAACGCCCGCGTCCGAATATTTGCGTCGAGGAAGCGTCTGCCTTACGCGGCAACGCCCTTGTTTTCGCGCTGCTCCCGCCCAACCGGCCAGCCGGCCAGTGCCTGTTCGGCCACGCCTTGCAGGACTTGCGGAGAAAAGCCGGCCTTGGCCTGTACTGCCATGCCGTGCAGCACCGCCATCAGATAGGCTGCCAGTGCATCTGGTTTGGCAGTTTCGGGCAAATCACCCTCGGCTTTTGCCCGTTCGAAGCGCTCGCGCAGCTGCCCTTCGGCAATGGCGCGAGCATCGATCAGAAACTGCCGAACCGATTCGGAATCGTCAGAGCCCGCCAACACGCCGTTGATCACCAGGCATCCCGGATGGGTGGAAAAGCGGGTGTTGAGGTCAATCGCCTGATAAAGGATGTGTTCGGCCACCTCACGTGCCGTGGGCAGGGCCATGGCTTCGGGAATATACTGCAGATAGCGGTCGTAGTAGCGGGAGAGCGCGCGGCGGAACATCGCCTCCTTGTTGCCGAAGGCTGAATACAGCGCTGGCCGTTCAACACCCGCCGCCGCCGTCAGGTCTGCATAGGACGCACCTTCATAGCCCTTGCGCCAAAAGACGCAGAGTACGGCATCCAGCACCTTTTCCGTATCGAATTCGCGATGGCGTCCCATCAGCGTCGTCCTGCAGATTTCATAACGACCATTATTAACCACTTGACGCCTCACGTCAAATTCCATAACGCTCGTTATTGTAACAGTCGTTATTGAAAGGCGCGGCTTCCGAACCCTCGGCTAGCACGCCATCACAAAGGAGAATTTTCATGTCTCAGTTTCTCAAGGGCAAGGTCGCCCTCGTCACCGGCGGCTCGCGCGGGCTCGGTGCTGCCACTGCATTGGCGCTTGCCGATCATGGTGCCGATGTCGCCATCAGCTATGCCGCCTCTGCCGAAAAGGCACAGGCCGTCGTCGAAGCGGTCAAAGCAAAAGGCGTTCACGCCATGGCAGTCAAAAGCGACCAGGCCGATCTCTCGTCGGCCAAGCCGCTGATCGATGCGGTTATCGCGGAATTCGGCACACTTGATATCCTGGTCAACAATGCCGGGATCGCCATCCAGGGCCAAACCGTCGACGACCCGACGCTCGACGGCGACCACTATAACCGCCAATGGCAGGTCAATGTTCTCGGCACGATCGCCAACACCCGCGCTGCGGCGCAGAAGATGGCGGATGGCGGGCGGATCATCTTTGTCGGCTCGCGTCTGGGCTCCGTCGTCCCCTTCGGCGGTGTCGCCGATTATGCGGGCACGAAATGGGCGCTGGCGGGGTATGCCAAGGGCATCGCACGCGACCTTGGGCCGCGCAACATCACGGTCAATGTCGTCCAGCCCGGCATCATGCCGACCGACATGGCAGCCGATGTCGCCGGCGAACTTCCCAACCGCGACGCCATCCTCGACATGCACCCGATCCGGCGCATCGCCACCGTGGAAGAAGTGGCTGAAACCATCTCCTTCCTGGCCGGTCCGCATGCAGCCTACATCAGTGGCGAGCAGATCAGCGTCTCCGGCGGCATCGGTATCTAACGCGCCAAGTGACTGAACCGACAGTCCGGGATCCGGAGCCGCAACCTGGCTTCGGATCACGCTTCTCTATCCTGCCGCGGTCGCCCACGGTAGGCCTTCAAAGCTTGCTGATCTCGTGCGCCAACTGCTCCTGGCTGTAGGGTTTCGCCAGCCGGGCAACATCGAGCTCGACGCCGGAAGGCAAATCGGCATAGCCGGACGCCATCAGGATCGGCAGATCCGGAAACCGCTCGCGTGCGGCGATGGCCAGTTCTGCGCCCGTCATACCCGGCATGGAATAGTCGGTGATCATCAGATCAAAACCAGCGCCATTGCCAAGATGCTCCAGCGCTTCCTTGCCCGAATGGGCCTCCACCACTTCATGGCCGAGATCGCTCAGCATGTCCGCTGAACTCATGGCGATCAGCAGATCGTCGTCTACCAGCAAGATCCGCTTCGGGCCGACCTTCTGGATCTCCTTCGGCGTTGCGTCCTCGCGCTCCTCTTGCGAAACAACAGAGGTGGAGACCGGAATCCAGAGCTCCGCCGTCGTGCCCTTGCCGACCGTGCTTTTCAGCTTCAGCTCTCCATTCAGCTGCAAAGCCAGGCCGTGGACCATGGAGAGGCCAAGGCCTGTTCCCTTGCCGAGCTCCTTGGTCGAGAAGAACGGCTCGATCGCCTTCTGCAAGGTTTCAGCATCCATCCCCGACCCCTGATCGGCTACGGAAAGGATGACATAGCGGCCGGGCGCGAGACTGTCCGACTGGCCAGGTTCGTCGGCGTCGGTCAGCTCCACCCGGATTGTCCCGCCATCGGGCATCGCGTCGCGGGCGTTCACCACCAGATTGAGAAGGGCCAGTTCGATCTGGTTACCATCGGCCGAGACAGGCGGAAGATGCTGGGGAGCGGCGATCTCGACGGACACCATCGAGCCGACGGAGCGCTTCAGCAGATCTTCCATCTCCGTAACCAGTGCCGCCAGATTGACAGGCCCCACCTGAAGATCCTGGCGGCGGGCAAAAGCCAGCAGCCTTTGCGTCAGCGAGGCGCCACGCTGGGCGCCTTGCAGGGCGCCATCGATCAGCCGGGCGGCCCGGGGATCGTCGCCGACATGCTTGCGCAGCAGCTCGAGATTGCCGAGCACCGCCATCAGGAGGTTATTGAAATCGTGCGCAACGCCACCGGTGAGCTGGCCGATGGCCTCCATCTTCTGCGCCTGACGAAGCTGTTCTTCGGCCCGCTCGCGCTGGCTCACCTCGGCCAGCACCAAGGCATGGGCCTGTTCCAGCTCGCGCGTCCGTTCAGCCACCCGCTCCTCAAGGATTTCGTTGAGGCGCCGCTGCTGCTCCTCGGCATTCAACCGGTCCGTGATATCGGCAGACACGCCGACGAGCTTGAGGGGCTTGCCGGCCCGATCCCGATGAAGCTGGGCGCGTATTTCCGCGCCGTGGATTGAACCGTCAGGCCACACGGTCTTGTAGGCGATGGAGTAATCCGCGCCAGTTTCGATCGTAGCCCGGACCGCCGCCTGCATGCGTTGAAGATCATCCGGATGGATGGCAGACAGCAGATCCTCATAGGTGAAGGGATCATCGGCTGCGCGGCCGAAGACGCCCTTGAAGGTGGGCGACGATGTCAGGGTATTGGTCGCGACATCGAGTTCCCATGCCCCCAACCGACCCGCTTCCAGCGCGGTTTGGAGGCGGCGCTCGCCTTCGTCCAGCGCCTCCATGCGAATACAAGCTTCAAACTGACGCCGGCGCGCGCGCATTGCAGAGCGGGCAACGCTGATGAAGGTGGTGGCATGGAAGGGCCGTTCGACGAAGCTGACATTGCCCAGCACGTCGGAAAGCCGTGCGGCCGCTGGATTACGCTCCGGCCCGCCGCCGCGGGGGGTCAAGATGATGAATGGAAGGTCCGACCAGCTTGGCTGCGCCTCGATCCAGGCTGAAAGGGCACGCAGATCTGCAGAGCGAAGCGCTTCTTCGGTGATGACGGCCAGTGCAATCGAGTCGTTCAAGTTGGCAACTAACGCATCAAGATCGGTCACGATGATGGACGCCATGCCGGCTTCCTGCAGCAGCGACGCGGCAATCTGCGCGTCGCGCCCAAGCGGCGCGTAGATCAGACCGGTGGAGTCACGACTAGGAATGGTCGCCATCCTCGACTTCTGTCTGGAGCAATGGCTGGCCTACCCCGACAAAGGTTGGAACCCCGCGAAGGATGCCATGGAATGAGGTGAGCGGCTCGCCGACGGTCAGCCCGCAGCTGTTGACCTTGAATTCGCGGATCGTGTCTTCGTGACTGCCCGTCCGCTTCTTGATAACGGAGATAGCCCGGCGAACTCGGCCCTCTGCTTCAAAATACCGAAGCAGGATAACGTTGTCAGCCAGATAGGTCACGTCAACGGGCGATTTCATATCCCCGACAAGGCCATGCTGCGCAACTGTCAGGAAGGTGTTGCAGCCTTGCCTGTTCAGATACTGCAAAAGCTCGTGCATATGCAGGATAAGCGCATTCTCTTCCGGCATCGAAGCCTGGTAACCGTTGATGCTGTCGATCACGACAATTCTGGCGTTGAAGTAAGCCACCCGGTCACGTACGCGCTGCGCGAATTCGCCAGGTGATAGTTCGGCTGCGTCCAGCTGCTCGATGTGGATGAGACCTGCATCGCGCATCCCCTCCAGGTCCAACCCCATCGGTTTGACGCGAGCAAAGAGCAGGCCCAGCTCCTCGTCAAATACGAAGATTGCGGCCTTCTCGCCACGCTTGACCGCAGCCTGAACGAATTGCATGGCAAAAATGCTCTTGCCCGTGCCCGCCGGTCCGATGAGAAGCGAGCTCGATCCGCGTTGCACGCCACCGTCCAGGAGGTCGTCCAGTTCCTTCAGGCCGCTTCCTAGCGTCGATCGTTCAAAGCTTGAGCGGTGCTCGATCGCCCGCAGCCGCGGAAAGACAGCGACACCACCGGTCCTGATGACGAAATCATGATACCCGCCGCGGAAGGACTGGCCGCGATACTTGATGACCCGCAGCCGGCGGCGTTCGGAGCCATATTCTGGCGCCAGTTGCTCAAGGTGGATCACACCATGAACGACGCTGTGGACGGTCTTGTCGAGACTATCGGCGGTCATATCATCGAGCAGGACAACGGTCGCATCGGAGCGGGCAAAGAAATGCTTGAGAGCGAGGATCTGGCGGCGATAGCGCAGCGAACTCTGCGCCAGCAACCGGATTTCCGACAAGCTGTCTATCACCACCCGCTGGGGCTTTACCCGCTCGAAGGCTTCAAAAATCAGCCGCGTCGTTTCACCAAGCTCAAGATCGGAAGAATAAAGTAGGCTTTGCTGCTGATCGGCATCCAAGAGGCTTTCCGGCGGCACAAGTTCAAAAATCTCGACCTGCTCGCCAATGTCGATCCCATGGGACCGGGCGCTTTGTCGTAACTCGCCTTCAGTTTCCGACAGGCTGATGTAAAGACAGCGCTCGCCAAGGCGCGCCCCTTCCATGAGAAATTGAAGAGCAACCGTGGTCTTGCCGGTTCCGGGCGATCCTTCCAACAGAAAGACATGTCCGCGTGACAAGCCCCCAGAGAGGACATCGTCAAGTCCTTCGACACCAGTCTTTGCTTTTGTGTTTGTGATATCGTCCATACTGCCTCCGTTCCACGCTCTAGATAGAGCAGATTACGGCGGTTGGAAGATGGGATCACTGGACCGGACGTGGAGGCACAAAGAATGGCTGTAAAGCGGGACGGCCGCGTGATCTCGCGGCAGCAACGTGACGTCAATCGGTCGCCCGACCCCGTTCTAAAGCTAACGG
Source organism: Pseudomonadota bacterium (assembly GCA_023399635.1). Classification (GTDB taxonomy): domain Bacteria; phylum Pseudomonadota; class Alphaproteobacteria; order Rhizobiales; family Rhizobiaceae; genus Neorhizobium. The sequence goes on from JAEWOP010000205.1 coordinate 8,934, forward strand.
CAGTCGCGTCCCGCGAGGCTTGTGGCAGAGGAGAGCGATCAAGTCCAATCGAAAACGCCGCACCCCTGCCAGGCCAATGGCTTCGCCCTCGGAAGAAGGCACGCACCCTCCTTCCACTGCTCGGCCGCCGAGGGCTAGATCACCTGCCCGCCGGATACCTCGATGCGCTGGCCGTTGACCCAGCGATTATCCTCCGAAAGCAGGCTTGCAACCATCGGGCCGATATCATCCGGGACGCCGACGCGACCGAGCGCCGTCATCTCGGCAAAGACGGAATTCAGATCGGGGATATCGCGCACCGCGCCACCGAGGAAATCCGTTTCGATGGCACCCGGCGCCACCGTATTGACCGCGATACCGCGGCTGCCGAACTCCTTGGCCATGTAGACGCTTAAAACTTCCACCGCCCCCTTCATTGCCGAATAGGCGGCAAAGCCGGGATAGGAAATCCGCGTCAGTCCGGAAGAAAGATTGACGATCCGCCCGCCGTCGGCCAGCAGCGGCAGCAGAGCCTGCGTCAGAAAGAAGACCCCCTTGAAGTGGACGTTCACCAGCGCATCGAACTGGGCTTCGGTTGTGTCGGCGATTGCCGCCATGTCGCCATGTCCGGCATTGTTGACGAGGTGATCGAAGGTTTCGCGCTCCCAGGTGGTGGCAAGAGCAGTGCGCAGTTCGTCGGCGAAATACCGGAAGCCGGAGATGTCTCCGGTATCGAGCTGCAGCGCGACCGCCTTGCGGCCCTTTGCCTTTATCTCGGCAACAACGGCCTCGGCTTCGTCTTCGCGTGTGCGATAGGTGACGATCACATCGCCGCCCTTGCGGGCAATGCTGAGCGCCGTGTTGCGGCCAAGACCGCGGCTGGAACCGGTAACGAGTGCAATCTTTGTCATGGCGTAACTCCTTTTTGGTGACGCCGACACCATGCCTTGAACGGTTGCACTGCGGTTGCCGGAAGCTCTTTCTTGTTTGCCTATTCCTGCAGGTGAGATTTACGCGTCCCATCTTGCGCATTATGATAGCGCCATGACCGATACGCTTCTTGATGCCGTGCGCCGTTACTCGCTCGCCCATGCCGACCGCTCGGGCGTGGCCTCGACACCCATTGCGGGGCTTACCGTCATCCAGTCCACATCGCGCAGCGACCTCCAATACGCGATCTCCCAACCGCTTGCCTGCCTCGTGCTGCAGGGAACCAAGCATGTGATGATGGGGGACCGCTCCTTCGACTTCAAAGCCGGGGACCTGCTGCTGATTACCGCGGACGTGCCGACCGTCAGCCAGATCACCCAGGCAAGCGTGGCCGAACCCTATTTCTCGATGGTGATCGACCTCGATCCCGCTGTCATTGCGGAGCTGACACAGGAGATGGCGGAAGTGCCGGATCGCGATCATACGGCGCTGCGCCTGGAGCCCACCAATGCGGAGGTGGCTGACAGCGCGTTGCGGCTGATGCGTTTGCTTGATCGTCCAGCGGCGATCCCGTTGCTGCACGCCCAGCTTATCCGGGAGATGCATTACTGGCTGCTTGCCGGGCGCCACGGATCGGCCATTCGCCGGCTTGGCTATGCCGACGGACATACGTCGAGGATCGCCCGTGCGGTCAGCCTCTTGCGGACGCAGTTTCGCCGAAGCGTCACAGTGGAAGAGCTTTCGGCAGTGGCCGGCATGAGCCCCTCCTCTTTCCACCAGCACTTTCGCGCCATTACGTCGCTGTCGCCGCTGCAGTTCCAGAAACAGCTGCGGCTCATCGAGGCGCGGCGCTTGATGCTGGCGGAAGGCGCGACATCCAGCAACGCGGCCTATGCCGTCGGCTACGAGAGCGTTCAGCAATTCACCCGGGAATACCGCCGCATGTTCGGCCTGCCGCCGGTGAAGGAAATCCAGTCTGCGCGATCGAGCCTGCAGGCGGCTTGAACCGGGCTATCTAGGCACCTTTCGGCCGATCCTGAGCCAGCGTGTGGGCCACGACCGCGTTTGCATGGCCGTGGCCCATCCCATGCTCATTCTTCAGGATGGCGACGAGTTGCATGTGCGCCGCCGGATAATGCTTGCGCACCACATCCTGCCACTCGGCGATCGGCCGGCCATAGGTCTTCTCGATTGACGGGAAGTAGGAGGCGGGTCCCTTGGGTCCCTTGGGTTCCGTTGTCATGCCGCCTCTCCCCTGCGCGCCGCCTCGATCTTGGCCACGTCGATCTTCTGCATGGTCATCATCGCATCGAAGGCGCGCTTGGCCTCGGCGCCGCCGGCAGCCAACGCCTCGGTCAGCACGCGCGGCGTGATCTGCCAGGAGATGCCCCACTTGTCCTTGCACCAGCCGCATCCGCTCTCCTGCCCGCCATTGCCGACGATGGCGTTCCAGTAGCGGTCGGTCTCCTCCTGGTCTTCGGTCATGATCTGGAAGGAGAAGGCTTCGCTGTGCTTGAAGGTGGGGCCGCCGTTCAGCCCGATGCAGGGAATGCCTGCAACCGTGAACTCCACGACGATCACGTCTCCCGCCTTGCCGGACGGGAAGTCCGAGGGTGCAGGGGTGGCGGCGCCGACCGCACTGCCGGGAAAGGTCGCCGCATAGAAGCTGGCCGCCTCCTCGGCATCCTTGACGTACCAGATGCAGATCGTGTTCTTGGCCATGTCGCTCTCCTCTCGAAGCTGGATCGCACACCCATTGGCGATCGATAACCCAAGGACGAGGCTACTCCCGTCGCGCCGACATCGGCACCCCGAAAAATGCCGCCCGCCCCTCACCTGCGAAGCAGGCGGAAAGCCTGAGACTGGCGCTCCCGGATCCTTTCCCGTCTTTACGCGAGCTGCCTATGACCCTGCCCCTGCCGCTGAGGCGGCCATTGCGCCTTTCCGCGCGGCCAGATCACGGCCCCGGGCACATCGGCTGCCACCCTCGCCTGTGGGAAAGCTCCCGCAACCGATGACAGCCACCTCCGTTGGCGCTAACGACGGCGCGACGGGCGGTGGATACGACCGTCGGATCAGGACAGTGAAGCACTTTGCCGTCGGAGCTCGATGCGCCGGCGGCTCTTACAGAATGGGGCAAGAGCAATGGGCGAGATGGGTGGTTACTTTCCGCGGTGGCGGCTGAAGACGGAGGGGCGCATCCTGCCCGACGAGCGGCTTCCTGCCGGGCAGACCATGGTGCTCGGCCTGCAGCATGTCGTCGCCATGTTCGGCTCCACGGTGCTGGCGCCGATCCTGATGGGTTTCGACCCGAACGTCTCGATCCTGTTTTCCGGCATCTCGACGCTGATCTTCTTCATCGCCGTCGGCGGGCGGGTGCCGAGCTATCTCGGCTCGTCCTTCGCCTTCATCGGGCCGGTTCTTGTCGCGACCGCAGCGACTGCCGGAGCGCCCAATCCGAACATCGCCGTGGCGCTCGGCGGCATCATCGTCGCAGGCGCGCTCTACGCGCTGATCGGCGTTATCGTCATGGCGGCCGGCCATCGCTGGATCGAGCGGCTGATGCCGCCGGTGCTGACGGGTGCCATCGTCGCCGCCATCGGCCTCGTGCTCGCGCCGATCGCCATCGCCAGCGCGTCGGGAACCGGTCCTGACAGCCCGGACGGCAGCCAGTTGTCGCGCTGGGTGGCCATCCTGACGGTCGCTGCGGTCGGGCTGATCGCGGTCTATGCCCCCGGCATGACCCGCCGCCTGCCGATCCTCATCGGCGGCGCGCTCGCCTATATCGCCTACCTGGTGCTCGCCAACGGCTTCGGCATGGGCGCGCCGATCGATTTTTCCGGCGTCGCGGCGGCCGCGTGGTTTGGCCTGCCGAGCTTCACGACGCCGGTCTTCTCGGTTCCGGCGATCACGCTGATTGCGCCCGTCGTCGTCATCCTGGTGGCGGAAAACCTCGGGCACATCAAGGCGATCGGCGCAATGACCGACCGCAACCTCGATCCCTATCTCGGCCGAGCCTTCATCGGCGACGGCGTCGCAACCATGCTGTCCGGCTCCTTCGGCGGCACGGGCATGACCACCTATGCCGAGAACATGGGGGTGATGGCGGTGACGCGCATCTTCTCGACGCTCGTCTTCCTCGTGGCGGCCGCGATCGCCATTCTGCTCGGCTTCTCCCCGAAGTTCGGGGCGCTGATCCAGACAATCCCTGGCCCGGTGCTTGGCGGCTTGTCGATCGTCGTCTTCGGCCTGATCGCTGCGACGGCGGGGCGGATCTGGGTCGAGAACGAGGTCGATTTCGCCGAGCCGCGCAACCTCATCACCGTTGGCGTGGCTCTGGTGCTTGGCGCCGGCAACTTCAAGCTCGAGGTCGCCGGCTTCACGCTCGACGGCATCGGCACGGCGACCATCGGCGCAATCG
>JAEWOP010000089.1 GCA_023399635.1 Pseudomonadota bacterium
GGCCCCGCCTCGCCGGCGATGCGTGCCGGTGTAGCCGAAGCGGAACGGGACAAGTGTAGGCACAGGTTTGGAGGGTGGGGACGAAGCAATCACAAAATTTTCTTGGTTGAAGGGTGACGCCAGCTGCTTCCGATTGTCGTCTTCCTCAAGGATGCAGCCAATCCGGAGCGTAAGACGCCTGTAGAAGCTCACCCGTTCGGCCTTCAGATGATGATGCCGTCGAGCTGAACATGACGTTCATTGTCGGTTCAGCCGGTCTGGGAACAATAGTGCTGTATCAACATTTTGAGCGGAACCGACCGATACAGAACGGCGGACTTTCCAGGAGGAAAACACGTGAAGAAGTATTTCTTGAGTGCTGCTGCCGCATTGTGTGCGTTTGTCGCGATGCCCTCGCTGGCCGATGCGGCGGTGCGAGGCTTCTCGACCGCCAATGTCAATATGCGTTCCGGACCCAGCACATCCTACCCCGCCGTGACAGTGATCCCGGTCGGAGCGCCTGTCACCATCTATGGCTGCATGAGCAGCGTGAACTGGTGTGACGTTGCGTTCTCCGGCGGGCGCGGCTGGGTTTCGGGCAATTACGTCCAGGCAGCGTACCAGCAGCGGCGCGTGGAGGTTGGGCCACGCTATTACCAACCTCTTGGTATCCCGACGGTGACGTTTGAAATCGGGAACTACTGGGATCGCCATTACCGGGGCCGAGACTTCTACCGGGACCGCGATCGCTGGGATCGCCGCAGTCGGGATTGGGATCGCAGAGACCGCGACCGTCGTGACTGGGACCGCGATGGCCGCCGTGGGGATTGGGATCGCGACCGCGATGGACGCCGCAGCGACCGAGATGTTGCTCGCGGGGGCGACCGCGTCGGGGTGATCACCAGGCCGGACGGCACCGTGTGCTTCATCGGTGAAGATCGCTGCACACGGCGCTGATCCAGGTTTTTCTTGCCAACAACAATGCTTCGCTTGGGCTCCCACCGTGGAGCCCAAGCCCTTTTCCGAGGGGACGAATCCCCGCTTCGCTGCCATTGCGTGGTTGCGCCCTTTTCGTTAAGAGACCGGCGAATTCTGCCCTTCTTCAGGGCGGTCCTATGCAGACGCCCCCGAGGGGCGAACGGGTGGTATTGGTCAACATGGCTCGCATCGTCATGAAGTTCGGCGGCACGTCGGTCGCCAATCTGGAGCGGATCCACAATGTGGCGCGCCATGTGAAACGGGAAGTCGATGCCGGGCACGAGGTTGCCGTCGTCGTATCTGCCATGTCCGGCAAGACGAATGAGCTGGTTGGCTGGGTGCAGGACATGCCGAAGGTCGCGGGCGCCAGTTCGCCCTTCTACGATGCGCGCGAGTACGACGCGGTGGTGGCTTCCGGGGAGCAGGTGACCTCGGGGCTTCTGGCCATCGCGCTGCAGTCCATGGGCGTCAACGCCCGGTCATGGCAAGGCTGGCAGATCCCCATCAAGACGGACAACGCCCATGGTGCCGCGCGTATTCAGGAGATCGATGGGTCCGACATCATCCGGCGCATGGGCGAGGGGCAGGTTGCCGTGATCGCCGGGTTCCAGGGCATCGGGCCGGACAACCGTATAGCCACGCTCGGCCGCGGCGGATCGGAGACGTCGGCCGTCGCCATTGCCGCCGGCGTGAAAGCCGATCGCTGCGACATCTATACGGATGTCGACGGCGTCTACACCACCGATCCGAGGGTCGTGCCGGCGGCGCGGCGGCTGAAGAAGATTTCATTCGAGGAAATGCTCGAACTGGCATCGCTGGGGGCGAAAGTCCTGCAGGTGCGCTCTGTCGAGCTTGCGATGGTTCATAAGGTTCGCACCTTTGTGCGCTCCAGTTTCGAGGATCCCGATGCACCGGGCATGGGTGACCTCATCAACCCGCCCGGTACTTTGATTTGCGACGAGGAAGAGATCGTGGAACAGGAAGTCGTCACCGGCATCGCCTATGCCAAAGATGAGGCGCAGATTTCGCTGCGTCGGCTCGCCGACCGCCCCGGCGTCTCGGCCGCCATCTTCGGGCCATTGGCCGAGGCTCACATCAATGTAGACATGATCGTCCAGAACATTTCGGAAGACGGTTCGCGTACGGACATGACCTTCACCGTCCCTTCCGGCGATGTGCAAAAGGCGCTGAAAGTCCTGGACGACAACAAGGCGACCATCGGCTTTGACGTCGCCCAAAACGAATCGGGCCTATGCAAGGTGTCGGTCATCGGCATCGGCATGCGCAGCCATGCCGGCGTTGCAGCGCTCGCTTTCAAGGCACTTGCTGAAAAAGGCATCAACATAAAGGCGATCACAACCTCGGAAATCAAGATTTCGATCCTGATTGACGGCGCCTATTCCGAACTTGCCGTTCGGACTTTGCATTCCGCCTACGGTCTCGATAAGAGTTGATGATAAGCCGGCAGGCTCCACCGCGGTGACGGCGCGGTAGGCTTGCCGGATGGGATCGACTTTTCTTCGGGAGCACCTATGCCGATGAGAGACCTGTCGGCTGGTCCGCGTGTATTGTTGCGGCGGCTGCGCGAACTGATGGCGGAGCCTCTGGATCCGCAGGAGCGGCTCGACCGCATCGTGCGGCAGATCGCAAGCAACATGGTGGCAGAAGTCTGCTCCGTCTATGTGCTGCGCTCCGACGGCGTACTGGAGCTTTACGCAACCGAAGGTCTCAACCCCGAAGCAGTCCACCTGTCGCAGCTGAAAATGGGGCAGGGTCTTGTCGGGACGATCGCGGCATCGGCGCAATCGCTCAATCTCTCGGACGCCCAGGCACACCCCGCTTTCCGCTATCTCCCTGAAACAGGAGAAGAAATCTATCATTCCTTCCTCGGCGTACCGATCCTGAGAGCTGGTCGCACTTTGGGCGTCCTGGTCGTCCAGAACAAGGCGAGCCGGACCTATCGCGAAGACGAGGTCGAGGCGCTTGAAACCACCGCCATGGTGATCGCCGAGATGATAGCCACCGGGGAACTGAAGAAGATCACGAAGCCGGGTCTCGAGCTTGACCTGACGCGGGCGATCACCATCGCCGGGGACGGGTATAACGAGGGCATCGGCCTTGGTCACGTCGTCCTGCACGAACCGCGGGTGGTTGTGACGAACCTTCTCAACGAGGACGCCGAGAGTGAGGTGCGCCGGCTTGCGGAAGCCCTGGGCTCTCTGCGCATCTCGATCGACGACATGCTCTCCAGGCGCGACGTGGCGACGGAGGGCGAGCATCGGGAGGTGCTGGAAACCTTCCGGATGTTTGCCCACGACCAGGGCTGGGTTCGCCGGATGGAAGAGGTGATCCACAATGGCCTGACGGCGGAAGCTGCGGTGGAGAAGGTCCAGAGCGACACCAAGGCGCGAATGATGCGCCTGACCGACCCGTATCTGCGCGAACGCATGCATGACTTCGACGACCTCGCCAACCGGCTGCTCCGGCAGTTGACCGGATACAGCGGGCGCGCCTTGGGGGAGGGCTTGCCTGCGGACGCCATCATCTTCGCGCGTGCGATGGGCGCGGCCGAGCTTCTCGATTATCCCCGCGACCGGGTGCGGGGCCTGGTGCTGGAGGACGGTGCCGTCACGAGCCATGTGGTGATCGTGGCCCGCGCCATGGGTATTCCGGTTGTCGGCCAGGCGGCAGGCGCGGTGGCACTTGCGGAAAACGGTGATACCGCGATCATCGACGGCGACGACGGGCAACTGCATCTTCGGCCGATGGCCGACCTGTTGAAGGCCTATGAAGAGAAGGTGCGGCTGAGGGCGCGTCGGCAAGAGCAGTTCCGTGCGTTGCGCGACGTGGAGCCGGTGACCAAGGACGGCAAGCGCATTAGCCTGATGATGAACGCCGGCCTGATGGTCGACTTGCCGCAGCTTGCCGAATCGGGTGCCGACGGTATCGGCCTGTTCCGGACCGAGTTGCAGTTCATGATCGCCTCGACGATGCCGAAGCTTGAGGAACAGGAGACCTTCTACCGCAATGTCATGCGTCAGGCAGGCGGTTTGCCGGTGACCTTTCGCGCGCTCGATATTGGAGGCGACAAGGTGGTGTCCTATTTCAGGAGCCATGAAGAAGAAAACCCGGCGCTTGGCTGGCGGGCAATTCGGCTGTCACTCGATCGTCCCGGCTTGTTGCGCACCCAGTTGCGAGCGTTGCTGCGCGCATCCGCGGACGCAGAACTGAAGATGATGCTGCCGATGGTGACGGAAGTCGCCGAGATTCACGCCGTACGCGACCTCATGCAGAAGGAGGTGCAGCATCTTTCCAAGTTTGGGCACAGCTTGCCGCGCAAATTGCAGTTCGGCGCAATGCTGGAGGTGCCGGCGCTGATGTGGCAGCTCGACGAGCTGATGGCGGAGGTGGATTTCGTTTCGGTCGGATCCAACGACCTGTTCCAGTTCACCATGGCCGCCGACCGCGGCAATGTCCGTGTCGGCGATCGGTTCGACATGCTGGGCAGGCCGTTTCTGCGCATGCTGCGCGACGTGGTGCGGGCTGCGCAGCGCAACCGCACGCCGCTGACGCTTTGCGGCGAAATGGCCAGCAAGCCACTGCCGGCCATGGCGCTGATTGGCCTCGGCTTCCGCTCGGTCTCCATGACCGCCACCGCGATCGGTCCGGTAAAGGCCATGCTGCTTGCGCTCGATGCAGACAAGCTGGGGCAGGAGCTCAACGCGGCGCTTGACGACACGCACGCTACCGAACCTGTCCGGACGCTGCTCACCCGCTTTGCTGCTGAGAACGGCGTTCCAGTTTAAACAAGAACAAGAAAATGGAGTAGAACAGGGTGGCGAAGCTTCCTGTAGACAAGATGCGCGAACTGGAGCGCCGCTTCGGCGAGATCGAGGCGCGCATGTCGGAAGGTCCGGCAGCCGAGGTTTATGTGCGGCTGGCGTCGGAATATGCCGAGCTGCAGCCGGTGGTGCGCAAGATCAGAGATTACGAGAAGGCGACCGCAGAAGTCGCCGATCTGAGAACGCTTCTGGCCGACAAGGCGACCGATCGCGAAATGCGCGAGCTGGCGGAGACGGAACTGCCGGAGGCCGAGGAACGTGTCGAGGGGCTGGAGCGCGACATGCAGGTGCTGCTCCTGCCGAAGGATGCGGCTGACGAGAAGAGCGCGATCCTGGAAATCCGTGCCGGTACCGGCGGCAATGAAGCGGCTCTTTTCGCCGGCGACCTGTTTCGCATGTACGAGCGCTACGCCTCCGCCAAGGGATGGAAGGTCGAGGTGCTTTCCGCCAGCGAAGGCGAGGCAGGAGGATTCCGGGAAGTCATCGCGACCGTCAGCGGTCGGGGCGTCTTTTCAAAGCTGAAGTTCGAATCCGGCGTGCACCGCGTGCAGCGGGTGCCGGACACGGAAACGCAGGGGCGTATCCACACTTCGGCAGCAACCGTGGCGGTGCTTCCGGAAGCGGAAGAGATCGACATCGAGATCCGCGCGGAAGACATTCGCATCGATACGATGCGATCCTCCGGCGCGGGCGGACAGCACGTCAACACCACCGATTCGGCCGTGCGGATCACTCACCTCCCGACCGGGCTCATCGTCACCAGCTCGGAGAAGTCGCAGCACCAGAACCGTGCAAAGGCCATGCAGGTGCTGCGCTCGCGGCTCTACGACATGGAGCGGCAAAAGGCCGAGAGTGAACGGTCCGCCGATCGCAAGAGCCAGGTCGGCTCCGGCGACCGCTCCGAGCGCATCCGCACCTACAATTTCCCGCAGGGGCGGGTGACTGACCACCGCATCAACCTGACGCTTTACAAGCTCGACCGGATGATGATGGGCGAAATCGACGAGATCGTCGATGCGCTGATTTCCGATTACCAGGCCGGGCAGTTGGCACAACTGGGCGAGACGAAAGGGTGACGTCGCTCGGCGAGGCCGTGGCCGATGCGAGAACGCGGTTCGACGCGGCGGGTCTGCCGAACGCGGCGATGGAGGCGCGTATCCTCATCGCCGGGTTGTTGAAACTCACCAGCACCGAGGTGTTTGCCAACGCCGATCGGATCTTGACCGACATGGAAGCGGCCATGATCGATGATTCGGTGGCCCGGCGCTTGAAGCGGGAGCCGGTGCACCGCATATTAGGGGCACGCGAGTTCTACGGCATGACCTTGACGCTCTCGAAGGAGACGCTGGAGCCGCGGCCAGACACCGAGATCCTGATTGAAATCCTGCTGCCCCACCTGAGGCGGATCGCTTCGGAGAAAGACAGGGCACGGGTTCTGGACCTGGGAACCGGAACAGGCGCCATCGCTCTTGCTCTCCTGAAAGGATGTGCGGAGGCGCAGGCTGTCGGCACAGATATCTCGGATGATGCTCTACGCACGGCACAGGAAAATGCAGTGCGGGAGGGAGTTGCCGAAAGGTTCGAGGCCATCCGCAGCGACTGGTTTACGACAATCCGCGGACGCTTCGACATAATCGTGTCAAACCCGCCCTATATAAAACAAAGCGCTATCGCCGCGCTGGAGCCTGAAGTTCGAGACTTTGATCCATACCGGGCTCTGAATGGCGGAATCGATGGGCTTGATGCCTATCGTGCAATCGCAACGGGCGCTCAAGCCTTCCTCGAGAAGGACGGTATTGTCGGCGTCGAGATCGGTTTTGACCAAAAGGACAGCGTCACGGGAGTCTTTGCCGCTTCGGGTTTTGCCCTGCAGCAGGCGGCTCGCGATTATGGGGACAACGACAGGGTCCTCGTTTTCTCAGCCAAGTGACCAGGTACCTGATTTGGCACGATCAAAATAAAAAGCTTGGATTTACAGAGGAAGCACGATAGCTTGCGGCATCGCACTGGGCGGCTGGGAATGAACGGAGATTCGTTCGGGTTCAAGGTCAACCCTGAAACCGGCTCTTTTGAAGAGTTTCACAGGTTGAACATTCTCGGTGCGTGAATCAGTTAATTCGACTTTCACAAGCGGCAGGCGGCTTGGTTTCGTCCTGCTCGCGGCGCGCGAAGTCCTGGTCTGGCATGAGCCAGCATGGCCGCGTGGGCCCCTATCAGCGGAAAACAGAAACTTCAGGTGAACGAATCTATGAGGCCAGGACAGCAGAACAAGCGCGGTCGAGGGCGCGGCGGCTCCAACAACAATAATGGCGGCGGCGGCGGTAACAACTTCAACCGCAAAGGCGGCAATCCTCTCACCCGCACCTATGACAGCTCTGGCCCTGACGTGAAGATCCGCGGCACGGCACAGCACATCGCCGAGAAGTACTCCACACTTGCTCGCGATTCCCAGAGTGCTGGCGACCGGGTGATGGCGGAAAACTACCTGCAGCACGCCGAGCATTACTACCGGATCATCGCAACGGCCCAGGCGCAGATGCAGGAACGGTTCCAGCGCGATGATCGCGGTGAGTTCCAGGATCGCGACGGTCAAGATAGCGATGACAACGACAACAATGACATGGACAGCGATGGTAACGGCAACGGCCGGCCGCAGAATGTCGCCGATGTCCAGCCGCAGCAGCAACAACAGCCGCAGCCGCGCCGTGAACAGCAGCCTCGCCGCGAACCGCGCCGCGAGCAGGTACCGGTGACCGCAGCATCGGCTGAAACGGCGACACCTCCACCGATCGATGGATCCGGACCGCAGCCGGTAATCGAAGGCATTCCGGCCGAAGTTGCCGCCGACGAAGAGAGCGGGACTTTGCGTGAACGCCAGCCTCGCCGTCGCAATGCCGGCAACCGCCCGCGTCGTCCCCGCCGTGGTGAGGGCGAGGGTTCGGCAGAGAGTGAAGCCTCGGAAGACAAGGCGGAAATGGCGGACGTCGCCGGGGAGTAAGCTCCCCGCCGCCAGCGGTGAAAGCTCCGGTCGACAGATCGGGGCTTTTTGCTTTACAGCATGCTGCTGCGGAGCGCTGTTGGTCGCTGTGGGCAGTGCTCAGGAAATGGACCCCAAGTACATCAAGATGATGTGCCGGATGCTTCCAATCTGATCGTCGAATCAAGACTGACTTGATCGCGGCCTCTCATCTTCGCTGCATAGAGGGCGAGATCTGCCCGGCGGTAAACATCGGCGGCATCATCTCCGCTTTCTCCACACGCGATCCCAGCGGAAAATGTATATCGAAAACTCTGTTCGTCTTGCAGCGGCCGGGAGTGCCTGACCGCCTCCAGCATGCGGCTCACGATCACCTCTGCATCGAGCGGCGTCGTGTGCGGCAGGATCAGAACAAACTCTTCTCCTCCCACGCGACCCAGCACATCCGTCTTGCGGATCAGCCGTTGAAGGGTCGCTGCAAAATCCTTGAGGATGGCGTCGCCCACCCCATGACCGAACCGATCATTGATGTACTTGAAGTTGTCGATGTCCAGGACGGCGACACAACCCATCGCTCGCGTATGTGCCGGGTTCTCCTGCAAGAGCTCCTCAGCTTCGTCATGATGAAGCGTCGACTTGGGATCCCCGTGAGTTCGTCCGTCTGAGCTGCCCTGATTGCATCGTCGCGATCCTGACGAAGCGTCCTCTGGTCGGAGCGGATAGACGTGATGTCGCTTGCGATGCACAGCATCCATCCGTTCGGCCGCATCGTCTCCGTCATCCAGAGCCAACGTCCATCATGGAGATCCGTCTCGAATGCACGGAACCCGGCCTTGCCGCGCCGCGACTGCGTCGAATGCAGCCAATCTTCGAAGTTCGAGGCCTTGATCACGGTGCCGCGTCGCGCATGGAAGTTGCGTCGCATCAACTCTGGCCATAGCGGTGACTCGTCGGCTTCTATGAACCACGCGATCCGGAATGCCTGGTTGGCAAACCGCAGGCGGTCATCCTGATCATAGACAGCGATCAGAACGCCTGCAGCGTCTATGAGCTGCGCAATCTGCGCAGTTATATCGTCGAGATCCAAGGCCTTCATGTCCCCAGAAGTTTATCTTCGCTCCATAGCTAAGCCAGAAGCGTAAACGATCTGGGACCAGAAATGCTGCAATGCGAGGTATCGCCTTGTTTGAGCACCCAGACACCGCGACTGCCTGCGATTTGCTCAAGAGTCATTCATCCTCCCGGTTCTTTAAATCGGCAAAAACTCCTCCCATATCATCATCAACGGCGGATTATCCGGCGCCCGGGCTCGCCTTTGAGGGAGCTCAATCTCAATCATCGGTCCGTGCCTTATGATGGGCGGAACGATCCGTGGAGGTTAGACATGAACATCGAGAAGTATTCAGAACGCGTTCGCGGCTTCCTGCAATCTGCGCAGACAGCGGCGCTGTCACAGGGACATCAGCAATTCACAGCGGAGCATGTGCTCAAGGTGCTGCTGGACGACGACCAGGGGATGGCGGCGTCACTGATTTCCCGCGCCGGTGGCGATCCCAAAGCTGCACGTCTTGCTAATGACGCTGCGCTTGCGAAAATGCCTAAAGTGACGGGCGGTGAAGGGCAAATCTACCTGTCGCAACCGCTGGCCAAGGTGTTTTCGACAGCAGAAGAGGCCGCCAAGAAGGCAGGCGACAGCTTTGTGACCGTCGAGCGCCTGCTCCTTGCGCTCGTGATCGAAAGCAGCGCTTCTACCTCCGCCTCGCTGAAAAAGGCGGGCGTGACGGCGCAAGGCCTCAACGAAGCAATCAACGATCTGCGCAAGGGCCGCACCGCTGATAGCGCCAATGCCGAGCAAGGGTTCGACGCGCTGAAGAAGTACGCCCGCGACCTGACGGCGGAAGCGCGCGAAGGCAAGCTCGATCCGGTGATCGGCCGCGACGACGAAATTCGCCGCACCATCCAGGTGCTGTCGCGCCGCACGAAGAACAACCCCGTGCTGATTGGTGAACCGGGCGTCGGCAAGACCGCGATCGCCGAAGGCCTTGCATTGCGCATTGTCAACGGCGACGTGCCCGAATCGCTGAAGGAAAAGCGCCTGATGGCGCTCGACATGGGCTCGCTTATTGCCGGCGCCAAGTATCGCGGTGAATTCGAAGAGCGGCTGAAGGCAGTGCTGAACGAAGTTCAAGCGGAAAGCGGCGAAATCATCCTGTTCATCGACGAGATGCACACGCTGGTCGGTGCAGGCAAGGCCGACGGTGCGATGGACGCCTCCAATCTCTTGAAGCCAGCGCTTGCGCGCGGCGAACTGCATTGCGTTGGCGCCACCACGCTCGACGAGTATCGCAAGCATGTGGAGAAGGACGCGGCCCTTGCCCGGCGGTTCCAGCCGGTGATGGTGGATGAGCCGACGGTGGAGGACACCATCTCTATCCTGCGCGGGCTGAAGGAAAAATACGAGCAGCACCACAAGGTGCGGATCTCCGATTCCGCACTGGTGGCCGCCGCGACGCTTTCGAACCGCTACATCACCGACCGCTTCCTGCCGGACAAGGCCATCGACCTGATGGACGAGGCCGCATCGCGGTTGCGGATGCAGGTCGATTCCAAGCCGGAGGAACTGGACGAGCTCGACCGGCGGATCATCCAGCTGAAGATCGAGCGCGAGGCGCTGAAGAAGGAAACCGACACCGCATCGGCTGACCGGCTGTCGCGGCTGGAAGGAGAGCTTGCTTCGCTTGAAGAGCAGGCGGATGCGTTGACGGCGCGTTGGCAGGCGGAGAAGCAGAAGCTCGGCCTTGCTGCGGATCTGAAGAAGCAGTTGGACGAAGCGCGCAACGAGTTGGCGATCGCGCAGCGCAATGGCGAATTCCAGCGGGCGGGAGAGCTTGCCTATGGGGTGATCCCTGGACTTGAAAAGGATCTCGCCGCGGCGGAAGCGCAGGATACCAGCGTCAACGCCATGGTGCAGGAGGTCGTCAGCCCGGACAACATCGCCCACATCGTATCCCGCTGGACCGGCATTCCGGTCGACAAGATGCTGGAAGGCGAACGCCACAAGCTGCTGCGCATGGAAGACGAACTGGCGAAGTCTGTTGTCGGGCAGGGTGACGCGGTGCAGGCCGTGTCGCGGGCAGTGCGTCGTTCACGTGCCGGGCTCCAGGACCCGAACCGGCCGATCGGCTCGTTCATCTTCCTCGGTCCGACCGGTGTCGGCAAGACGGAGCTGACGAAGTCGCTTGCCCGCTTCCTGTTCGATGACGAGACGGCGATGGTGCGCCTCGACATGTCGGAATTCATGGAGAAGCACTCGGTCGCGCGGCTGATCGGGGCGCCTCCGGGATATGTCGGCTATGAGGAAGGCGGTGCCCTGACGGAAGCGGTGCGTCGCAAGCCTTATCAGGTCGTGTTGTTCGACGAGATCGAAAAGGCGCATCCGGATGTCTTCAACGTGCTCCTGCAGGTGCTCGACGACGGACGCTTGACGGACGGCCAGGGCCGGACGGTCGACTTCAAGAACACGATGATCATCATGACCTCCAATCTGGGGGCAGAGTATCTGACCAACCTGCCGGAAGGTTCCGATACCGACCAGGTGCGCGACCAGGTGATGGATGTGGTGAAGGCATCGTTCCGGCCGGAATTCCTCAACCGCGTCGACGAGATCATCCTCTTCCACCGCCTGCAGCGGACGGAAATGGGCGCGATCGTCGACATACAGATGAAGCGGCTGATCTCGCTGCTCGCTGAGCGCAAGATCGCGATCGAACTCACCCCGGAAGCCCGCGAATGGCTTGCGGACAAAGGCTATGATCCGGTCTATGGCGCAAGGCCGCTGAAGCGGGTGATCCAGAAGTTCGTTCAGGACCCGATGGCCGAGCAGATCCTTGGCGGGCAGATCGCTGACGAATCGACTGTGGCGGTGGATGCCGGCTCCGACCGGCTGCTCTTCCGCGTCCGGCGGCCGGTGGCGGAGGCGGCGTGAGCCAGAGTCATATGAGGTGACGACAAGAAATGGCGGCTTCGGCCGCCATTTTCGCATCCGTTATCGGCTTGCAACTTCCGCCGGATCGCCGCCGCCGCCGCCGAGAAGTGCATCGATCCGGCTTCGCTCTTCCTGGAAGCGGGCAAGGTTCTCGCCGCTGAGCGACTTGCCGCCAGGCAACCGGATCTTCATCGGGTCAACCCTGGTGCCATTGACGATCAGCTCGTAATGCAGATGCGCCCCGGTCGACTGGCCGGTGGAGCCGACATAGCCGATCACCTGGCCCTGAGTGACCTTGGCTCCTGGCTTGATCCCCTTGGCGATCGCGCTCTGGTGATTATAGGAGGACTCGTAGCCGTTGGCGTGGCGGATAATCGTCTGGTTCCCGTATCCGGATGCCCAGCCGGCTGATTCCACCACGCCGTTGCCGGACGCGATGATGGGCGTTCCGCGGGGGGCGGCCCAGTCGGTGCCGGTATGCATGCGCGAAAATCCGAGGATGGGGTGCCGACGCATGCCAAAACCGGAGGTCATCCGCCCGTTCGGCACGGGGTTGCGCAGCAGGAACTGGCGGATGCTCTTGCCCTCGGCATCGAAGTAGTCCACCGAACCTTCTTCCGGATCCTGATAACGATAGAAGCGGGTGGTCGTATCGCCGAACTGGGCGTTGACGAAAAGAAGCTCGGATTGCTCCGTCGCCTGCCCGCTTTCGTCCTGCACGGAGAAGAAGGCCTCGATCTTGTCGGTCGGCTTCAACTGCGCCTGCAGGTCAACGCTGCTGGCGAGCAGTTTGACCAGGAGACCGGTCATGTCGGTTGTCATGCCGTAGGAGAGCGCAGCTCGGTAGATCCCGTCATAGGCCCTGGGCAAGTCACGCCCGGATGCGACCTGCACCGGCTGATCTTGGAAAGCGCCAGCGACGGCATCGAGCATCGGAGGCTCCTGCGCGTCGACGATCCGGCCATTGTCGTTAAGAGCGATGGTGACTTCATGCGCCCCGCGGCGATAAACGCTTGCCCGCACCACAAGAACCATGTCGCCCTGCTGGAGAACACCGATCCGCAGCACGTCGCCGGGTCGAAGCTTCGGCTCCTTCATGCGGTTGCCAAGGTGACCGCCGATCTCCTCGGCCTTGCCGTCCGGATAACCGACGTCCTTCAGCGCTGTCGCGATATCCTTCTCCGCCCGGATCGGGATGACGTCATCGGCATAGTCACGGGTTTGCGGTGTGACGGGTTCCGAGGTGGTCACCGTCATGTTCTGCTCGATGATGCGCGCCGCCAATCCATCGGTGATGTCCAGGCCGTCCTCGGCGGAGGAGAAGCGACGCGGATCGACGTAATAGAGAGCCGACAGCTGGGTGTTGCCGTCGGTGAGGACGGAGCCGTTGCTGCGGACGTTTTCCTCCGCTTCCTCCAGCGACATGGAGGCGGCATAGGGATAGCTCGCTGCCTTCTTCGGGAAGGGCAGGGCGCGCAGGACGACTTCCGATTCCACGTCCGACCCGTAGATCAAGCCGGTGCTCGCCGGTGCTGCTGCCAGATCCTCCCCAGAGGCGAAGATGCTCAATGGATCGAACGGCGGATAATCTTCCTGCGCGACGTGATTGGCGGCGAGGTTCATCTTCACATGAGCGAAGGGCCGGCGGCGGACCAGCTCACGCTGGCCCTCATGGACAACCGTGGAAACCTCCATCACCTTGCGGTCGGTCGGCATGGCAACGATGTTGCCGCCAAGAAGCCTTCCACCGCGGGTAACTGTGGTTGCGTCTTCCTCCATCGGAAGATCGGCAGACGCTTCTGCCGGAGTAGCCAGCTGCTGGCGCCCGTCGAGTGCGGCAAAAAGTGCGACGCCCATCAGGATCGACGAAGTGATGCCGGTGAGAAAGGTGCCGGACAACCAGCGCAGCGAAATCTCGCGACGGTCCGGCGCCCGCCGGCCATCGGCCAGCAGCGGCGGCTCATTGCCGAGCGATCGGATCGTGCTGCGGGCGTTGATCATCCAGTCCTTGCGTTCCCTCGAGTGCCCTCTTGACGCGCAGTTTTGCGGCGGGAGCTTGGCTCAAACATGTGCCTCGTCCCATGCGCGGTGTCAAATCCAACCATTGAAGGCAGTCAGTCACCCCGCCATCCTTGCCTGCTGCTTAACAGCAGGATTGTGAAGATAGCAGGGCGAGTGAGGGGAAGACGGGAGACTTGCGTGCTCCACTGGAGAGGCGGAGCGTTTGAGGCCTGCATTTTCGGGCGCAGGATCGCAGGAGGGGCGTATTGGCGCAAATACGCGAGCGATTTCAGTGTTCTAGAAGAAATCGTGCGGTTGGGAGAAAAACCATGTTGACTTGTTTTGGGGTGCGGGCTTATAAACCGCTCACCAACGAGGGCGGCGGCGCTGCTAGCGACGATGTTCTTCGTTTTAGGAAACTCCATCAGAATTAGCGCATGCTGATTTGGTTTCGGGCTTTATGGCTTGGACGAGGTGGTTTCGCGACGGTTTGTCTTTTTGTGAGACGGTATCGTCGGTTTTTTGACAATTGAATATGAGAAGAAAGAGAAAC
>JAEWOP010000231.1 GCA_023399635.1 Pseudomonadota bacterium
GCGCCCGCCGAAGCCAAGCCCTTTCCTGAGGCGCCCTTCAAGGACCGCAGTGGGTTCAGCCGCCGAGACGCTGTTCAGCCAGGCGCACCCAATAGGAGATGCCGTAGGCGATGGCGTCGTCGCTGAAATCGTAGGTGGGGTTGTGGAGTGGTGCACTGTCCCCATTGCCGATGAAGATGAAGGCGCCGGGCCTGCTCTTCAGCATGTAGGCAAAGTCCTCACCGGCCATCGAGGGATCGATCTCCGTATTCACCTTGCCCGGGCCGACTGCATCGACGGCGGCGCGGATCGCATGGTCGGTCTCCTCGTCATGGTTTACCGTAACGGGGCAGTTGCGCTCATATTCGATCTCGGCGGTGGCGCCATGTGCAAGAGCAAGGCCTTCCACGACCTGGCGGATCCGGGTTTCGGCAAGATCGCGGATATCCTCGCTCAGGCTGCGCACGGTGCCTCCCAGCAACGCGCTGTCGGGAATGATGTTGTGGGTGGTGCCGGCCTCGAACCTCGTGACGGAGACGACGACGGAGCGCAAGGGATCAGCATTACGCGATGCGATTGCCTGTAAATTCCCGACGACCTGCGACCCGATGAGGATCGGGTCCACGGTGCGGTGCGGCTGTGCGGCGTGTCCGCCGCGACCCTTGATGGTGATGGTGAACTTGTCGGGTGCGGCCATGATGCCGCCGCGGCGGATGGCGAACTCCCCAACAGGGATCCCCGGCATATTGTGCATGCCGTAGACCTCCTCGATGCCGAAGCGCTCCATCAGCCCATCTTGGATCATGGCAGCGGCCCCCGCACCACCTTCTTCGGCGGGCTGGAAGATCAGTGCGACGGTGCCTTTGAAGTTGCGTGTTTCGGCCAGGTGCTTCGCGGCTCCGAGCAACATGGATGTATGGCCGTCATGGCCACAGGCATGCATCCGACCGGGGATGGTGGAAGTCCAGGGCCTGCCTGTTGCCTCCTCAAGCGGGAGTGCGTCCATATCGGCGCGAAGCCCGATGGTGCGCCCGCCCGCTTCGCGACCATGGATAATACCCACGACGCCGGTGAGACCTATCCCCGTCACCACGTCATCGACACCAAACTCGAGAAGCCGTGCCCTTACGAAGGCTGCAGTATTCTGAACGTCATAAAGAATTTCGGGATTTTGATGAAGATGGCGGCGCCACTCGGTCACTTCCGCCTGAAGCTCGGCAGCTCGATTGATGATCGGCATTCGGTTCCCTGGTTATTGTCATTCTGCAAGATCGCGACACGCGCCCGACATACTGCTCCTCATGATTGACGCAATCAACGTTCTTTGCCATTGGTTGGCCACATAGGTTGACTATTGCCGCGCTTGTCTCCCGGTCAACGAGGTATCATCTTGCCGAAGCATCGTTCCACCTTGCCCCGCGCCTCCAGGTTGGTTGCAGCGCTGGCTGCCGCCGCAGTCTTCATGTCTGCCAATGGAACGCTTGCCAATCCGCATATGGTGGTAGATGTGCGCACGGGGCGGGTGATCGCGCATGAAGAAGCGTTCCGGAAGTGGTATCCCGCTTCACTGACGAAGCTGATGACCGCTTATGTTACGTTCAAGGCGCTGAAGGCGGGTCGACTGTCGCTCGACAGCACTGTCACGATGAGCAAGAAAGCGGCCGATCAGCCGGCCAGCAAGATGTACTTCAAGCCTGGTTCGCAACTAACCCTCGACAGCGCCTTGAAGTTGCTGCTGGTGAAGTCCGCCAACGACATTGCTGTTGCCGTCGCGGAAACGGTGGGCGGCTCGCTCGATGAGTTCGTTGCGGTGATGAATGCGGAAGCCGCCCGGCTCGGGATGAGCTCCACCCATTTCATCAACCCGCATGGTCTACCCGGCAAAGGACAATACACCACGGCTCGAGACCTTGCCGTGTTGGCGCTCCAGTTGAAGCGAGAGTTCCCCGAATATGCGGGATACTTCTCGCTGGAGGGCGTGAGCACGGGCAAGAAGAACTACGGGAACTTCAACATGCTGGTCGGGCGCTTCGACGGCGCGGACGGCATGAAGACGGGCTTCATCTGCGCTTCAGGCTTCAACCAGGTTTCATCAGCGACCCGCAATGGGCGTACGGTGATCTCGGTGGTGCTCGGCTCCGACAGTTTGGCCGGGCGTGCCGATGAATCGGCCGACCTCCTGCAGGTAGGGCTCACTTCACCCAATGGGCAAGGCGTTCCACTTGCATCGCTTGCGCCGTATGGCGAAACCGCAACCGTCAATGATATCAGCGCGCAGATCTGCAACCCGAAGGCTGCCAAGGTTCGTAGCGAGGGTCGCGACGATGCCGGAAGGATGATTGTCCGTTCGCCCTATATCAGAGAAATGACGAGGCCGCCGCGCTACAGCTTTGCCGGCCTGATCCCCGGTTCCGAGGTCGCAGCCAGCAAGAGCGGCCAGAACCAGATCGCCAACGTCCCGATCCCGCTTCCCCGCCCAACCTTCTGAGCCGGCGCCAGCGCATGTCATTTGCACGCGACCGCATCCCTGTCTCAATCATTACGGGTTTCCTGGGCGCGGGGAAGTCCACCTTGCTCAACCGCATCCTCCAAGATCCGGCGTCCAGCGATACTGCGGTCATCATCAACGAGTTTGGCGAGGTGGGGATAGACAACCTTCTCGTCGAAGCTTCCGGCGATACGCTGGTGGAACTGTCCAATGGGTGCCTGTGCTGTACCGTGCGTGGCGAGCTTGTCGATACCTTGGCGTCCATGATGGACTCCATGCAGACCGGGCGGCTGAAGCCGATCCGCCGCGTGGTGATCGAGACGACAGGGCTTGCAGACCCTGCGCCTGTCATGCAGTCGGTCATGGGCAACCCGGTGATTGCGCAAAGCTATGAGCTGGACGGGCTGATCACGGTCGTAGATGCTGTCAACGGTCTGTCGACACTCGAACGTCATCCGGAGGCGGTAAAGCAGGTTGCGGTGGCCGACCGGCTCATCTTATCCAAGATGACAATGGTGACAGCGGATCAGCTAAAGCGTCTTTACGCTCAACTGGACGTTCTCAATCCCCGCGCAGAGCGACTGGACGGTGACAGTTCGGCGGCAGCGGTTGCGACCGTGCTGGAAACCGGTCTCTACGACGCCTCGAGCAAGATCCCCGATGTAGATCGCTGGCTCCGTCACGAGATTGGAAATCAGCCGCATGGCCATGGTCACCATGATCACGACGAGCTCCACGGCCATGAAGGTCACCATCATCATGACGTAACCCGCCACGGGAGCAATATCCGGTCATTCTCGCTGGTTCACGACCAGCCGATCGACCCGATGGCGATCGAGATGTTTGTTGATCTTCTCCGCTCCGCCCATGGTGAGAAGCTCTTGCGGATGAAGGCGGTGGTGGCGCTTTCCGACAATCCGGAACGGCCGCTTGTGCTTCACGGCGTTCAGTCGATCTTTCATCCTCCGCAGCGGCTGCGGGCTTGGCCTGAGGGATCCGACCGGCGGACGCGTATGGTGCTGATCACGCAAGACCTGTCTGAAGAGTTTGTGAGCGACCTCTTTGCCGCCTTCACCGGGGTGCCACGGGTGGATCGTCCGGATCGAACAGCGCTGGAGGATAATCCCCTCGCGGTACCTGGCTTCAGGCGCTAGAGCGGTCCGCCTTTGCGGATCCTGAAGCGGTGACCGCTTTCGGTTCTCGTACTTTCCACGAGCTGGTGGCCATCTTCATTGCAAAAATGGGGGATATCCAAGCCTGCAAGAGGATCGGTGGTCTCCACCAGCAATTCTTCGCCGAACGCCATGGTGCTCATGCGCTTGCGCGTTCGCAATACCGGGAGCGGACATTTCAGCCCTCGAAGGTCGAAGAGACGCTCCGTCTCCGTCGTCATTCAGATGCCCAGATTTTCCAGAAGGGACGCTTGTTGGCTGAAGACACCGGCGGTGCCGCGTAAGCAAGCGGATTAGGCGTCGGAATGGGTGCCGTGGTGGAGGCATCGGCCGTTGCGGTTGGTGCTGCTTGCTGTGGCTGCGCCACTGATGCTGATGCAACGGCTGGCGACGTCGATTGCGGCAATCGATCCTGCTTCATCCGCTCTGCAGCAGAGGCGGGGCGGGCAGAGGTCGAGGCGAGAAGTGTGGTTGCCGGCGTACTTTGGGGTCCGGTGCGCTTGGCGATCAATGCCTCGAACTGCTCCCGCTTCATCAGCTTCCCGGCTTCCAGCGAAGTGCCGGTTGGCGCATAGGCAATGTCGCGGCCCTTGCGCTTGTCGGCGACGACGGCCTTGCGTTCGGCCTCGGTCGGTTCATACCAGACCATGCCGTCAAGCTTCTTCATCGCCTTAGCATAAGCCAGCTCGTAGTTCTTCTGGTGAGAAGCGAGCGCGACGTTGAGTGCTGCGGGTGTCGACATCGGCGGGCAGGCAGCAGCGGCACCCGAGATCGATCCGTTGATCTCCTGGTTGAAGACGTATTTCTTCTCGCAGATCGCGACTTCAGGTGGACGCTTGGTCACTTCGAAGTGGTCGTAACCCACCTTCAGCATTTTCCAGAAGTCGGCGTGCTCGCTATCGCGGTGGCGTGCCATGTTCTCTGCCGTCATACGGAAGGGAAACGCTTGCAGCTGAACAGATGTCTGGCCGCCTTTGAAAGCGTCACGCGCAAACGCGTAGATTTCCAGCACCTGCTCGTCCGTCATGGAGTAGCAGCCGGAGGATGAACAGGCGCCATGGATCATGAGGTTGGAGCCGGTGCGGCCGTTGGCCTGATCATACCGGTTGGGAAAGCCCGTGTTGATTGCCAGGTAGTATTTGGAATTCGGATTGAGGTGAGCGGGCGTAAGGTTGTAGAATCCCTCCGGCGCCTGTCGATCACCCTCCTTCACCTTGGGACCGAGCTTGCCGGACCAGGCGCAGATGGAATAGCTGGCGATCACATCGAAGCGATTGTCCGCTTTTGCCTTCCAGACTTCAAGAACCCCTTCTTCCTTGAAGATCCGCATCATGATCGGAGAGTTGCGCGGCATGTTCTTCTTTTGCATCTCGGCAATGATGCGAGACGGCAAAGGCTGCTCTACCTTGTTCTTGACGTGCGAGAGATCGACTGAATCCAGTGTGTCATTGCAGCCGGCCAATGCGGTCGCAAGCATCAGGGCGAGGGCAATGTTCTTCAGGCGTATCGGCATGAAACCCACAATTGCTTATGGCGAGGAATCGGTACAGCAGGAATTACAATGAAGCGGTAATCTTTACATGATCTTAACCGCTTGCTTCGGACTGTCCAGGATAATCCCTCACCCTCCTCCGGCTTTGCCACCATGCCGGAGAATCAGGCAATTTCAGGGCGCCCAGGCAGGTTAGAGGTTGCGGCCGATCTGAAGGAACTTCTGGCGTCGTGCGTTGCGAACTTCGTCACCGGACATCTGACCGAGCTCTTCGAGTGCGGATGCGATGTAGTTGGCGGCGGTCTGGATGACCGCTTGCGGATCGCGGTGGGCCCCGCCCGCAGGCTCTGGAATGATGTCGTCGATGACGCCGAGTTCCTTGAGGTCCGTTGCGGTAATGCGCATGTTCGCCGCCGCTTCGCGTGCTCGCGTGGAGTCACGCCAAAGGATCGAAGCCGCGCCTTCCGGCGAAATCACCGAGTAGATCGCATGTTCCAGCATATAAACACGGTTGCCCGTCGCGATCGCAATCGCGCCGCCGGACCCGCCTTCGCCGATGACGACGGAGACCATCGGCACCCGCAGCGAAAGGCACATCTCCGTCGATCGCGCGATTGCCTCAGCCTGACCGCGCTCTTCTGCGCCGACGCCGGGATAAGCACCGGCTGTATCGATCAGCGAGATCACTGGCAGGCCAAACCGATTGGCCATTTCCATGACGCGGATTGCCTTGCGGTAGCCTTCGGGTCGAGGGCTGCCGAAGTTGTGCTTCAGGCGGCTCTTTGTATCGTGTCCCTTTTCCTGGCCGATCACAGCAACTGCCTGACCGCGAAAACGCGCAAGACCCGCCTGGATAGCGGCGTCTTCACCGAAGCTCCTGTCGCCGGCAAGCGGGGTGAAGTCCGTGAGCAGTTGCTCGGCGTAGTCGACGAAATGCGGCCGCTGCGGATGGCGTGCGACCTGCGTTTTCTGCCATGCATTCAGCTTGGTATAGATCTCTTCCGTCGCTTCGCGCACCCTGACCTCCAGGCGCGCAATTTCATCCGACGTGTCGATGCTTTCGTCTTCGGCCGCAATCTTCTTCAACTCATGGATCTTTGCCTCAAGATCTGAGATCGGCTTTTCGAAGTCGAGATATGTCTGCATGAGATCCGTGTTCCGATGGTTCTGGCGGGGCCGGCGGGCCCTCTATTCCCGGTTTTTCGCCAGTTTTGCAAGAGGGTGGTGCGTTTGCACCAGATGCCGCAGCCGCTCTTCAAGGACATGCGTATAGATCTGTGTGGTGGAAATGTCGGAATGACCAAGCAGTTCCTGCACCACGCGAAGGTCCGCGCCATTCTGCAGCAGGTGGCTGGCGAAGGCGTGGCGCATGACATGAGGAGAGATTGCGGCAGTCCTGAGACCGGCGCGGGCGCTGAGTGCTTTCAGATCCCGTGCGAACACCTGCCGCGGCAGGAAGCCTTCCTTGCCGGAGGAAGGGAAAAGCCAAGGGTTGCCGTCTGCGTTAGGAACGGTCGTGCGCCTTAATTCGCCGTATCGGCGCATGGCCTCTATCGCCGATCTGGACAGTGGGACGAGCCTCTCCTTGTTACCCTTCCCTTTGACGATCAAGAACCTGCCTTCCTGATCAAGCACGCGGGCGGAAAGCGATACAAGTTCGCTGACACGCATCCCCGTTGCATAGAGTAGTTCGAGCAGCGCCAGCATACGCAGACGGGAGAATTGGCCGGGAGAGGGATCGTCAGCTTCGGTCGCCGCCCGCTCGAGGAGGCGCGTCACATCCTCCTCGCTCATCGTCTTCGGCAGAGATCGACCTTTCGCAGGACTGTCGAGGATGGCGGTGGGATCATCGCCACGCAGCCCCTCCGCGTACAGAAACTTGTAGAACTGCCTCATCGATGACAGTCGGCGCGCCTGGGAACTTGCGGCAAAGCCGCTGTTGTTCAGGCTTGCAATATAGGCGCGCAAGTCGCTGCTGCTGGCCTGAAGGGGCGACGTGCCGCGTCCCGCGAGGAAAGCGTCGAGGTCATCGAGATCGCGCTGATAGGAGGTCAGCGTGTTGAGGGCGGCGCCGCGCTCCGCGCTC
This sequence comes from Pseudomonadota bacterium, assembly GCA_023399635.1. Lineage (GTDB taxonomy): Bacteria > Pseudomonadota > Alphaproteobacteria > Rhizobiales > Rhizobiaceae > Neorhizobium. Next base: position 7,218 of record JAEWOP010000231.1, read on the forward strand.
ATCATTTCAAGGAAGGCTTCGATGTGGACGCGCGTCAGGTCTGCCACGCTGCCGTCACTCCTGCGGGGCAGGGTTCAGGCGTTCCGACGGAATACGCACCGTCACATCCCGCTCGCGGGGCTCGACCAGCATGACCAGCGCGAGCATGCTTCCGTAGATGATCCCGGCAATCACCGCGAGGATGAACAGGAAGCGAAAAAGGGTCGGCATTGATCGGATTTTCCTTCGCGAATCCGGCAGAAGTTGTAGGCAACTATATGCGAAAACGCTGCAGCATGCGCAAGCAGTGCGCGGCAAAGCTTTACTGGCGTGGTGGCTTGACGCTGAGGGCCCATTTGTCGATACCCTCTGGCAAATGGATTATAAACTATGAGCGATCTTTCAGCACCCGTTGCGCTCCCGTCTCTTGCCGAACAGGCACGGGTGGCGCTGGGCAAGCGTAACCTCATCTTTGTTGGCCTGATGGGTGCGGGTAAGTCCGTGATCGGCCGCTTGACGGCGCAGGCGCTGTCTCTTCCCTTCGTTGATACGGACGCCGAGATCGAGCGGGTCTCGCGGATGACGGTAACAGAGCTGTTTGCTGCCTATGGCGAGCCCGAGTTTCGCGCTCTTGAAACACGGGTGATTGCGCGGCTGCTGGAGGGTGGCCCTCGTGTCATCTCGACTGGGGGCGGCGCGTTTGTCAATGACGGCACCCGCAAGGTCATCCAGGACGGCGGCGTGTCGGTGTGGTTGAAGGCCGATCTGGACGTGCTTTGGGAGCGGGTCAACAAACGCGATCACCGACCGCTGTTGAAGACACAAAATCCGAAGCAGACGCTCAAGAACCTGATGGATCAACGGTATCCCATCTATGCCAAAGCCGATCTTACCGTGCCTTCAGGCAATGTGCGCAAGGAGGCGATGGTGACGAATGTGCTGTCAGCTGTGATCGGGCTCGCAGAGAAAGGTTCCGCAGAATGAATGCGCCCTCCGCCAGGACTGATGAAAAGCTGATCCATGTTCCTCTGGGGGAACGGGCCTATGACATCCTTATCGGTCCGGGAGTGATTGCGCGGGCCGGTGGCGAGATCACAGCGAGGCTGAAAGGTCGGCGCGCAGCCATCATCACAGACGAAAACGTGGAACCGCTCTTTCTGGCACCGCTGATGGACAGCCTTCAGACCGACGGCATAGAGGCTGTGTCGCTCACGCTTCCGGCCGGTGAGAAGACGAAGAGCATGGAGAGCCTTGCCGCCGTTACCGACATGATACTGGCTGCCCGCATAGAACGGAACGACATCGTTATTGCTCTCGGCGGCGGCGTTATCGGGGATCTTGCAGGCTTTGCAGCCGGGATCGTCCGCCGTGGGGTATGCTTTGTTCAGATCCCGACTTCACTGCTCGCACAGGTGGATTCTTCTGTTGGGGGCAAGACCGGCATCAACACCCGTCACGGCAAGAACCTTCTAGGGGTTTTTCATCAGCCGGATCTGGTTCTCGCCGACACGGCGGTCCTCGACAGCCTTTCGCCGCGTGAGTTCCGAGCGGGTTACGCCGAGGTCGTCAAATACGGGCTTATCGACAAGCCGTACTTCTTCCATTGGCTGGAGAACAACTGGAGAAAAGTCTTCAACGGAGGGCCGGAACGGATCGAGGCAATTGCCATCAGCTGTCAGGCGAAGTCGGATGTCGTTGTTGAAGACGAGCGCGAGGCAGGGCGTCGCGCACTTCTTAACCTTGGCCACACCTTTGGTCACGCCCTGGAGGCTGCTACCGGCTATGACAGCAGCCGGCTGGTGCACGGAGAAGGCGTCGCGATCGGGATGGTGCTCGCCCACCAGTTTTCCGCCCGTCTCAACCTTGCGAGTCCCGACGACGCGAAGCGAGTGTCGGCGCATCTTTCTCAGGTCGGGCTCCCGACAAAGATGACAGAGATCGAGGGTTCACTGCCGCCGACCGAGTTCCTGATGGACGCAATCGCCCAGGACAAGAAGGTAAAGGGCGGCAAGCTTACGTTCATACTGACACGCGGAATCGGCCAGTCTTTCGTTGCCGACGACGTGCCTGCATCGGAGGTGCAGAGTTTCCTTAACGAGATGCGCTAGGAGTTACCGTGGAAGCCTTGCTCTCTGTTGTGGCCGAATACTGGCTGGTGCTGTTAACGATTTTGCTGCTGATCATCGCCTCCGGCTTCTTCTCCGGATCGGAAACGGCATTGACGGCTGCGTCACCAGCGCGGATGCACACGCTTGAGAGCAACGGGGACGCGAGAGCAGGGATTGTTGGCAGCCTGATTAAGCGAAGAGACCGCCTGATTGGCGCTCTTCTGATCGGCAACAACCTCGTCAACATCCTCGCTTCGTCTCTGACAACCAGCCTTTTTCTCGCGCTTTTCGGTGACTCAGGCGTTGCGTTCGCCACCCTCTTGATGACGGCCCTCTTGGTGGTGTTTTCGGAGGTGCTTCCAAAGAGCTGGGCCATCTCAGCGCCCGACAGGTTCGCAATGGTTGTGGCGCCGTTCGTCCGCTTGTTCGTTGCACTTGTCGGCCCGTTGTCGAGCGCTGTGAATGCGATCGTCCGCGGCATCCTCGCCATCTTTGGTGTCAACCTCTCGCGGGAAACGTCGATGCTGTCGGCGCATGAGGAACTTCGCAGTGCTCTTGACCATCTGCACCGGGAAGGCGGTTTCAAGAAGGCGGACCGCGACCGTGTGGGCGGGCTTCTGGATCTTGAGGAGCTTGAGGTTTCCGACGTCATGAAGCATCGGACCGTGATGCGGGCCGTGAACGCGGACGATCCGCCGGAGGTGGCGGTCCGAACGGTGCTGGAAAGTCCCTTTACCCGCATGCCGGTATGGCGCAATTCCACCGAGAACATCATCGGTGTGGTGCATGCGAAGGACCTGCTGCGGGCGCTGGCAGAGCCAAACGTCGAGCCGGAAAATCTGGATATCGTAAAAATTGCGCAGAAGCCCTGGTTCGTACCCGACAGCACGACGCTTAAGGACCAGTTGAACGCCTTTTTGCGGCGCAAGGTACATTTTGCGGTTGTTGTGGACGAATATGGGGAAGTTCAGGGCATCGTGACGCTGGAGGACATCCTCGAGGAAATCGTCGGCGATATCGCGGACGAGCACGATCTCGAAATCCAGGGTGTTCGTCAGGAAGCAGACGGGTCCATTATCGTCGATGGCTCGGTTCCCATCCGCGATCTCAATCGAGCCCTCGATTGGGATCTGCCGGATGAGGAGGCGACCACTATCGCAGGGCTCGTGATCCACGAATCAAAGCTTATCCCGCAAGAGCGGCAGGCTTTCACCTTCTACGGGAAGCGGTTTATCGTCATGAAGCGTGAAAAGAACCGCATTACGCGGCTACGAATTCGCCCGGCCGACGCCGTAGACCTGCCGGCGGAATAACTTTCACCAGCGGGTTGGCTCGCCAGGCGCTGCCGCCTCGATCGCCAGCGCATGCAATCCCGCATCGAGCTCAAGCTTCAGCGCCTCATTGACGGCACGATGGCGCTGCAAACGGCTCATCCCTTCGAATTTTTTCGACACGATTCGCACCCGCATATGGGTTTCGCCAGTTCCGTCGAAGCTTGGCTGGTGACCGGCGTGGTGATGGCTTTCGTCGATAACCTCTAGCCGCTCCGGCGCAAGAGCGTTCTGCAGATGGGCTTCGATGCGAGATTTGAGTGACATGGTCGGAGCTCTGGAGTTCGAAGGGGTATCTGAGAAACCAGCAAGAAAGGGGTTTGTCAATTCTTGTTCGCCCCCCTGCCGCACCCCATAATGAGGTCAAATGAAACTGGATTCCAAATATTTCGATCGCATTCGGACGCGCCGGAAAGCCCAGCAGGAAACGGCCGCTGAAGCGCCGACCTGCCAGTGGGATGGCTGCGACCGGCCGGGCGTGCATCGCGCGCCCGTGGGACGCAACGCTGAGGGTGAGTTCTTCCTTTTCTGCTTCGAGCACGTCAAGGAGTACAACAAGGGCTATAACTACTTTTCAGGACTCTCTGACACCGAGATCGCGCGCTACCAGAAGGAAGCAATCACGGGTCATCGCCCCACGTGGACGGTTGGCGTCAACAAGTCGGCAAAACACGCCCCGCTGCATTCGACACTCCGGTCCGGTGCGGCCGGCGGCACCCAACGCATCAGGGATCCTTTCGGCTTTGTTGCAGAGGGTCGCGGTGCCGGACATCGGATGCAGCCGCAGGCGCGCAAGCTGAAGACGCTGGAGGCAAAGGCGTTCGACACGATGGGTCTTGCCCCCACCGCCAATGCGGCGGAGATCAAGGCTAAGTACAAGGAACTGGTGAAAAAACACCATCCCGATGCCAATGGCGGCGACCGTGGGTCGGAAGAACGTTTTCGGGCAGTGATCCAAGCATACCAGTTGTTGAAGCAAGAAGGTTTCTGCTAAGCGGTAGTCGCAACGGCAAAGGACTGACGGCCGGGCGGTGGCTCGCGTCTTGGAGAGATAATGAGCAAGATCGATCTTGATATTAGTAACCTTCCGGACACCACGATCTCTGTCCGGGAAGTTTTTGGCATCGACAGCGACATCCGGGTGCCGGCCTACAGCAAGGGTGACCCTTACGTGCCGGATCTTGACCCGGATTACCTGTTCGACCGGGACACGACGCTCGCGATCCTTGCCGGCTTTGCGCACAACCGTCGGGTCATGGTGTCAGGCTTCCACGGCACGGGCAAATCCACCCATATCGAACAGGTCGCTGCGCGCCTGAACTGGCCGTGCGTGCGCATAAACCTCGATAGCCATGTCAGCCGTATCGATCTTGTCGGCAAGGACGCGATCGTGCTGAAGGACGGCAAACAGGTCACGGAATTCAAGGACGGGATTCTGCCATGGGCCTATCAGCACAATGTGGCTCTGGTTTTCGACGAGTATGATGCAGGTCGCCCGGACGTGATGTTCGTCATCCAGCGTGTGCTGGAAGCCTCCGGTCGATTGACGCTTCTCGATCAGAGCCGGGTCATCCGGCCGCATCCAGCCTTCCGGATTTTCGCCACCGCCAACACGGTGGGGCTTGGAGACACAACAGGTCTTTACCACGGCACGCAGCAGATCAACCAGGCGCAGATGGACCGCTGGTCGATCGTGACAACGCTGAACTACCTTCCGCACGAAAAAGAAGTCGACATCGTCGCCGCGAAGGTCAAGAGCTTCGGCAAGACTGCCGAGGGCCGGGAAACTGTTTCCAAGATGGTCCGCGTGGCCGATCTGACCCGAGCTGCCTTCATGAATGGCGACCTTTCGACGGTCATGAGCCCGCGCACGGTCATCACCTGGGCGGAGAATGCAGAGATTTTCGGCGACGTGGCCTTTGCCTTCCGCATCACCTTCCTGAACAAGTGCGACGAGCTGGAGCGTACTCTGGTGGCAGAACAATACCAGCGGGCGTTCGGCGTCGAGCTGAAGGAGAGCGCGGCAAACATCGTTCTCGGAGCCTGAGGCAGCACTGGGCATGGCAGGACGCGGAGACAACCTCAAGGGCGGCAAGTCGAGCGGGCCGGTGGATACGGAGCCGTTGCGGCGCGCGATCACTGGCTGTGTCCGTTCGATTGCCGGCGAGAACGAGCTTGACGTCAGTTTCAGCAATGATCGACCGGGGCTCGCTGGCGATCGCGTCCGCCTGCCTGAGATCTCCAAACGGCCAACCGCACACGAAATCGCTGTAACGCGAGGCCTGGGCGACTCGATGGCGCTCAGGCTTGCCTGCCACGATACCGCAACGCATGCCAATCTCTCGCCGCAAGGAGCTGATGCGCGCAGCGTCTTTGATGCGGTTGAGCAGGCGCGTGTTGAATCGCTCGGTGCGCTCCGCATGGCCGGCGTGGCCTCCAATCTGGAATCGATGAACGCCGAGAAATACGCCAAGGCCAACTTCTCGGGGATCGAGCGACAGGAAGATGCTCCGCTTGCTGAAGCCATGGCAATGATGGTGCGCGAGAAGCTTGCCGGTACCAAGACACCGGCAAGCGCCGGAAAGGTTCTCGATCTATGGCGGCCATTCATCGAAGAGAAGGGCGGTGCCGATCTCGACAGCCTAAGGGGCGCGATCGAGGATCAGCAAGCATTTGCGAAGCTCGTGCGCCACATGCTGTCGTCCATGCAGATGGCGGAGGATCTCGGGGACGACGAGTCCGAGCCCGAGGAGATGGACAACCCGAACGACGAGGACCAGCCGCGCAGCAACGAGACCGAGAACGAGGAGGTCGAGGAAGAGGCAGGTTCGGACGCCGCGCCGGCTGAGCAGAGCGAGGCTGCGGACGAGGAGCTCGACGAAGGCGAGATGGAAGGCGCCGAGATGTCCGACGACGAGATGTCGGACGAGGCCGAAGATCACTCGGAGACGCCGGGCGAAACACGCCGGCCGCAAAGTCCCTTCGACGACTTCAACGACAAGGTCGATTACCACATCTTTACCCAGGAGTTCGACGAGGAGGTGCTCGCCGAGGAGCTTTGCGACGAAGCGGAGCTGGACCGGCTGCGCGCCTTCCTCGACAAGCAGCTTGCGCATCTTCAAGGGGCGGTTGGGCGACTTGCGAACCGCTTACAGCGCCGCCTCATGGCGCAGCAAAACCGTTCATGGGATTTCGATCTGGAAGAGGGTTATCTTGACCCTGCCCGTCTCGTCCGGCTGATCATCGACCCCATGCAGCCGCTTTCCTTCAAGAAGGAGCGGGACACGCAGTTTCGCGATACCGTCGTGTCGCTTGTGCTCGACAATTCAGGCTCCATGCGCGGTCGGCCGATCACGGTTGCTGCAACATGCGCCGATATCCTCGCCCGTACGCTTGAACGTTGCGGAGTGAAGGTGGAGATCTTGGGCTTCACCACGAAAGCCTGGAAGGGTGGGCAGAGCCGCGAGCAATGGCTGGCCAGCGGAAAGCCCGCCAATCCCGGACGCCTCAACGACCTGCGCCATATCGTCTACAAGTCGGCCGATGCGCCCTGGCGCCGCTCGCGCCGCAATCTCGGGCTGATGATGCGAGAGGGCCTGCTGAAGGAGAATATCGACGGCGAGGCGCTGATGTGGGCCCATAACCGGCTGATTGCGCGACCGGAGCAGCGCAAGATCCTGATGATGATCTCTGATGGCGCACCCGTCGACGATTCAACCCTATCCGTGAATCCCGGCAACTACCTTGAACGACACCTGCGCGCGGTGATCGAGCAGATCGAAACTCGGTCGCCGATTGAGCTCTTGGCGATCGGCATCGGTCATGACGTCACCCGCTACTACCGCAAGGCCGTGACGATCGTGGATGCGGATGAGCTTGCAGGTGCTATGACCGAGCAGCTGGCGGCGCTGTTTGAGGAGAACAACGGCACCAGGGGACGGCGGGCGGTTTGACCGCGCTGGCAAGACCCGTCAGCTTGTGTGTCGCCTGTGGCCTTTTTCTGGCTACGGGCATCTCTGCCGTCCCGGCGACGCCCTCGGTGAATGTGACGTCCTCGGTTATAAGGAACTTCATTCCTGGTTCACCGCAACGGCTGTTCGGTAAGCTCGAGTTCTTGGGTGGCTTCGAGTTCACCTCTTCAGACCGCCGGGTTGGCGGTGTCTCCTCCATCCGCTTTCGTCCCGATGGTCGGCAGTTTGTCGCGGTCCTGGACACCGGGGAATGGATGACGGGCGCCATTACGCGCGACGGGGACGGACAGTTGGCGGGCCTTGCCGATGTCACCATTGTGCCCATTCTGGACCGCAACGGAGCTGCCGGCTCGAAGGCCGAGATGGATGCGGAAGGGCTGGCCCTATGGCGTGACAACGTTGTCGTCAGCTTTGAGCGACGTCACCGGATAGATGCGTTTCCGGATCCCGGCTTCGACGTCGGCGTTCCGCACACTCTCGACATGGTTATCCCGAAACGAGAGCTACGCTCCAACGGCGGAATTGAAACCGTTGCCGCTGCCCCGGAAAAAGGCCCGCTTCGTGGGGCTCTGGTTGCCGTGGCCGAAAGGAGCGTCGATACCGATGGAAACTTATTTGCTGCCATTCTGGATGGGCCGCTCAAGGGCATCTTCAAGGTAGCGAAGCACGAGCCATGGGCGGTCACCGATGGCGCCTTCCTGCCTAACGGCGATCTTCTGCTGCTGGAACGACGCTTCAGCTTTACCGGAGGTGTCGGCATGCGCATCCGCCGTATCAGCGGCGATACGATCCGCCCCGGCGCACTTGTGGATGGAGAAGTTTTGATCGAAGCGGCCATGGATGCCGAGATCGACAACATGGAAGGGCTTGATGTTGTCCGGGGCCCGGAGGGCGACCTCCGGATCATCATCGTCTCCGACGACAACACGTCCTTCTTTCAGCGCAACCTGATGCTCGAGTTCAGGCTGGTCGAGTAAACCAGCCGCGGGAGGTCAAGAGTTGGCCTTCGCCGGCGGCATCGGCTTCAGTACGCTCATCAAGGCGCCATAAGGCAGCAGCATTACAACCCCAACCATCATCTTCACCCCAAGGTCACCGAGTGCCCAGGAGATCCAACGTGGAGCTTCGGCCGACATGACGCCGAGGATCGGAGCCCATTCGATCGCGAATGGATCATTTGGTCCAAGCATGAGGAAAATGGGCGCGAAGGCGAGCGAAAAGAACAGCAGGGTATCGATCCCCGAGCCGATCAGCGATCCCGCGAGAGGAGCCTGCCACCAAGTCTGGCGACGCAGATGGTTGAAGACGGAGATATCGAGGAGCTGGCCGCACAGGAAGGCGGTGCCAGAGGCGATAGCGATGCGTGGCATCGAGGTCCAGAAGGACACCACAACGCCGACGACGAAACCGGCCAGAACGACGCGCCGCGCGATGGAGGGGCCGAACTGGCGGTTCGTCAGGTCCGTGACGAGAAAGGCGATCGGGTAGGTAAAGGCGCCCCAGGTCAAGAGATCGCCGAGCACCACTCCGAACAGGGTGCCGGACAGCGGGAACTGGACGAAGAAGTTGGAGGCGACAACGATGGCCGCCATCAGAAGGGCGTAGACGGAGGTATGGCGAAGGTATCGCATTTTTTTATCCTGGGTGATGCCACCAGTTGAGGGTCGATTGGTTCAAGAGAAAGGGCTTGTCCGGTTTCCCGTCAAGCCCTCGCAAGAACCGATGATAGGGCCGAAAGCTTAAGCGGCAGCAGCTTCGGCAGTCTTCTTGACGATCTGGCGGCGCAGCAGGCGGGCGCGCATGGACAGGTCGGTTTCGTTTGCCTTCAACAGGAAGGCGTCCAGGCCGCCGCGATGCTCAACCGAGCGCAGGGCGTGAGCCGAAACGCGAAGGCGATAGCGCTGGCCGAGCGCGTCGGAAATCAGCGTGACCTGGCACAGGTTCGGCAGGAACCGGCGACGGGTCCTGTTGTTGGCGTGGCTGACATTGTTGCCCGTCTGGACGCCTTTGCCGGTCAGTTCGCACATGCGTGACATGGGTACACCTTTATTGTTCTTCTGCAATCGAATGGTACTCCCGGACAATGTCCGGCGCGCCGATCCAACTGGTCTGATTGGAAAGTTGCGGTTCTATAGTCAGTGTGTCCCGTCACGTCAAGCCAAACATGGCTTTCGCATACGAGATTCCTTGGCGACAGGGGTCCTCAGGCTTTTTCTTGCCATGATGCCAAGCGTATATGGTGATCAACAGGACATGATGTCCTTTCTGAACATCCGGGGCACTTCCATGATCGCACGCTATCGATCGTTTCTCGCGACCGCACTCGCGGCCATCTTGCTCGCCGGTCCGGCAGATACGGCGGGCGTTCGCCACGTCAGCGAATATGACATCTCGCTCGGGATTTTGCCGATCGCAAAGGCATCGTTCTCCAGTGAGTTTGGCGGCAGCGATTACCGAATTTCCGGCAGTTTCCGATCCTGGGGGCTGGCCGAGATCATCACCAAGATTTCGGCGCAAACAAGTGTCAGCGGACGAAAGCAGGGTGACCGGCTGCAGGCAGAGCGATACAACCTTGTCTACAAGACCGGCAAGCGCACCCGCACCTATGATGTGACCTATCGCGACGGCAATGTCACGCGATCGGTGATGAAGCCGGAGCCGAAGAAGCGGCCTTCCACCTGGGTGCCGGTGACGGATGCGGATCTACGCTCGGTTCTCGACCCGCTGAGCGGCCTGATTTTTTCTGGCAATGCGAAAGTTTGCCCCAGCCGGCTGCCGATCTATGACGGTGAGTCCCGCATGGATCTCGTCCTTACGTCCAAGGGCAGCAAGCCCTTCTCCACGGATGGGTTTGAGGGCGAGGCGATCGTTTGTGAGGTCCGTTACGTTCCCAAGTCAGGCTTCCGCCGCGGCCGCAGCGACATCGAGCATCTCAAGAAGACGCCGATGGAAATCTGGTTTGCCAAGGCAGAGGAGCCGAATGTCTATGCTCCAGTTTACGCTCGCATCCCCACGAGCATGGGGCAGGTGTATGTGAAGGCGGCAAAATACGGGGACTGAGGCACAACCCGCCATTATCGGCCGTTGATGAGGAAGCCGCAAGTGCCGTGGGTTAAACCTTCGGGGTGGCCGGCTGCCAGTCGGGCGGCGCCATCTCGAAGGCAGCGAAGTCGAAACCGGGTGCTACTGTACAGCCGACCAGCGTGAAGCGGCCTGTCGGTTCGGCCGCCTGCCAGACATTTGCCGGAACGATAGCTTGCGGGCGTTCGCCCCGCGCCAGATCTAGGCCCAGAACCACCGTCTCCACCGTTTCGCCATCGTGACTGATCTTCAGTTGAAGTGGATCGCCTGCATAAAAGTGCCAGGCTTCGGCAGCGTCACGGACGCGATGCCAATGCGATCGGTCACCTGCTTGCAGCAGATAATAGATGGCAGTGGAATGACCACGTGGCCCGCCTGCAGGATCCCGGAAGGTTTCGGCATACCATCCGCCCTCGGGATGCCGTTGCATGTGGAGCGTGCGGATGATCTCGTCCGGCTCCATGTCAGAAGCTGTCCTTGCGCTTCCGGATTTCCGCGAAGACTTCCTCGCTGCTCTTCGTTTCCATCAGCAGATTGCGACGGATTGCAGGATCGTTAACTCTCAGGAAGGGATTTGTCTCCTTCTCCATCGCGATCGTGGTGGGGATAGTGAACCTTCCGGCCGAACGTGTGGCCTCGATCTCGCGGACTCTCTCTTGCAGGCGCGGATTGTCCGGGTCTACGGTCAGCGCAAAGCGGCCATTGGAAAGCGTGTACTCGTGGCCGAAGTAGACTGCCGTTTCATCCGGCAATGCTGCCAGTTTCTGCAGCGAATGCCACATGTCCGCTGCGGGTCGTTCGAACAGCCGTCCGCAGCCGAGCGCAAAGAGCGTGTCTGCAGCGAACAGAAGCTTGTCGTCGGGCAAGTAGAAGCAGATGTGCCCGGCGGTATGTCCGGGCGTTTCGATAACGCAGACGGTATGATCGCCGAACTGGAACTCGTCCCCCTCCATCACCGACTTATCAAGGCCGGGGATTGCCACCGCCTCGTTGATCGGCCCGATGATCTCGAGGTCGAATTTGTCCTTGAGCGCCAGGTTGCCTTCTACGTGATCGGTGTGATGATGGGTGGTGAATATATGGCTCAATCTCCAGCCGCGGCGCGCGACCGCATCGGACACAGCTCGTTCCTCGGGCGCATCGATAGAGGCGGTCAGGCCCGTCTCCGGGTCATGGATCAGAACTCCGTAATTGTCGCTACGGCACTGAAAAACTTCGATCTCCAATGACTTCATCGCAGGCCCCCGTTGCAGAGATGGTGAGTTGACAATGTAGAGGTCCCGGCTTTGATGTCCAACCACTCTCTGCTAGCAATCCGGTAATGCATACCGATATCGTCGATCTTCGAGAATTCTATCAATCGCCGCTCGGCCGGCTGGCGGAGCAGTCGATCACCTTCGCTCTTTCCTCGCTCTGGTCGCGCCTACCGGAGGAGCGGCTGGTCGGGCTTGGTTACTCGGTCCCGTATCTCGACCGTTTCCGCGCCGATACGGAGCGGACCTTTTCCTTCATGCCTGCCGGCCAAGGCGCCGTGAACTGGCCACTCGGGGAACGTTCCGCAACGGCGCTGGTGTTCGACGAGGAGCTGCCGCTACCCGATTCATCGATCGATCGCATACTCATGGTTCATTCGCTGGAGTTTGCCGAGAATCCGCGCGAGACTCTGAAAGAGCTCTGGCGCGTATTGGCCCCGGGCGGGCGCCTTGTGATGGTTGTGCCGAACCGGCGCGGCGTATGGGCAAGGATGGAGCATACCCCTTTCGGTTCCGGTCGGCCGTATTCGCGTGGTCAGCTCACCTCTCTTTTGCGCGAAACCAACTTCACTCCGTCGGCAAGTGCCGAGGCGCTGTTCTTCCCGCCGTCGCGCATCCGGACTATCCTGCGGCTTCGGAACGTGCTGGAGCGGATGGGCCGCCGGTTCTGGCCGGTGTTTTCCGGCGTCATCATCGTCGAGGCGCAGAAGCGTCTTTACCAGGGGCTGCCGGTGGCGGCCCGGGCCTCGCGGCGTGTCTTTGTGCCGGTCCTTGCGCCGCAAGGTGTACCGACAACCCGTAGCACCGTGTGACGGGTCCGCCCGCAGGCTCAACCCTCGACAAAACCGGCTTTCGGCATTAATGCCAAGCGATTATCCGCCGTCACCGGTTTTTCCATAAGGTCGATCCCATGAGCGTCGTCGTCATTGAGCCTGTTCCTCGTCCCGGCATTCTGGACATTGCCGCCTATGTGCCCGGCAAGGAACATGCTCCCGGCGTTGCCCGCGTCTTCAAGCTCTCATCCAACGAGACGCCGCTCGGGCCGAGTCCTAAGGCGCTGGAAGCCTTCAGGCACGCCGTCGATCACCTGGAAATCTATCCTGATGGGCAGGCCACTGAACTGCGCGAGGCGATCGCAACGACCCACGGTCTCAACCCAGCCAACATCATGTGCGGCAACGGGTCCGATGAGCTGCTAGGGCTGCTCTGCCATGTCTATCTGGGGCCCGGTGATGAGGGCATCATCACCGAACACGGGTTCCTGGTCTACAAGATCCAGATCATGGGTGTCGGGGCGACACCGGTCGTGGTCAAGGAGAAGGACGCAACTGTCGACGTTGATGCCATTCTCGCGGCGGTGACGGAGAAGACGAGGATCGTTTTCATCGCCAATCCTGCGAATCCGACCGGCACCTATGTCCCTGTTGCCGAGATCCGACGCCTGCAGGCAAGCCTGCCGAAGAACGTCGTCCTGGTCCTTGATGCAGCCTATGCCGAGTATGTACGGCGAAACGATTATGAGGCGGGGCTGGAGCTTGTCTCCGGCAACCGCAATGTCGTGATGACCCGCACCTTCTCAAAGGCTTACGGTCTGGCGGCGTTGCGCATCGGCTGGATGTACGCACCAGCAGCGATTATCGACGCGTTGAACCGCGTCCGTGGGCCGTTCAACATGAACGCACCCGCGATCGCCGCAGGTGCGGCCGCCGTGCGTGACCAGGCCTTCATCGAGAACGCTGTCGAATACAACAACATGTGGATCGACAAGCTGACGAACGCGTTCGAGGCGCTCGGCCTAAGGGTAACGCCTTCGGTCACGAACTTCCTGCTCATCCACTTCCCAGAGGTCGACGGCAAGCGGGCGGAGGATGCAGACGCATTCCTCACCAGCCGTGGCTATATCCTGCGCGCGGTTAGGGGCTACGGCTTTCCCAATGCGCTGCGGATGAGCGTCGGCACGGAAGAGGCAAATCGCGGTGTGATAGAAGCACTGGGCGAATTCATGGGAAAGGGCGCATGACGCAGGCCCTGTTTGATCGGATCGCGTTGATCGGGATCGGGCTCATCGGTTCGTCCATCGCACGTGACGTGAAGGCGCTTGGTCTGGCGAAGGAGGTAATCGTCTCCAGTCGCAGCACCGAAACGCTTCGTCGCGCCGAGGAACTGCAACTGGGTACGTCTTATGTTGCGTCGGCAGCAGACGCGGTCAAAGGCGCGGATCTCGTTGTTGTTTCTGTTCCTGTCGGCGCGTCCGAAGAAGTGGCCAAGCAGATCGCGTCGAGCCTTAAGCCTGGTGCGATCGTGACCGATGTGGGCTCAACCAAGGCTTCCGTGATTGCGCAGATGGCCCCGCATATGCCGCAGGGCGTCCATTTCATTCCGGGCCACCCGCTGGCAGGAACCGAGAAGTCCGGTCCTGATGCCGGTTTTACGGGGCTCTTCCAGGGGCGCTGGTGCATCTTCACGCCATTGCCCGATACAGATCCGCAGGCACTTGAGAGGCTGAAAGGGTTCTGGACCGCGCTTGGCTCGCGCATCGACGAGATGGATCCGCAGCATCACGACAAGGTGCTCGCAATCGTTTCGCACCTGCCGCATATCATTGCCTACAACATCGTCGGGACGGCGGACGACCTGGAAGCGGTGACGGAATCGGAAGTGATCAAATACTCCGCGTCCGGTTTTCGTGATTTCACCCGTCTTGCTGCGTCCGATCCGACGATGTGGCGCGACGTCTGCCTGCACAACAAGGATGCGATCCTGGAAATGCTGGCACGTTTCTCCGAGGACCTAGCTTATCTGCAGCGGGCGATCCGTTGGGGCGAAGGCGACAAACTGTTCGAGCTCTTTACCCGAACCCGCGCCGTTCGCCGCTCCATTATCGAGGCCGGGCAGGACGTCGACGTCCCGGACTTTGGGCGCCACGCGCTGGACAAGAAATAGGCTCAAATCGGCGGGATCTCGCCGACTGGGATGAAGCCTCCGGCAAGGATCTTGCCGCGCTTGACGGTGAGATCAAGTGAAGCGCTCTGTCCGCCGCCGTTCAGCGCCGATAGCATTCCGGCCACTGTCTGAAGCACGGGAGCGATATCGGGGAAGGCTTCACTGAGGCTGCTCTGCCAGGCGTCGATCTGGTCGACCTTGAGCTTCAGCCGTCCCGAGAGATAGCCGTCATCGTCGATCGAAAAGGGGCCGCTTATGCTAATGGTGCGTCCTTCACCGAGGTCGGCGGAAAGGGAGCGCATTTCTCCCTCTGTGCCGTAGAGGGCTATACCGCTCGGGTCGGTGCCATCAAGGATCCCCCCTCTGCCCACGAACGTGACATCCGCCGTCGCGGTTATTGCCGGCAAGAGCTCCGGCAGGCTTTCGCCAGTGGTTCGTAGCTTGTCGAGTTTCAGGGCGGCGTCCAAATCTTGGCCGTTCTGGCGCAAGTGCACTTCGGTTTGCTCAGCGCCGATGTTGAAAGAGCCGCCTGTTGCCGTCGAGACGATGCTGGTCATCCCTTGGCGGATAACGGTGGAGGAGCGTTCCACGCTACGGCCCTGAGCGACAAGGCTTGATTGCAGGCTTTCCCATCCACTTGATACGGTCAGGCCGTGGCTGGTGCGAACCTGCGCCGGTCCATCGACTTCCCAAACGATATGGCCAGGGTCGTATACCTGTGCGGCGGAACGCAAAGTACCGACTGTCGCTGAAACACCGTTGTTGCGATCATCAAGCGTTATGCTGGAGCAGAACAGGCCAATCCGGAAAGGATAACCCCGATAGTCCGCGTCTGCGCACTCAACCGTCATGCCGCTCGCTTCTCGGCTGCCAAGCAGCGCCAGCGTCTTTTCCTTCAGCGCAGAAGCAGCATAGAACCACCCGCCCGTATAGAGCACGACCGCGAGCACGATCGCGGCGGCCAGATACCAAATCTTGCGGCTGACGCTGGTTCGGCTTGACGGGGCCATAGTGTTCTCCCAATTGTCGCCTGGATGCAGCGCGAGGCACGCTGTCGGGAACGCATGGCGCCGGATATGGACGAATTTTGGGTGTTTGGCTACGGGTCGCTGATGTGGAACCCGGGCTTTCCATATCTGGAGAAGGCGGAAGCGCATGTCTTTGGCTATCGCCGCTCCCTGTGTGTCCGATCTCATGTTCATCGCGGAACGCCGGAGCAGCCGGGGCTGGTTCTCGGCCTTGATCGGGGCGGATCTTGTCGGGGCATGGCGTTTCGCGTTGCCGAGGAAAGCAAGACGGAGGTCCTGGATTACCTGCGCGCCCGGGAACTGGTGACGCATGTCTACAAGGAGAAAGTTCTTCCCGTCTCACTTCCTGATCGCCGATCAGTGCGAGCGGTCGGCTACGTCGTGGACAGGGCTCATCGGCAGTATGCCGGCGCTCTGCCGGTCGTCGAAGCGGCCAGCATTGTCCGTGCCGCAGCCGGCAAATCCGGACCCAACCCGGTTTATGTCATCAACACGGTGGCCCATCTGCGGCAGATGGGCATCCGCGACCATTGGCTCGAAGGTGTTGAGCGCTTGCTGACAGGACCTTAGGCAGCTCCGGCGCGAAGCTCCGCCAACCGCTTTACCGCCGTTGCGGGAAGGCGCAGATGCGGGTTCGCTTCGGCGGTTTCGATCAGCAGCTGATCGCTCGCCTTCTCCAGTGTGCTCGTCAACGTCTCGAAGAACTCGTCTGGATCAAGGCCAGGCATGATCGGCGGCAGGATGCGAACCTTGAAATGACCCGGGAAACGGACGAAACGGCGGCGGGGCCAGAACAGCCCCGGATGCATGGCAATCGGCACAACCGGAACCTGGATATCACGGTAGATGCGTGCGATCCCGTAACGATAGGCCGGCTCCGCCCCTGCTGGTCTTCGTGTCCCTTCCGGATAGATGATCAATTGGCGGCCATCTGCCATTTCGTGCTTGGTCCGCTCCATCACGGCGACCATGACCTTGCCACGCGCGCCGCGATCCACCGGGATCATCCGCTGCTTCATCACATACCAGCCGAACAGCGGGATCCAGGTCAGCTCGCGCTTTAGAATATACACCGGGTCCTTCTGCCAGGGCAGGAGAGCGTAGGTATCCCAGAAAGATTGATGCTTCGGCGCAAAGATGCAGCCCCCTTCGGGGATGTTCTCCAGTCCCTCGATCTCGAAAGTCGTGCCGACGATCTTTTCCATCAGCCAGTGGTTGGAGCGCGCCCAGTTCTTCGGGATCACGAAGGCCTTCTTGCGAGGCAAGAGGAAATAGACCGGTGTCAGAACGACCATCTGGATGATCAGGTTGGCATAGAACGCCAGATTGAAGAGGATGGAACGGACCATCAGCATGCGCGACTTCCTTGTGGGTCGCGGTTGCCTACACGAGATCGCGGATCAGTGAAAGGGAGGCCCTTCAGGTAGAGATACCTGTTCAAAGCGTCCCTTCACTATCAGCGGCGTCGCTACTGGCGCTGGTCCTCAACTCGGTTGTGCGGGCCAGTCCCATCCAGTCGCGCAGGTTTGCAGCGACCACTTTCACGTATTCCGACACCATCGTGCGCAGGACGTCGGGCTCGACAAACCAGGCTCTGCGGGTCAGATCGGAATTGACGACGGGGTAGGGAATATACTCGGTCACCGGGTCGACGCGCCGCAGCTCATGCAGGCTGCGCGGCATGTGGTAATTGTTGGTCACCACCAAGACCACGTGAAAGCCATTGTCATGGATCCAGCGGGTGATTTCGACGGCGTTTCCTGTGGTGTTCTGCGCATCATAGCCGATATCGACGCAGCAGGAGAAAAGATCCGACGGCGTCTGCGTCATCTTGCGGATCTGGTTCGGTGTGGTTGAGGGATGGGCACCCGAGACCAAAAGCCGTTTGCCGGCACCGTCACGAAGCAAGCCCATCGCCTGGTCTATGCGCTGGTAGCCTCCGGTCAAGACAACGATAGCGTCGGCTTTGACCGAATCCGGGGCCCTGAGTGACGCAACGGAATCTGCAAACCAGAGAAAACCACCGAAAGCGGCAGCGACAAGCAGGAAGATTCCGGTGAGGAGCCAGCGCACCGTTCTCCGCAGCCGGCTATGGCGCGAGAAGAGCTGGCGGGACATGCGTCCTGGGGACGATGCTTCGTGCGATCTGTCCTCTTTCGTGGAACGAGTCTTGCTCATGAATCAGTGCTTAAACCGAGTTCATGGTAGAGAACAGGTCTTTGTGTCTGGTTGGCCATCATGGGTTACGATGCGGGCAGGCCATCGGACCTCCCGGGGTCGGAGCGAATAAGATCGATCTCGTCGATTGTCCGCATCACCGTTAGCCGCGCCGTCAGCGTCGTCAGGAGAGCGATGACGATCATGGTCGCGAAGATCCCGAGATAGCCTGCAAGGCCAAGTGAAAAATTGCCGAACAGCGCCGTCGCCTGATCGCTTTCCGGTGTGGCACGGGCATTTGCCTGCCACACGCTCAGCAGCGCAAAAAGGCTTGCTGCAACGGCGCTGCCTGCGGCCGACCCCTTCAAGCTGATCTTCAGGAAGTGCTTCTGGAATTCCTTCGCGACGAACGCACTTTCCGCGCCGACGAAATGCAGCACCTCGACGATGTGGCGGTTGCCGGAAATCACGCCGCGTGTTGCAAAGACGACCGTCAGCACCATCGCGGTGAAGACGAGAATCAAGACCCCGGTCCCGATCATGACCGTGGTACGCGCCATCGACACCAGGCGATCGACCCAGGTGCGGTGGTCGTCGAGAAAGGCCTGGGGGATCTCCTTTGACAGGAGGGCGCGCATTGCGGCGAAGTCCGGCGGGTTCTGCTCATCGACGGTGATGATCACAAGCCGCGGTACCGGCAGTTCGTCCAGGTCGAGTCCCGTCCCCAGCCATGGCTCCAGGAGACGCGCCGTTGCGGCGTCGTCCATGATCGTACCTTCCTTTGTGCCGACAAAACGCAAGGCCAGGTCCTTTGCCCTCATAAGAGCGGTCTCCATGTCCAGGCCTTCGACCGGCTTGATCTGGATGGTGATCTCTCGCGAGATCTGGCTCTGCCACCCGGCAGCGGTTGCCCGGACCATGGTGACGGCGCCCAAGGTCAGGCAAGCCAGAAAGGCCATGATCGCGATCACCACGATCAGCGCATTGCCCTGGATGTTGGAGGGCGGCAAGATAGGCGCTGTCGGGCGCACACGCATCGGCGCCCGGCGAGGTGCTGCCGTCTGAGGCGGCGTCGGGCGCGTCATCTCATTCATAGATATCGAGCCGCCCTTCTGTCAGAATCATGCGCCGCGCATCGACCTTATCCATCAAGGCGAGATCATGGGTGGCGATCACAACGGCAGTTCCCAGCCGGTTCAGCTCCAGAAAAAGGTTGAGGAGGCGCTGTGCCATTGGCGGATCGACATTACCCGTCGGCTCGTCCGCAAGGAGGATTTCCGGCCGGTCCATCAGGGCGCGTGCAATGGCGGCGCGCTGTTTCTCACCACCGGACAGGACGGCGGGAAGGACGTTTATCCTTTCGCCAAGGCCCACCCATTTGAGGAGCTCGATGACGTCGTTGCGGTAACTGCCTTCCTCCTTTCCGCGCACCCGCAGCGGCAGGGCGACATTTTCATAGGTGGTCAGGTGGTCCAGAAGCCGGAAATCCTGGAAAACAATACCCACCCGACGGCGAAGCATGGGAAGTTCGCCACGTGGGATCTGCGACAAATCACGGCCAAACATCCGGATCAGCCCCCGGGTCGGCTGGAGCGACATGAACAGCAATCGCAGCAGTGTGGTTTTGCCTGCGCCAGAAGGTCCCGTCAGGAACTGGAAGGATCTCTTCGGGATGTCGAAGGTCATGTCCCGGAGGATCTCCGGGCCCATCCCATAGCGCAGGCCGACATTCTCGAAGTGAATCAAAGGAATTCCGTATCCTGATGTTCATGCAGCCACCACTTCCGTCCGACTGCACATGCGGCAACCGCCATGGGAATGGGTCGTTTTAGAGGCCGCATTGGCGAAGCATTAACCATTCGAATTTACGACTGGGTAGGATCCGATTCAATGCCAGTTCTTCCCCGTCCCGGGAGAAGGTGACAATCCGAGCATTGATGCGCAGCTCCTGCTGGAAAGGAGAGACAGATGGCCGTAATCGACATTCTGCCACCCGAACCTGCCGCGAAACATGTGCGGCGTATCCATCGTGCGGGCGGAAGCGTCACAGACGCCAACTTCGTCACCCTTCGTTCGGGAGCCGGCGCGGGCAACCGGCGCAGCAGGCATTGGGTTGCGGACGCCATTGCCTTCATGCCCTCTCCATCATCCGTCCTGCAGCGGGTGGAGCAGGGTCTATCG
>JAEWOP010000254.1 GCA_023399635.1 Pseudomonadota bacterium
CTGGCCCGCGAACCGCAATCCCGGCCGGCTTTTCAGCGTCAGGGTCTTGTCCAGCAAGGTCGGGGAGTTGATGTAGGTGTTGCGGTGCAGACCGCCGAGGCGTGCGAATTCGGCGTTTTCCAGGCCAGGGATCATCCGGAAGATCTCCGCCTGTGCTCCGTATTTCAGTTTCGTCTGGAAACCGACCATGTTGTAGAGCGTGCCGAGCGCGTTGTCCTGCCGCAATTGAACCACTGCATAAGCCTTGACGGTCGGGTTGTGGGCGTTTGTCAGGCCCATCGGCTTCATCGGGCCATGGCGCAAGGTTTCGCGTCCGCGCTCCGCCATCACTTCGATCGGGAGGCAGCCGTCGAAATAGGGAGTGCCTTCCCATTCCTTGAAGCCCGTGGTGTCGCCAGCGACGAGCGCATCGATGAACGCATTGTACTGCGCCTCGTCCATCGGGCAGTTGATGTAGTCCTTGCCGGTGCCCCCGGGCCCCACCTTGTCGTAGCGGGACTGGTACCAGCAGATGTCCATGTTGATGGATTCGCGATACACAATTGGCGCGATCGCGTCGAAAAAGGCGAGCGAATCCTCACCTGTTTCAGCCTGGATCGCTTGGGCAAGGGATGGTGAGGTGAGCGGACCAGTTGCGATCACGCTGAGATCCCAATCCCTTGGCGGTAGGCCTTCAACCTCTTCACGCACAACGGTGATCAACGGATGTCGATCGATCGCCTCGGTGACGGCATCGGAGAACCCGTCCCGGTCGACGGCAAGTGCCCCGCCGGCCGGCACCTGGTTGCGATCGGCGCAGGCCATAATCAACGAGTTGGCCAGCCGCATTTCGGCATGAATGACGCCCACGGCGTTTGCCGTCGCATCATCGGATCGGAAGGAGTTAGAGCAGACGAGCTCGGCAAGACCATCGGTCTTGTGGGCATCTGTTCCACGAACGCCCCGCATTTCGTGGAGGATAACCGGAACGCCTGCCTGTGCTGCCTGCCAGGCGGCTTCGGAGCCTGCGAGGCCGCCGCCGATGATGTGGATGGGAGAATGTCTGTTTGTCATGCGGGCGCTCATATCACGCCGTGCACCGCTCCGGAATCAAAAAGGCACCCTGGAGGGTGCCCATGAGCAAGTCGTCGCCGTTCGGGGCGATCCACGCGGTGCGCAGATTACCGGAAGGAACGGGAAGCGACGTGACGGATGTCGTAGCGAGTGAGACCGATATCGTTGAGAGCCTGGTTGGAAAGGCTGCCAAGCTCGGTGACGGTACGGCGATAGCTGAGCCAGTTCTTGGCAAGACGGAGCGGGTTCATCGTGGTGTCCTCAGAGGTTCAGGCCGGTCTTCGGTTGCCAGCCATGAGCGAACTTATACACGCGAATAATAACTAGGTGCAGTGCAAAAAAGATGCGACTGCCATGCAATTGTGCACAGGGTTGATGAAGATGAAGGCAGTGACGTAAAAGACGCCAAAAAAACGCCCGCATGAGCGGGCGTTTGGCGATCAACCAAAGGCTTGCTTAGTTGCCGACGGCTGTCCGAGCAACGCGGCGGATTTCGCTGCGGCCGATGCCAAGGTCATGCAGTTCCCGGTCGCTCATGCGATGCAGTTCTGTGACGGTCTCGCGGTACTTGCGCCAGTTGTTGATCTTGCGAGCGATGTTCATTGTCTTGCCTCTGGTTCTGTCGCTGGCGCTCCGGCGCCTTGATTCGATGCCGCCAAGCTTATGCTGCAACGCACAAGAGAAACACAGCCAAAGGAGTATGCCACCTATGCAGCTTGTGCATTGCATGGCTGCAGCGTCGTTTACGGACAATTAAGAGATGCTCTTTGCCTAAACGAACAACGCCTGCCGGGGGAGGACCGGCAGGCGTCATTACGAAGGCCAGCGCAGATTGGAGGAGGCGCCGGCTTATATCGGTCCCGAGGGGAGGGGCGCAGGACCGATCTCGATTCGCTTCAGGAACCCGACGCGCATGCGTTGGTTCCCGAGGAAGGATTAGTTTTATCTTATAGACCGATGGTTAATGTCGGATTAAGATCTGTCTTCTGCCCGTATTAGGCGTTTTGACCGCCTACCGCTCTAGCGTCGCAAAGCCGTCATTTTCCCTTTGCGCCGGGAAAAACGGGTGATATAGAGACGCGCGCTCCGAAGGCCCCGTGACGGGGATTTTGTGCGGCTGGAGCGCGGGTATGGTGAAATTGGTAGACACGCCAGATTTAGGTTCTGGTGCCGCAAGGCGTGGGAGTTCAAGTCTCTCTACCCGCACCAGAGCCGCCGGAGCAGGATCGGGAGCCGTTACTGGCTAGAGATCAGCGTTCCAGAAGTCGCGGCCGGTCACTCAGGTTCCGGCGTCGTGCTCATTGAAACAACGGCTGTCTGAGCACCGCCGCCACGATATGAAGGTTTGAAAATGCAGGTTACCGAAACGCTCGCTAAAGGGCTGAAGCGCGAAATCAAGGTCGTCATTCCGGCCAAGGACATGGAAGCTCAGATGAACGAGCGCCTGGCCGATGCCAAGGACAAGGTCCGCATCAATGGCTTTCGTCCGGGCAAGGTGCCGGTCTCCCATCTGAAGAAGATGTATGGTAAGTCGATCATGGCTGAGCTCGTCAACGAGATCGTCCGCGACCGCCCGTCCAAGATCTTGTCGGAACGCGGTGAAAAGTCCGCTACCCAGCCGGCCATCACCATGACGGAAGACGAAGCCGAAGCCGAGAAGATCCTCGCCGCCCAGGCAGACTTTGAATTTACGCTTGCCTACGAAGTCATTCCGCCGATCGAGCTGAAGCCCACGAACGGCATCAAGGTTACACGCGAAGTCGTTGAAGTATCGGATGACGAAGTCAACGAGCAGATCCTCAAGATCGCTGAAAGCGCGCGTACCTATGAGACCAAGAAGGGCAAGGCTGCCGACGGCGACCGCGTCACGATGAACTATCTCGGCAAGGTCGACGGCGAAGCCTTCGATGGTGGCACGGCTGAAGACGCCGAACTCGTGCTCGGCTCCGGTCGCTTCATCCCCGGCTTCGAAGATCAGCTTGTTGGCGTTAAGGCTGGCGACGAAAAGACCATTACCGTCACGTTCCCGGCCGATTACCCGGCTGCTAATCTGGCAGGCAAGGAAGCCACCTTCGACGTAACCGTCAAGGAAGTTGCCGCTCCGGCCGAACTGGAGATGAACGACGAGCTTGCCTCCAAGATGGGCATCGAGTCGCTCGACAAGCTCAAGGAAATCGTCCGCGGCCAGATCGAAAGCCAGTATGGCAACGTCACGCGTCAGAAGGTGAAGCGTCAGATTCTGGACCAGCTCGACGAGATGTACAAGTTCGACTCGCCGCAGAGCCTCGTCGATGCGGAATTCGAAAACATCTGGCGCCAGATCAACACCGATCTTGCCCAGTCCGGTAAGACGTTCGAAGACGAAGACACGACCGAGGAAGAAGCGCGCGCAGAATATCGCAAGCTTGCCGAGCGTCGCGTCCGCCTTGGCCTCGTTCTCTCCGAGATCGGTGAGAAGGGCGGCGTCGAGGTGACCGAGGATGAGATGCAGCGTGCTCTCTTTGCACAGTTGCAGCAGTTCCCGGGCCAGCAGAAGGAAATCCTGGATTACTTCCGCAACACCCCAGGTGCCTCCGCCTCGCTGCGCGCGCCGATCTTCGAAGAGAAGGTCGTCGACAAGCTGCTCTCCGAGATCGACGTAACCGACAAGAAGGTCTCCAAGGAAGAGCTTCTGGCGGACGACGAGGAAGGTTCGGAAGCTGGCGAAAAGCCGGCAAAGAAGAAGGCTGCACCGAAGAAGAAGGCTGCTGCCAAGGACGAGGCCGCTGAGGCAACTGCCGAGGAAGCTCCGGCTCCGAAGAAGAAGGCTGCCCCGAAGAAGAAGGCTGCTGAAGACAGCGCCGAGTAACTTCTTCTCGCACGATTGGAAAAGCCGGGTCGTCAACGATCCGGCTTTTTTGTTGCCTCCTCACAAAGATAACCTGACTATGATCCGCATTGAAAACATCAGCAAGTCCAACAGTCACCGCATCTTGTTTATCGAGGCCTCCGCGGCCTTGAACCGCGGGGAGAAGATTGGTCTCGTTGGTCCCAATGGTGCTGGCAAGACGACGCTGTTCCGTATGATCACCGGGCAGGAAGATCCGGATGAGGGCCAGGTGGGCGTCGAGAAGAACGTGACCATCGGCTACTTCAACCAGGATGTCGGGGAAATGTCAGGTGTTAGTGCCGTGACCGAGGTGATGAACGGCGCAGGCCCTGTCAGTGCTGTCGCCGCCGAGCTTCGGGAACTTGAGACGGCAATGGTCGATCCTGATCGGATGGACGAGATGGATGCGATCATCGAGCGCTACGGCGAAGTTCAGGCGCGCTACGAAGAGCTTGACGGATATGGACTGGAAAGCCGGGCGCGAGAGGTTCTGGCTGGCCTTTCCTTCAGCCAGGAGATGATGGATGGCGATGTCGGAAAGCTTTCCGGCGGCTGGAAAATGCGCGTCGCCCTTGCCCGCATTCTCCTGATGCGTCCGGACGTGATGCTGCTCGACGAGCCGTCCAACCACCTCGACATCGAGAGCCTGATCTGGCTGGAGCAGTTCCTCAAGGGATATGACGGGGCGCTGTTGATGACCTCCCACGACCGGGAGATCATGAACCGCATCGTCAACAAGATCATCGAGATCGATGCCGGCTCGCTCACCACCT
>JAEWOP010000022.1 GCA_023399635.1 Pseudomonadota bacterium
GAACGAATCTATATGCTGAAGTATCCCCCTCACCAACAAAATCTGAGGTTTAGCCTTCGGCTAACCCCTCGATTTTGTGACCTCTCCCACGAGGGGAGAGGGAAAGTTGCGGATACCGCGCCGCCTATCGCGCGAGATCGACCAGCGACAGTTCAACGACCCAGTCATAGTCCGTCAGGTCCGGGTTCACCGGGCGAGGAGCCGCAAAGCCGTGCGGGAGGATGCCGTAGCAGACGATGGCGGTGTCGCCGGGCTCGATGATGCGGTCGCTGCGCAGGATGGCCCGGTAGGCGATGGAGGAATGTCCCTTCAGCCGCGCCGTCAGCTCGAAGGAGAGACGCACCACCGGCCGGTCATTGCCGTTGTGGAATTCCACCATGATCGGCTGACCGGGATCGGTACAGACGCCCGGGTTGATCGCCGCGCGCGCGGCCAGCGCCTGCCTTTCCTGGGAGCGCTGCCGCGTCCCGCTGTCGGTGACGAACCACAGCACGGCACCCAGACCCACGGCCAGCGCCAGAACGGCGGCAGCTGCCCGGCGGTTGAGAAGAAACAGCACGACAGTGAGGGTGACGGCGGCGGCAACGGCCCAGGCCATTACGTCCCCTCATGGTTTAGGCGAGGCATCATAAGGCTTAATCTAGGTCGAGCGGCCATGAATGCAATCATTTCAGCGGTCTCACCACGCCTTTGTGAGAAAACCGCAGAGCCTTGCCCTCGAGGAGAGGAGTGCTTCTTTCAGCGCATCTTTGTCGTTGCCACCAGCACCGCCGCCATCACGCCGATCAACCCGCTTGCCCAGGCCAAAAGCGGCGGCAAGGCGAAGATCAGCGGCATCAGAAGCATCACGAGGGCGAATCCGGCATCCAGCGCCAGATGAGCCGGCATGGTGAGGACAGGCTTCCAGCCAAGTTCATAATCGGTCGCCAACGAGTACACGATGGCAAAGCCGCCGAGCAGCAGAAAGGCATAGAAGCCGATGCCATCGGCTCCGGAGAGAAAGGCAAGCGCAATCATGCCGATGCCGACGACATAGTCAGCAATTCCATGAACGAGCGTCGGCACGAAGCGCATCGGAAACCTCCTGGGAAAACATCAGAGGCGGAACAGGATTAAGAGGCGCAAGGTTCCAGCCCTGGGCTCGCGGGGCCGCCGGACGCATCTCGGGTGGCTACGAACGGCGAAACGGGATAACCGCTCCGGCAGTCGCCGCCTGCCCCGCCTGCAGCAGGGCTGCGCGCAGGTCGCTTGCGGTGAACGGCTTGATCACCAGCGGTGCCCCGACATCGGTCCCCTTCTCGATCTCGTCGCTGTAACCGGTCATCAGCACGATCCCTACACGGGGATAAGCTCGACGCAGTTGATCGCGCAGTTCAAAACCGTTCATCCCGGGCATCATCACATCGCTCAACACGACGTCGATATCGGCATGCTCGGAAAGAAGCGTCAACGCCATCTGCGCGGAACTTGCCGCAAGGACGGCAAGACCCACCTCCTCCACAGCAAGCTGCGCGGCCGCCAGCGAGGCGGGCGTATCATCTACCACAAGCACCCGGCGTGGAAGGTGCGGCGCCTCCGCGACAGGCTGTTGCGGCGTTGCCAGCTCCCCTTCGGCGCGAGGAAGGTAGATGGTGACCGCCGTGCCCTTGCCCTCAAGGCTGTCCACCACCACGGAGCCGCCGGAACGTTCGGCAAAGCTGTAAACCTGGGTGAGCCCAAGCCCGGAAGCGGCGTCTCCCTTGGTGGTGAAGAACGGCTCGAAGACCCGATCGACGATCTTGCGCTGGATGCCCTCTCCCGGGTCTGTCACGGTAATCGCCACGCCGGGACCTTTGAGATTACCAGCTTCCGTTGCAAGATTCGCAATATTGCGCCCAGTCACCGAGATTGTTCCGGGCATCGGCATGGCTTCGCGGGCATTGGTAACGATGTTGATCAGCGCGGCATCGAGAGCACCGGGATCGACGTTCACCGGCCACAGATCAGGCGCCAGAGCCAGTTCCAGCAGGTTGTTGCCGCTTGCCGCCTTTGCCAGCAGGTCATGGAGGGTGACGGTGCGATCCTGCAGCAGGACAGGCTCGGCGCCCCGGTTGGAGCGCCTTGAGAAGGAAAGCAGCCGCTGCGTCATGCCGCGCCCGCGATCCACCGCATCCACCATCAGGTCGAGGATCTGGTTGACCCGCTTCTCGTCGCCTCGCCGGCGGCGGATGCTTTCCACACCGGACTGGAACACCATCAGCAAATTGTTGAAATCATGCGCCACGCCGCCGGTCAGCTTGCCAAGCGCGTCCATGCGCTGCCAGTTGGCGAGAGCCACGTCCTGGCGTCGCCGCGCATCGAGTTCACGCAAGAACAGAAACAGCGCAAGACCGGACAAGCAGAGCGTGGCCAAGGCGACCGCCGCAAGAAGCTCGTAGCCTCGCAGCGTCAGGGCATCATAGTCTGCGCGCGGCATCCCCACAGCAACACTCCAGGGCTGTCCGACAACAGGGGTCTCCCACACCCTCAACGCCTCGCTTTCCCCGACCACCACATCTCGCAGTCCCTCATGGTCGCCGGCCGGTGCCAGAGCGGAGGAAGCACCGCCCACCAGTAAGGGATCACCCGCCGTCGATGCCACAAGCGTGCCGTCCGCGGCCTCAATCCAGCCCACCCAGGTCGCGGGAAGGCCGTTTGCGCGCAAGACGTCCGCAAGCGCCTGTGCGCGAATGACGGCAGTTAACGCATAGATGGGCGTTCCCTTGCGCATCACCGGCACGCGCACCGGAAACGCAACCATGCCGCCGGGACCGCGTGCTACGTTGCCGATGGATGCCTCGCCCGTCGCGAAAAGCCGACGATTGCTGTCCTGCTCGATGATGCTACCGCCACTGTTGCGCGAAGTGGGCTCCGACAGGACGATCTTCCCCTCCTCGTCGATCAGCCGGAGGATTTCCCAGATCGGCATGCGGGCACGAAGGCGCGCAGCCACTTCGGCAAAGCCCTTGCGCTGAAGCGGCGGATCCAGCCGCGGACTTTCGGTAACAATGCTGAGAAGCTGGACCTGTGCCTCCAGCTCGCGGGAGATTGCGGCTGCGGCGCGCTGGCTGCGTTCGCGCAGAACATCGTCCAGCGCCTTTTTCTGCGCCTGGATGAAGTAGCTTCCGACAACGCCGCTCATAACCGCAATGGGGATGAGTGCCGCGAGCAGCAGCAACAGCATCGACCGTCTCAGGGTAGTGAAGGGACTGCTGCCTGGAGTGCTTCGCATCATAGACTCACTGCTTCCGCTGCTTGTAAGCTAGAGCAGTTTGGCGCGTGTGCAACCACGGCACGGCTCCCGTCAATGCGTCGTCGCGGAATGAGAAAGGCGCCGCATCGCGGCGCCTTCCTTCTGGTATCCAATGAAGGACAATCACATCCTTTGCGCGGTCGTCTCCATCCAGGCACGGTGGCGCTCTTCATCGGCCAGAGCCTTCTGGAAAAAGGCCTTGGACTTCGGCACGGCTTCCTGGTGGGCTGCGGCGCGCTCGTAAGCCGTCACAGTGTCGTCCTCATTGGTTTTCATGGCTTTCAGGATCGCGGCATCGCCCATGAGGTCGGCAAGGGCAATCTTGCCGGTTGTCAGCATCTGCTTCATGTCGCCTTCGGCGGGTGCATCGATGCCGAGCTCGCGGGCCATCTCGTGCAGCACAGTCAGGTGCTGCAGATGATCCTGGCGGAACGCTTCGACCTGGGTGCTCAGCGCCTTGTCATCCAGCCGCTCAATGGTCGATTCATAAGCGGCGATTGCATCATGCTCGAGGTAGATGAGATTGGTGACGAGCTTTTCAATGCTGGACTCGTTGCCGACCATGGTAACCATGACTTCACTCCTGTTTTGTTCAACACGAAGTCGAAACACAGTGGAGCAGGTACGGTTCCCAACGGTCTGGAAGCGTGGGGCCAGCTTACCGAAGAACAAAAAAAGCCGCCGCCGAATCCCGGCAGCGGCTTCAATGACCTCGTAGAGGATTAAGCTCGGTCTTAGAACCGGTAGTTCACGCCAGCCTTGATGGTGTGGTCGCTGACATTGCTTTCCACCGAACCCGTTCCGCCCGTTGGGAAGCTACGGACATCGCCGGTGCGGGCGTAGTTGTACTCTACGCGGCCGGAGATCTGCTCGTTGAACTTCTGTTCAACGCCTGCGCCAACCAGCCAGCCGGGCTTCCAGCCATCAGGGCCGCGGGTATCTGCAGTATCACGCAGGCTCGTCATCGTACCGCCGGCCGTGCCATAGATCAGCGTATCACCGAGCGGTGCACCAACCTTGGCCTTTGCGGCAAGACGATAGCGCTCGCGCAGTTCACCGCCCGGGACGTCGACTTCAACATCGCCCATATGGGACAATTCAAGTTCGCCACCGACAACAGCGCCGCCGAGCTCAGCATTGTAGCCGCCAAGGATGCCGCCCATGAATTCCTTCTCGCCGGAAAACGGGCTGCCGTGGTCGGAACTCGTGCCGGCGTGGAGACCGACATAGGCACCGGTCCAGCCGCCGGAAGATTCGGCGGGCGCATCATAGCTCGGTGCAGGCTCGGAATAGGTCAGGTCGGCAGCGCCAGCAGGTGCGGCGAACGCAGCGAAGATCGCCAGGGCGAAGGGCATCTTGTTCATTGTGTTTACTCCGTACAGCGCCTGCATTTTTTCAACGCAGGCCATTACTCAATACAATTTGCAATCACGGCGACGGCCGCCCCACTAGCCCTACGTGGCCAACCGCCGGAAGCTTCCCTCAACTTGTCAGGAATTGATAAAGGTTGTCTTAACTTTCCGCCTGAGTGAGCCTTGAGCGCTAGAGCCGCGGTCACGAAATCGCGAGCGTCTGCACGGAGAGTTATGCGGCGCTGTGCGACATAGCCGAGCCGTGGGGACCCAAACTTTGCACCACAGTGAGCTATACCCCCCAATCGAAAAAGGCCGGTAGCTCGTACCGACCTTCCTTCTACATGCCTGAGGCGTTGCTATTGGAGAAAGCGTGGCACCGGCGGGATGCCGGATGCGGCAGCGTTCATTTCCTGCGGCGCCGCCACAGTCCCGGCGCCATCGCCATCGAGGCCCGTCGCGACAACGGAAACACGGAATATGCCGTCGAGATCACGATCAAAGATCGCACCCACGACGATATCAGCGTCATCCATCACCTCATCCCTGATGCGGCTTGCCGCCTCGTCAACTTCAAACAGCGTCATATCGGTGCCGCCGGAAATCGAAATCAAAACGCCCTTCGCACCCTTCATGGAGATCTCGTCGAGCAACGGATTGGCAATAGCGGCTTCTGCGGCAACGAGAGCGCGACCGTCGCCGGATGCCTCGCCTGTGCCCATCATGGCACGCCCCATACCCTTCATCACCGACTTGACGTCTGCGAAGTCGAGGTTGATCAGGCCTTCCTTGACGATCAGGTCGGTAATGCAACCGACGCCAGAAAACAGGACCCGGTCTGCCGTCATGAAGGCATCTGCGAAAGTGGTCTTGGCATCGGCGATCCGAAACAGGTTCTGGTTCGGAATAACGATCACGGTATCAGCCGCACGCCGCAATTCCTCGATCCCTGCCTCCGCCGTTTTCATTCGGCGATTCCCCTCGAAGGTGAACGGCTTCGTCACCACGCCAACGGTCAGGATTCCGGCATTGCGCGCTGCTTGTGCAATGACTGGTGCCGCTCCTGTACCGGTGCCACCACCCATGCCGGCGGTGACGAAGCACATATGGCATCCTGATAGGTGATCCATGATCTCATCGATCGATTCCTCAGCGGCGGCACGTCCGATCTCCGGCAGCGAACCTGCTCCCAAACCTTCCGTCACCGCTGTGCCCAGCTGGATACGACGGGTCGCCTTTGAGGTCGCAAGAACCTGAGCATCGGTATTGGCAGCGATGAATTCGACACCTGCCAGTTCTTCGGAAATCATGTTGTTGATGGCGTTGCCGCCGCCGCCGCCCACGCCGATGACGGCGATCCTCGGCCGCATTTCCCTGATCGTCTGCTTCTTGTCTTCCGACATGGATGTCCCTCTGCGCACATTGCTCGCGGCCTGATGCCCCTGGCACAGCCGAATCGTCATTAGAATAGGCCGGCAACAAGGCAGAGGCTTGGCAAAAGAACAAGCCACGGCCGCATTCGTGTCATTGCGAGGAGATCTTTCAGGGCGTGCACAAGAAAAAGCCCTGCCGAAGGGAGCGGCAGGGCAGAGACTGGAGGTCATCATTGTCTTTTTTGAGCGACAGCAGGGGGGAATGTCGCCCGTTGTTGTTCTAGATATGTACGCGCTCACGTTCGCGCCAGTAGCGGAGGCGCATGCGTGGCGCGATGCGACGTGCGATGAACGGAGCAACCACAAACGAGATCACGATCCACGCCGGAAGCAGGAATTTTGCAAATTGGTTCAACGCGGGGATCGAAAGGATGGCGATCGCTCCAAACCCGAAGACCACCGCATTCACCATCATCGAGGCGATCACGGTAAGGTAGGTCTGCGTTCTGATCTTCTCCATCGAAATGATCCATTGCGTTGTTTCGTTGCTGTCAAAACCCGCGCAACGCGATCTGGTTCCACGTTTCTTTAACCGGGATCTGATAGGCAGTGGGAATTACAGACGCGTTTCAGAGGCAGACCGTGGCAGCACCGTCGTTCCGTTTCAAACACTACGACCTAATGGGCCAGCGTGCCGGCACTGTCATCGAGGTCACGTTGAACGCGGTCAACAATGTGCGACTGATGACACCCGCCAACTTCCAGCGCTTCAAGGAGCTGCTCGACTTCAAGCATATTGGCGGGGTGGCCAAGAAGTCTCCCATCCGCCTCGTCGTTCCGGAAGACGGTCACTGGCATCTGATCGTTGACATGGAAGGCCATCACGGCATGGCCGACTCGGCCGTCAAGGTCATGCTTCCCGCCAACGGGCAACGGCGGGCATCCTAAGGCTCTCCGCGCTCCCTGCGCAGCTTCGCCCACCAATCCAAACGCTTGCGGATCTCCCGTTCGAAGCCGCGCTCCGGCGGATCATAGAAGACCTGCCGTCCCATTTTCTCCGGAAAGTAGTTTTGGCCGGAGAAGCCGTCCGGTTCATCGTGGTCATAGCGGTAGCCATCACCATAGCCCTCGCCCTTCATCAGTTTGGTCGGTGCATTGAGGATGTGCTTGGGCGGCAGCAGCGAACCATGTTCCTTGGCCGCACGCATTGCCGCTTTGAAGGCGGTGTAGACGCCATTCGACTTCGGTGCGGTCGCAAGATAGACACAGGCTTCAGCCAATGCGAGCTCGCCTTCAGGCGAACCGAGATAATCATATGCGTCCTTCGCAGCGTTGCAGATGACGAGCGCCTGTGGATCGGCAAGACCGATGTCTTCCACAGCCATGCGCACCAGCCGACGGCCGAGATAGAGCGGTTCCTCGCCCGCGTCGAACATTCGGGCAAGATAATAAAGGGCGGCATCGGGATCCGAACCCCGAACTGATTTATGCAACGCGGAAATCAGGTTGTAGTGCCCGTCCTGCCCCTTGTCATAAACCGGAGCGCGGCGCTGCACGATCCGCGTGAGCCCTTCGGTATCGAAGACTTCATTCGACCGGGCTGCGCGCCAGACCTCTTCGGCCAATGTCAAAACAGCGCGACCATCTCCGTCTGCCATCCGGATCAGGCTCGCACGGGCGTCGGCATCCAGCGGCAGCGATCTCTCCTCCACCTGCTCTGCCCGTGCAACAAGCTCCTCCAGGCTTGCCTCGTCGTGAGGGTGGAATGTGAGGACGCGCGCACGCGACAGGAGAGCAGCGTTAAGCTCGAAGCTTGGATTCTCGGTCGTTGCGCCGACGAGGATCACCGTCCCGTCTTCCATCACCGGCAGGAAACTGTCCTGCTGAGCGCGGTTGAAGCGGTGGATCTCGTCGACGAAGAGCAAGGTCTGGCGCCCGTCCATGCGGCGCATCCGGGCGGTCTCGAAGACCTTCTTCAAGTCGGCGACGCCGGAAAAGATCGCGGAGATCTGCTCGAATGCGAGACCAGCCTCCCCCGAAAGGAGACGGGCGACAGTGGTCTTTCCCGTCCCCGGCGGCCCCCAGAATATCATGGATCCGAGGGAGCCCGAGGCAATCATCCGCCGCAAGACGCCATCGGCACCCGTCAGGTGCTCCTGCCCCGTCACTTCATCCAGGGACTTCGGTCGCAGTCGATCGGCAAGCGGCCGCCGGCTGGCGACTTCTTGCGGCACCTGCGGCGCGAAAAGATCCCCGTTCATCGGAAGAACTGTCGGATGCGTTGACCGTCCCGCTCGATCTCCACCCGCCAGAAACCAGGGTCATCATCCAGAATGGTTTCCATGGCACGTGTCGACGCAACCGCAACCCCGTTCAGCGACACGATGATGTCCTTTGGACGGAAGCCGAGCCGACTGCTGGGCGATCCGCGCGTGACGTCGACAACCACCACGCCAGGCTTTTCAAACGGCATGCCGAGCTCCGTGGCGAGGCGGGGCGAGAGGTTTCCGACACGCAGCCCCGCAAATGGATTGCGACCTTCGATGACGCGTTCGTCGCGTAACGGCGTTTCCGGTGCCGTGTCGAGGGCGATCTTGATCTGGCGCGTGCCATCGGCCTGCTGGACCGTCAGCTCCGCTTCGCGGCCAAGACCTGCGGTCGTGAGGCGGTAACCCAGGGCGTCCGGATGCTCCACCTCCACGCCATTGACGGCCGTGATCACCTCGCCCGGCTCCAGACCGGCAGTTGCCGCGGGGCCACCTTCCGACACACCAACCACCAGGGCACCGCGTGCTGCCTTCAAACCCAGCGCTTCAGCCACGTCTGACGTAACCGGCTCGAAACGTGCGCCGATATAGGGGCGTTCAAACGTCTTGTCGCCACTCTCGGCGGCGGCAAGGAAAACCTTCACCAGGTTTGCCGGGATGGCAAAGCCGATGCCGTTCGATCCACCTCCGCGCGAAAAGATTGCCGTATTGATGCCGATCAGTTCGCCACGCATGTTCATCAGCGCGCCGCCGGAGTTGCCGGGATTGATCGAGGCGTCGGTCTGGATGAAGAAGCCGAATGCGCCGGGCGTGACCTGATTGCGGGCAAGGCCGGATACTATACCGCTCGTCACGGTCTGTCCGACCCCGAAGGGATTGCCGACGGCGAGCACCAGGTCACCTACCTCCACCGCGTCGGAATTGCCGATCGGCAGAACCGGGAAGTTCTCCTTGGCTCCGATCCGGAGAACAGCAAGGTCAAGGCTCTCATCCTTGAGCAACACCTCGGAGGCGAACTCCCGGCCATCCGCCAGAGCAATCTTGATGTCGTCGGCGCCTTCGATCACGTGGTTGTTCGTCACAACCAGCCCGCCTGACGAGACAAGAACGCCAGACCCCAGCGAGGACTGCTTCTCGCTCCGGTTCGGCATGCGCTGGCCAAAGAACTGCTCGAAGAAGGGGTCGCCGGCAAAGGGGCTGCGCCGCTGCACCAGGCGCTCGGCATAGACGTTCACGACGGCGCCCGCTGTCTGCTTGACCAGAGGCGCGAAGGAAAGCTGCACTTCCCCCTGGCTTTGCGGCACCGCCTTCTCCGGCTGGGCCTGTGCGCGGGCCGGCGCCGCCGTCGGCTGCAACAGAAGAAGGGCGACGAAGATAGCCGAAATGGGCTTGCGGATGCTCAGCATATGATTCCTCTTTCCAAGACGGAACGATTTTTAGCGCGGCGCACTGGAAAAGGAAGGCTGGCATTGAGAGCCTCCCCGTTCACGCGTAGTGCAAGGAAACTATCATGACTTCTTTTCGTCCCGATTATGGCCGGTTCCTGGGGACGGCTCTGCTGGTAGCGACGGTCGTGGCAGCGCCATCACTGTTTGGGTCAGAGGTGTCCGCAGCCAGCTTTGACTGCGAGCAGCAGGATTTGGCCGCCGACGAAAGAGCGATCTGCGAAGATCGGCTCCTCAACGATGCGGACGTTAAGATGGTGACGACTTTCGACCTACTCTCCGGGCTCCTCGCTATGGGCGCCCGCGGCAGCATGCAGGACGTCCAGATTGCCTGGCTGGCGAAGCGCCAGGCATGCGGCGCGGACGTCACCTGCCTGCGCGCCACCTACGAGGAGCGGCAAAAGGAGCTAACCGCGATCTACAATCAGATGCCACGGCCGTTCTAGGACAAAGATTGAGATCGCCCGCGCAAGAACCTGCGCGGTCGACTTCGATCATAAGTTCTATTCCGGAAGGATGCGAACTGCGCCCTTGTCGGCACTCGCTGCGAAGGCAGCGTAGGCCTTCAAGGCCGTGGTGACGTTGCGGCGGCGCGGGGCCACAGGCTTCCAACCCGCTTTGTCCTGCTCCGCCCGGCGATGCGCCAGTTCGGCGTCGGACACCAGAAGGTTGATCGTACGGTTGGGAATATCGATCTCGATCAGGTCCCCTTCACGCACGAGGCCGATCGCGCCCCCATTGGCCGCTTCGGGCGAGGCATGGCCGATGGAAAGGCCGGATGTGCCGCCGGAGAAGCGGCCGTCGGTGACGAGCGCGCAGGCCTTTCCGAGGCCTTTCGACTTCAGGTAGCTCGTCGGATACAGCATTTCCTGCATCCCCGGCCCGCCCTTCGGCCCTTCGTAACGGATAACGACGACGTCTCCGGCAACAATCTGGTTGTTGAGGATTGCCTTGACCGAGGCATCCTGGCTTTCAAAGACACGGGCAGGCCCGGTGAACTTCAGGATCGACTCGTCGACGCCGGCTGTCTTCACGATGCAGCCGTCGATCGCGATATTTCCGTAGAGAACCGCCAGACCACCATCCTTCGAGAACGGGTTCTTCACCGAACGGATGACGCCCTTTTCGCCGTCCATGTCGAGCTCATCCCAGCGCGAGGATTGCGAGAAGGCAACCTGTGTCGGCACGCCACCCGGTGCTGCCTTGTAGAAGGTGCGGACGGTTTCCGAATTGGTGCGGGTGATGTCCCAGCGGTTGATGGCATCACCAAGCGTTGCCTCATGGACCGTCTTGCAATCCGTGTTGAGCAGCCCGCCGCGCTCGAGCTCGCCAAGGATGCGCATGATGCCGCCCGCGCGATGAACGTCCTCCATATGGACGTCGCTCTTGGCTGGCGCCACCTTTGACAGACACGGCACCCTCCGTGAAAGGCGATCGATATCATCCAGAGTGAAGTCAACCCCGCCTTCATATGCGGCTGCGAGGATGTGGAGGACGGTATTGGTGGAGCCGCCCATGGCGATGTCCAGGGCCATGGCGTTTTCGAACGCTTCCTTGGTCGCAATGGAGCGAGGAAGCACGCTGTCGTCGTCCTGCTCGTAATGACGGCGGGCGAGATCGACGATCAGATGGCCTGCTTCGACGAACAGACGTCTGCGGTCGGCATGGGTGGCAAGGGTCGAGCCATTGCCAGGCAGCGACAGGCCGAGCGCTTCCGTCAGGCAGTTCATCGAATTGGCGGTGAACATGCCGGAGCACGAACCGCAGGTCGGACAGGCCGCCCGCTCGATCGCCTGGACGTCGGCATCGGACATAGCCTCGTCAGCGGCAGCAACCATGGCATCGACAAGATCGAGCGCCACCGTCTTGCCCTGGAGCACGACCTTGCCGGCCTCCATCGGGCCGCCGGAAACGAAGACCGACGGGATGTTCAGGCGCATGGCTGCGCTTAGCATGCCGGGGGTGATCTTGTCGCAGTTGGAGATGCAGACCATGGCGTCGGCACAATGCGCGTTGACCATGTATTCCACGGAATCGGAGATGATCTCGCGCGACGGCAGCGAGTAGAGCATGCCGTCATGACCCATGGCGATACCATCATCGACGGCAATCGTGTTGAACTCCTTGGCAACGCCGCCGGCAGCCTCGATCTCGCGCGCGACAAGCTGGCCGAGATCCTTGAGATGCACATGGCCCGGCACGAACTGCGTAAAGGAGTTCACCACGGCGATGATCGGCTTGCCGAAATCGCTGTCCTTCATACCGGTGGCGCGCCAAAGGCCGCGCGCACCTGCCATGTTACGGCCATGGGTCGTGGTTCTGGAACGATAGGCGGGCATGGTGTCTTCCTTGGTCTGGTTCTTTGGGCGCGCAAGCCAACCGGCACATGCCCTTAGCAAGTTTTCCTACTTCAACGCGATCGGAGTGTCACTATCACGGCAGGCCAAAACGGTACTCCTCGGTACGCCTCACGCGAATGTGGCCGCCTTCCCCGTGCCTATCGCTGTGAAACCGATCGCTCTCGCGCTACGTATAATGCATGAAGCCGCTCCGAAGGAGACCACTATGCCTGCCTACCGTCCGCCGCATATCGCCGCTTCCGAGATCACGCCGCGCGAGATCTACATGTCCCGGCGAACGTTTATAGGCTCGGCCGCCGCAGGCGCCCTGCTCGCGGGTGCCGGCTCGGCGCTGGCAGTGCCACTTACCGCCTCCCCCAGCCGCTTCTCGACGGACGAGAAGCTGACGCCGAAGGAAGCCGTGACGACCTACAACAACTTCTACGAATTCGGCACGGGCAAAGGCGACCCAGCGCAGAATTCGCAGCATTTCGAGCCGCTGCCATGGTCGGTGAAGGTTGATGGCCTCGTTGGTAAGCCGCGCGAGTTCGGTATCGAAGAACTGATGAAGTTGCCGCTTGAGGACCGCGTCTACCGGCTGCGCTGCGTGGAAGGCTGGTCGATGGTCATCCCCTGGATCGGCTTCCCGCTCTCGGCTCTCCTCGATCAGGTGGAGCCGCTAGCCAGTGCCAAGTACGTGTCCTTCGAAACGCTGGTGCGACCGGAAGAGATGCCCGGCCAGACAGGGCTTTTCCAGCCGCTGGAATGGCCCTATATCGAAGGCCTGCGTCTCGATGAGGCGCGTCATCCACTGACGTTGATGGCAGTCGGACTCTACGGGGAAACACTGCCGAAACAGAATGGCGCACCCATCCGTCTGGTAG
>JAEWOP010000046.1 GCA_023399635.1 Pseudomonadota bacterium
TGTCGATACCATGCACAGGCGAACGCAAGGCCGAGAAGATCAGGGCGAAGTCCAAGAGCCGTGGCCTCGACGTGCCGCAGCAACTCCAGAAATATGTACAGGAACGCCTGTGTGCTCGCTTATGGGCTTTCGAGGAAGGCGCTCGGATGACGCTTAAGGGCGGTGCCGCATACCACTTCGCTCCAGAATTCGCCGATCTGAACCGCTCGACAGCAGATGTCGATGTTCACAGCTACGATGTCATCGCACATGAAGAGGTCATGAGCCTGTTCAGCAAGGCAATAGCTATCGAGGATAGCGACGGCGTGACGTTCGAGATTGGCAAGACAAGCGTCCTCGAACATGAACACGGTGAGCATCAGGGCCTCCGGATCCACATCATCGGCTGGCTCGGAAAGACACGCGTCAACACCTACGCCGACGTCGGGATAGGGGGCGAGGCTCCTGTCGCCGTTCGCGAGCTGCCGATCATCCCGATGTGCGACGGCGACACCTCGTCGACGATACGTGTGCAGCCGTTCGAATACGCGATGGCGGAGAAGCTGCACTCGATCGTCGTTCGCGGACTGAAAAACAGCAGGATGAAGGACTATAGGGATCTGCTGATCCTGAGCCGCAAAGGATTCGATGACGAAACCGTCCGCGATGCCATAGAGCACACTTTCGCGCAGCGGAGCACCGAGATGCCAGAAAACACGCCGGAAGGTCTTCAGCCGATCTTCTGGGTAACCAAGCAGGAAGACTGGGCGCGCTATCTGGAGAAGAACCGAGTGACCGGCATGCCGCAGGATTTCGGCGCCGTCGTTGATGAGCTGCGGACGTATTTCAGCGACAAGATGACCCCAGCGTATGGGCCGAGCTACTGCTAAGCCTGACGATCGACGATGGCGGCCTCATACGACACCCGGATCCGTCCGCCGTCATTCCGGTACCGCAACTGGATCGGCAGCTCGACCACGAACAACTCGTCGATATCGGTGTCAGAGAGCCGTTCCGACTTCTTTTCGGCTACGAAGTCCATGACAAGCGTTTCGACCTCGCTGAGCGCCTTCCTGACGGCATCCCTGAGCGCGATCTCGTCGCGAGTGCGCGGTGTCTGTCCGGCGACGGTGACAGGATTCGCGAGGTAGTGGATGACCGGCTGCTCGACAGTGGTTTCGGCGACGGCGGCAGGCTCAGCGGGTTTCGGCTTGCGGGGTGCCATCAGAGTTCGCCCTTCCGGATGCCTGTCACGATATCGACCTCGTGCTGGCTCCAGGCTGGAACGAATCCCGCCCGCGCCATGCGGTCATAGTGGACATCGATCTTGATCGTCAGGATCGCGGCGCGCAGGTGGCGGATGCCCCAGAGGCGGAGAAAGCGAGGTGCAGGTGCCATCACGCGTCCTCCCATAGCTTGATCACGGTGTTATTAGCGGCTTCCATCAGGCTGTCGATGATCTCGATGGCGCGCCGGGCATCCTCGATATCCGTGATCGGAGGCTGCTCGCTCTCGATGAGTCTCCACTCGCCGGCGTCGCCGCACCATGCGTAGCGCTGCTCGTCATGCTCATCAATGATGTGATCCCACAGCCAGTCGACTTGATCGCGGAAGCCTTTCAGATGGCGGCGATCAATGATGATGTTGCCCTCCCGTATCCGCACGATGTCCGACCGACGCCCGCCCAGCTTGTCAGCGATCTGCCACATCACGTTCTCGTCCTCGGGCAAGGATTCGATGCGGAATCTCATCACGAGCTGCCACAAGCGGACGATATGTCCGATATCGTATTCGGATCCGAGCGACACCCATGTGACCTGCGTAACAGGCCACCGGCGCAGGTGGAAACGGTGGGGCGGAAATCTTTCGATCGTGAACTCGGCTGCGGGCATGCGGACACTCCTCCATTACGAGAATATTGTCCGCGCCGGCGGAGCTTGAGGCAAGTCAGACTTCGCCTTTGAGGGAGGCTAGGTACTCGGCATAGTCGGGATCCTGGGTGGGGTCGTCGTAGTCGTCGGGTCTCCACATTTCATCGGTGTCGAGTGCTGGCGGCGACAGGCGGCCATCGTCCTCCGGGTGAGGATCGAAGTCCTGTTCGGCGCGGTGAGCGAGATAGGCTTCTTCGTCCGATTGGTGCGGCGGCTGCGGCGTGAGGATGCGCTTGCGCGAGTAGGTCGGCACAGGACTGTGCAGGAGATCGCCGATAGTCCATCTTGGGGTCCATTCAGACGGCCTTCGCGGGAACAACGGAGGTGGACGCTTCCGCTCTCGTTTCCGCTTGGCTTCTGCCTTCTCGATCGCCTTCTCGACGTCGGATTTCGGGCGAGGCATGGCTGCATACAGCCGGAGAGCAGCGCGCATATCGGACTTCTGTTCGACACTGAAAGGCTTCTGCAGCGCAGGGTCTCGTTTGTCAGCAGGCAGCTCTGCGTTGGCTTTCCACGTTAACTCTATCCGATCGAAGACGCGGTCGATCATGGCGACTTCGATATCAACATCTGGATACGTCCTGCCTTCGAGCAGTTTTCGGGCGCGATTCACGCGGGAGCAGACGTTATCGATCGAGCGGTCTTCGAGGTCAGTTGTCTTCCTTAGGTATGCCCCGAAGACCTTGTTGACCTTCACGAACGACTTCTGTTCGTGGCGTTCCCGGATCGCCTTGGCGATGTAATAGGCGAAAGCAGGAGGAACCGCGTTGGCGATCATCTGATCGATGTCGGCAATCGCTATGGTGCCATGTCGCGGCTGCCATCTGAAGTTTCTCGGAAAGCCTTGGAGCCTTGCCATCTGCTGCTGGGTCAGGACGTGAGCTTTGGTGGCGTGGATCGCATCCTTCGGATTGTCGATGACCTTGTGTTTGCCGTAGGGCCGCTGACGGAATGTGGAGTTCACTCCTGGTGCTGGCTCATCGAGACCTCTCACGCCTGCGCCATTATTGAAGCCGCGGGTGTAATAGTAGCCGATCTCAAGCAGCCGGGCGTCATCCGGATCTCGCGGATCAAGGATGCTTCGTACCGTCCTAGGCTTCTTCGAGGCGGCCTTCCGCAGAGCATCCTCAAGAAAACCGTACGCCTCTCCGCGACGTCCGACGGCAATCAGCCGCTCTCGGGCCTGAGGTACACCGTAAAGTGATGCATCGAGGAACACCTCTGTCAGGCCGTATCCGGCGGTCTGCCAGATCTTCCGCGCTTGAGCATACTCTTCGCTTTTCGCAGCGTCGGGTACGTTTTCAAAAACGAACCATTCCGGTCTGGCTGTCGCCACCAGCAAGGCGAACGATCGTGTGAACGCCGCGTTCTCGCCTGCCTTCTTACTCCCCGCGACAGAGAAATCCTGACACGGCGGGCCACCTATAATCATCTCCAGGCCGTACCGATCAAGGTCGCTACCGAACCGGGTGAGATCGCTAGCATCGGCCCAGTTGTAGTCCATGCCGTTAGCCGCTCGCACGTAGCCGACACGGTCCCAGGAATCAACGCCGCCGCTGACTCGGATGCCAGCAGCTTCGAATCCGATGCTCATTCCCCCGACGCCGCTGTAAATTTCGAACGCTCTCATGCCCCACCTCACTCACGGATCCGTCCGTTCATAGTGGGGGGCGGTTGAGCTCAGGTAAACGCCGCCAGCGGGATCAGTCCTTGCGGAGTGCTTTCGCGCGCTGGTCGAGGATCGCCCTGAACTCCTTCTCGTTCGCGTGCTTTGCGAAAGATTCGGCGACGACCTTGTCATAGTCGAAGATCGGCTTGTTCTTGATCGTGCTCTTGACCCCGAAAAGAAGCTGCGGAGTCGATCCAGCCTTCGTCCAGACTGGTGAACCGATCTTACCGCGGGCTCTTGCCGTGTAACGTTCCGATCGCCGCCAGTACCCTTTGAGGCCGTAGATTTCTCCGAAGAAGATGCCCGGCTTGTTTTTCGACGCCACGTTCCACTGGAGCGACCTCCGCTCCTTCGGTGTCATGTTCTCGTTCTTCAGGGCGGCCTTCCGCTTCGCCGCGAGTGCCTTGCGATCCTTTCGCTCCGACTTGGCCTGGGATGCGATCTTCTTGAGATACCCGCGGTCGACGCCGCCGAATTTCGTGAGCTTGGCCGAATACGCAAAGAGGTCGTATGGCCCGGATCCTGCCGAACCCGTCTTGCGCACGCCGCCGAAGATCTGATGCTGGAGGTATTCAGCCTGCTTCGGTCTCGCCTTGATCGCGGCCGCCATGTTGGGGCCGTCCTTCGACTGCGCCTTGTCGACGAGCCAGGCGCCGCGCGTGAAGGCGTTCGGCTTGTCGAAGATCTTGTCCGTGTAGTCGATCAGAGCGCGACGGACGCCGAAAGCCGCGTTGTTCAGCACCTTTGCGGCGGCGTACGGCAGCACCTTCTTCTCGATGTCGTCGAGAGTGCGCTCGATCTGCTTGTAGTCAAAATCCAGGCCAAGGCCGATGACCTTCTCGGAATAGTCAGATCTTCTGGCCATGGATCACCTCAAAAAGAAGCCCCGGAGCGCGGTTGTTCGCGCATCACGGGGCATAGGTGGAAGGAACCGAGAACAAGAATTCGCGGTATGATGAATGGTGTGTTCTGGCGGACGGCGGCGCAAGCGGATTCATGCTCGAGTCCTGCGCGATGGTGATCGGCTGCGGACGAGATCCGGGAGCGCGGTCGCGGCCGACGTCAGCGTGAAGAACTCCTCGAGCATCGTCTGCTGCATGACGATCTCCGATGCCAGGTCGTTGCCCGCAGAGATGTCGCAGGGGTCGCCGACGACGTCCATGGCGAGATCGACCAGCGTCTCGTAGCCGACGACGTACTGAGCCACCGCCGCGCGCAGCACGTGCGGGGGGACGTGCTCGCCGCCGAGATAGGCGTGGACTGCTTGGCGGGGTGTGAGGTCGGTCTCGGTCATCGGCGTGATCATCCGTTCGCCAGGGCGTCGATGCGCGCATCCAGCCGCTCGATCTCGGATTCGAAATTCGAAGCCAACTCCTCGACTTCTTGGACGATGTCCAGGATGCGATCAATGATGGTGTATGAGCCGATGTAGCTCGGATCTTTGAAGATGGCCTCCATCAGCGACAGGGTAGCAGCGCGGAGGGCGTGGACGTACCCGGAGTCCGGCTGGTCGAAGATCTCGGTAGCGAGGGCAGCGCTTCTGTTCTCCGCGCCGTATTGCCAGCGTGTCTCATCGTCCGCGAAGACCCAGGAGAAGAACCCCTTGCCGTCCTGACATTTGAGCGCGTTGCTGGCATTGTTCCCGAAGAGCGTCTGGTGCATCGACAGATCATTAGGCGAGTCTGGGCCGTAGATGAGATCCGTTGCAGTCCAAGGCGTGTCGCTCCATGCGCCTGTCACGGCTCCGGTCAGCGTTGCCTTCCAGAGACGCTCATCAGTAGTGCCGCCGCCTTCGCCGCGGTTGTCCTTGAGCCACGTCGCGAGGTCCTCAACGTAGCTGAGGCGAGGTGCAAGCGTGTGGATGTCGGCGGCTTTGTCGGCCATGGGGTGTCTCCTGAGTACGAGATCCATGGTCAGGCCTGGACGGTGAAAGATTCAAGCGCCGGCGGATTCAGCGAGGTGAATCGGAAATCCGCAATTTGAGGCGAGTTAGAGGAATGCGCCTTGCGCGATACGTGAGGCTTGGCGCCTGTACCGGGTGGCCATCTTCATCACCTCCATAAAGGTCGATGGGTCCCGAATGACAGCACCCGGCCTGAGCTGAGCAAGGCTGTGTCCCTTCGTCGAGTCGGACTTCGAGAAGCCACGGCCGTTCTGGTGCTTGGCGTAGTCAGAATCCTCGGCGGCGACGGCCGACAACACCTGAAGCGCTTCGCTTATCTTCGCCCAGCGTGGATCGTCGCCGCGTGGGAGAGGTGTGAACTGCCTCATTCCGTGCCTCCCGGATCACTACCGAAACCTTCGGATCGGTGATTCTGAACAAGGAAGTAATGGGGAGAGGTCGAAACTGAATCGTTCGTCATAGTGACCTCGCACGAGACGGCTTCTCCGCCGATTTGCGGAGCTTGTTGCGGTCGCGACGATACAGGAGTCGACCCATCGTCTTCCGCTTCGCCCCCTCGGCGGAGAAACCCCGAACCTCGAGTATCCGAAGGGCGTCGGCGATGACCGTCTTGATCGGTGCAGGGATGTCGTCTCCGGACTCCTGTACTCGTGCAAGATAGACCGACACTGCTGCAGCAAGGGCAGTGTCGACATGGCACGCTTCAGGCACCGCTGCTGTCCGCAGTCCTGCTCTCCAACGCTCGGTTGCGCGGCGTCCCACTTCGTTCGTCGGATCGGCTTGCCTCGGCATGACCGTCACTCCATCTCGTCACTACGGGAATGATCGGCTTCGGCGTTGCAAGCGACTAGCCATTGCAACAGGCTCGGCCGTGGAGGAGGATCTCCGGAGATGGTCGAGCGGAGCAGCGCGTAGCGTCAACGAGAGACGTAAGTCTATCCCCCCTCCGGAGAGGGAATCATCACCCCTTCACTACGGGAAACACCTCCAAATATGGCTCTGTAGAATCTCTTAAGAATATCCGGGCTCTCGACCCCCGATCTGACAAGTCCACGCCTAGTGCCGTCAACTTCTTAGTGTCGGAACTTGTCATCGAAACCCGCTGTCTATGTCGGAACTTGTCATTCCTGTCGGCTCCCTGACATGGCCCGACTTAGTCATCACTACGGTATCCCGACGCGTCTCTGTCGGAAATCTTGCGCCACCCGACACAATCCCCTTGCCCCATTCCGCCGGCGGACAAATCATTGCTACAGGGACACGGAGACATCGCATGCGAAATTCATTCCACCGCCGCTCAGCAGCCAACACACCGATCACTGGCGCCGACCGCAACGGCATCCAAGGCGATCTCTCAGCAGTCCTCGACAAGACCCGCATCGAGAAAGAGGATCCACGTGCCGAACGGCCGCTGGTGATGATCCGGAGCCTGCGCTACGTCGGCGACACCGAAGGCGCGACACCTGCAGCGGCGATGTCCGCGAAGAGCCACGCGCTCTATGAATACCTCATGGCATCCGCTCGCACGCAGATCGCGACTACCGAAGATCATG
The DNA here is from genome assembly GCA_023399635.1 of Pseudomonadota bacterium. Taxonomy (GTDB): domain Bacteria; phylum Pseudomonadota; class Alphaproteobacteria; order Rhizobiales; family Rhizobiaceae; genus Neorhizobium. The sequence continues at coordinate 7,036 of JAEWOP010000046.1, forward strand.
TCGTGCGGTTCGCTGACGCGATGGCATACCTGGACACGCCGAGGGCTGACCGGATCCGTGAATACGTCGAGGCGATCAACGGCACGTTCGTTGCTTACGACTTCACTGACGAAGACGGATCTCGTCGTGCCGCCAATCGCATCCAGCTCCTGCAGTGCGAAGACGTCACACGCGCGTCCGGCACCCGCGTGATCGAGTACCGCATGCATCCGTCCGTACGCAAGGTGATCCTCGCGGCCACGCAGTATGCTCATCTCGAGGTCGCAGCCTTCGCGCGATTCCGGTGCAAGTATTCGGCGAGGCTCTACCCGAAGCTCGCCTACGTCGCAGGTCTCGATGAGCAGCATCCGCTCGTCTTCAAGCCGGAAGAACTCGCCGAGGAACTAGGATGGGTCGGTAAGAAGGGCGTCTTCCACTGGGGGCACTTCGAGAGCGACGTCCTCAAGCCTGCGATGGACGATATGTTCGGCGCCGCGAACGGCTCAACATCCGCCAAGGTCCGCCGCTTTTCTGCGGACTACGAACTCCGCCGCGCTGCTCGCCGCGGTCGCCCTGTCGAGGCGGTCATCATCCGAGTCGGAAAGGCGAAGAAGCACCTCGCCGAGACCCAGAAGCCGCCAATCGACGCAACCGAGCGCGATCGCATCCGGGAGATGTTCGAGCGCGCGAAGCTCGACACCGCGACCGAAGTCCCCAACGAGGAGATCCTGGCTCAGGCAGCGGGCAAGCTGGATGTCGGTATTGTGCTGGTCGCAGAGCGGTGGATTACAACGCTAGCTCTGGCGAAAGAGGATCCGGAAATCCTCGTAGGCTCCCTCGGTATCCTGAGTGGCCGCCAGATCCTCACGACGCTGACTGCGGAAGGTGTCCGCGCGGCAGTCACGCAGTGGCTCGCCGACTGGAAAGAGCCCGACGGCATCAACTATCGCCCAGGATACGAGCCCGCAGTGACTCCGGTCATCGAAGCCGCCGAAAGCGATCCCGAGGTCGAAGCCGACGATTCCGAAGACGATGAAGATCTCGACACCTCGGCGCCGCTGCTGCTCACACTCGCTACAGGCTACCGCATCTCGGATGCTCAGGCCGCCATCCGGGAGCACAGGTGGTCTGGGGACAAGCCGATGACGATCCGCCTGGTCGCGCCGTATGCCGACGGCACTCAGCAAGAACACGACGTCGAAGTTAAGCCGACCGCGCTCGACCTCGGCACACTGCTGAGAGACAAGGCCCACATGATTGCTAATTTGGAGTACGCCGCATGAGTAAGAAACTTCCCAAACAGATCCGGATCGCAAATTTGATGGCTCAAGCCGCCGCTGACGCAGCCACCAACGCCGATCACCGCGCTCGTTTCGATCATCTCATCGAGCGCATCGAGACGGCGCTGGCGACAGCGCAGGGGCCTGAAGTGGTCCACGACCGCAGCCTTGACTCGGACTTCGCTGAAGCGCTCCACATTGCGAAGGATAAGCTCCGCATGTCGCCGAAGGAGTTCGAGAGCGCTGTGGCGGTTCTCAACAGCCCGTTTTCGCGAGTTGTCAACATATGCCCGGGCGGCAAGGATCCGCGAGATCTTCCTGACTTTCTGAAGCAGCCTGATGAAGAGATGCGCTTCGCGTTCGATCTTAGAACACCTTACGATGCGGCTTTCTTCGTAGCGCGGCACGGCAAGACCTGGGGCTTCTCGGAAGCCCAGATACTCAAAGCCGAAAGCGAGCTGAGACCACTGCATCGAGCGCGCCGTGCAAAAATCGCCGAAGCCGATGACGTCAAGGCGGCTGCGGAGAGCGCTCGCATCGCCGCGCGAGCGTCAGCCTCTTACACCGCGAGACTATACTCGGCTGACGGAAACTCACGGTCATATCCGTGAAACCGATCGCCACTCATTAACCCTGCCGACGCCTATTCGCATCGGCGGGGCTCACAACCTCCCCGGGTCCTGCTATTCAGGATCCGAACAAGGACACCACCATGACTGCAGGACTCCGAATAGCAATAGCCGCCTGATCCGCCTCGCGCGGAGCCGCTCGTCTATGCCTATTCTCGGAGTCTCAACATGCCGTACGTCCGCAAGTTCTACATCAGCGACACCCACTTCAATCACACGAACATCCTGCACATGCAGCCGCGGCCGTTTGAGTCCATCGAGCAGCACGACGAGCATCTGATCCAGCGATGGAACTCCGTCGTCAGCGAAAACGATCTCGTCTACCACCTCGGCGATTTCGCGATGGGTCTCAACAACCCCGACCGCATCCGAGAGATCTTCAGCCGTCTGCACGGCCGCAAGTTCCTCGTCTATGGCAACCATGACCTAAGACGCGACGGCGATCTCCATCCGACGGTCCTCGGCTTGGATTGGGCGGCGCGACCGGAGGCGATCATGTTTGTGCGCGACGAAGGTCAGCACGTCGTCCTCAGCCACTACGCGCAGCGAGCATGGCAGGGCCACGCCAAGGGCCACTGGCATTTCTTCGGCCACGCGCACGGCAAGCTGCCTCCGCTCGGTCGCTCTCGCGATGTCGGTGTCGATCTGCCCGACGTCGATTTCCAGCCGAGGACTTTCCAACAGCTCACGAAAGGTATGCTCGATGTCTGACCACTTCCACTGCGCCCTCCGCCAGCAGTTCGGCGCCCGCGTTCCCTTCGCACCCGAGTTCGTCGAAGTCCCGGCAGCCATCGAGCCGGTCATCATGGAATTCTTCGAAAGCCTTGCCGCACTCGATCCCGCCTTGCGCGTTCAGCGCATCTGGCTCGACGAGGGCGCGCTTCGCATCGCGGTCTCTGGCAGGCGCGCGGGTCTCGACGACATCATCGCGGCTGCCGAAGACGCGGCCGCCCAAACTCTCGGAGGCTCCGATGAATGATAACCGCCTCCCGTTCGGCTGGCTCGATCTCGTGACCGACCTCCGCCTCGCTCTCCGCCGCGAATACCCCACCGTCATCGTAACCGCCATGACGGCAGACCGCGGCTGGCTCCATGTCGACGTCGACGACAGCAAGCTCGGCTCCGCTGAGCGTGTCCGTCTCAGCCGCCTTGTCCAAGGATTTGTCACCCAGTCGCTGACGACCTGCATGGGCTGCGGGTCTAACCATGGCCGGGATCGCGGAGAGCAGCGTGTCGTGACCTGCGATGAGTGTGAGGAGGAGCCTGCCGATGCATAGTGCTGATTTCCCGCGCATCAAACTCGACGACCTGCAGTCAGACTATCCGGGTGTCTTCGATGCCGCGAAATACGTCGACGTCGGGATCGGCTGGCTGCCGTTGATCCGCGCATTCGTTGAGGCGGCGCGGCCGCACGATCCGAGCTTGGCCGTCCACGAAATCAAAGAGAAGTTCGGCACCATGCGGATTTGGGCCGACACCCCGGTTCTGGAAGCCCGGCTTGCGAAGGGTAAGGCGGAAGCCAAGAGCGCTCTCACGTGCGAGGTCTGCAGCGCCGAGGGTTGGCTACGCCGCCCGCCGCCTGGGCGAATGGCGTGGTGGCGGACACTGTGTCAGGAGCATGCGTCGCCCGATCAGCAAGAGTGGGGTCAGCAGACGCGCTGGACATCGGGAATGATGCAGTACGACGGCCAGTGGTACCGGTACGACCGCGAGACCGACAGCATGCTGCCGGTCGACACTCCGGAGCGATTCCGATGAAGAGCTACGCCGAACTCAAGGCGAAATATCCGCGGCTGCTGACTGGCGCGTCGTTCGAATGCAACGAAGGTTGGATCCGGATCCTCGATGAATATTTCGCGGTCGTCGATCGCGAGATGCCAGCGGACGCGACCTATGAACTTCGGCAAATCAAAGAAAAACTGGGATCACTCAGGATCTACGACTACGGCCTCGCCACCGACAACGCCGCGATCCAAGAGGCTCACCGCCTCGCAGAAGCGCGCTCCTACCATGTCTGCGAATATTGTGGGCAGCCGGGCATCTGGAGCAGCCGTCGCGGGTATCTCACGACTGTCTGCGAGGACCACGCCGTCGTCGACGGATATCGTGCTGAGCCCTGCGAGGCAGGCCCCTACACGTATCACGACGGGAATGGCAACTGGTGGGTCTATGACCCCGATGCCGATGCCTTCGTGCCCTCGGAGCCGCCGACATGGTCACGATGACAGCATCCCGACGTCGCCTCGGCCTGCCGCCGGCGACTGTGCATGTCGAATCCATGGATCGCGAGGATCTCGTCATCTACGCGCTCAGCCATTGCCGTGACATCGAAGCTGCACTGGAACTCTACGATCTCAAGGGATTCGATGATCCGGGCACCGTTCGACAGATCGGATGGCATCTGGCGTCGAAGACGGGCACCGTTTTTCGTGCAGGCCGACGTCTGCTCCAGCTCCTGTCGAAGGACGGCTATCTGTTGCCCCCGAAGGAATTCCGGTTGAGCCGGGTGACGGAGCCGACCGAGATGGAGATGTTCCAGGCGCCTTTCATTCAGCCTTACCGCATCGAACTCTGGCAGTCGGGAAGTACGCCTGCGGAGTGGCGGATCAACGGCAGCGTCTATCACAAGGATTGGGGGCCGCGGATCGGGAGCAGACTGCTGTATCTCAATCGACCGTACGGGATGGCGTTGACGGACGAGGGCTGGGTTCGGCTTGGAAGGAGGATTTGATGACGGATCGGAAGGAAGAGCTAGCGAAGATGTGCCGCGTCGAGATCCGGAAGACGTCGGCGATCTCGAAGTCTCTGCTGGCTGATTACGGCTACCATCTCGTCGAGTCCATCGTCGACGCCGAGATCGAGGCCATGCTGGAACGGCTCACGGACAAGCCCGTGCAGTCGGATGATGTCCCGATGCTCCGAGATCTGGTGATCGCCGATCTCTGGCCTCGGCTCCGGGAGGCGCACAAGGAGCATCGGGTGCATCTATTCCAGTCTCTGAAGTTGATGCACATGGAATCGGTTTCGCCCCACGCATAGTTCGCCCTCGATATCTGCTGGGCGATGCTTATCCAGGCTGCTGCCGACCGCGTGGAGACGTATCCAGCCGCGTGGAAGGTGACGATCACGGGTGGCAAGGAGAAGCTCGGCTGCTGCGTGATCCACATCGACTACGACGGCAGCCAGCGCGGCGCCCGCAGTGAGGTCGAACGGCTTCGGGAAGAGGTCAGGCTGCGAAGCCTGGCTACGTGTGACATCTGCGGAGGTCAGGGTCGGCTGCGGCTTGGTGGGTATGCGAAGACGGTCTGTGACAAGCATGCCGCAATCTTCGAGGGTTTCCGGGAAGACGATGGGATGTGGGCGGATCCGTGGAAGTGGAGTGAGCAGCGTCCGATCGGAGAGTACATCGACGACGTGGCGGAGAAAGCGCGTGCGATCATGTCCGCTGCGTCTGCCGAGACGGATGAGCGCAACAACTAGACGTCGGAAATAGCCGACAAAGGAGCCTTTAATGTCTGAGATTACCGTCGCTAGCGGATGGAAGCACATTCTCGACAAGGCCGTCGCCGAAGCAAGCAAGCTGCCTCCGGAGTGGTGCTTCGAGATCGTCCAGGCGGAGACTGTCGATGGCGCGCTGCGGCTGTCGGCGACGTATGTCAGCGGCGACGTCCCGCTCGACGATCACCTGCCGCCGAGCGAGAAGCTGCCGCATCCGTGGCGCGCGCTTCAGCGGATCCGGGAGACGGCTCGGGAGAAGTCGCTGGTGACGTGTGAGTGCTGCGGTCGTGAGGGACGGCTGGTCGGCGCCGGTCAGGATGTCCGCGTGCGGTGCATCCGGCATGAGTATGTCGTCGACGTCGCGGAGTGGGAGAAAAAGCGGGCGTCGATGCGGACGGCGTTCGAGACCGAGGAAGAAGCGGTCGAGCACTTGCGACGGGACTACGGTGCCGGTGTCGACATGATGCGGGGGTTGGCGCGCAAGGATTCGGGCGACACGCAGGACTAAACTGGCACCCAGTGCCCGAGGAACTGAATCCTTGGGACACTGGGATAGGGCGAGATCACCGAGTGGTGACCGTCAGGCAGCTTTCTTCGTCTCCAGACTGGCTAGATACATCGCATACCCATCCATGACGTACCGCTCCCAAAGCGTGAGGATCTCGAGTTTGACGTCCAGGTTGACGTTCCGGTCGTAGACCTTCTCGCTGACGCTATCGCGGCCCTCGTTGAGGTGGGTGATCATTACGACCTCCCGGGGTGAAAGCTTGCGACCTTCTAGTTCGAATTGACTCATCTTGGGGCCGATCACGCTTGTAAACGTCTTGCGCAGGTCGTGCGTCGAAACGTTGAACGGCATCTTCTCGAAGATGCCTCCGGGCTTCCTCATGTCTTCGATCTTCAGCGAGACAGTCCGTTCATTGATATGACCGTTCATATCGTCACCCGACTTCCGGGGGCGCTGTTTGGGGAACAGGAAGTCGCAGTCTTCACGCGTCAAATGCATAGCCTGTTGGACGACACTGGCAGCAAGCGGTGGCAACGCCAACTTGCGCCAATGATGGCTTTTGTCTTCCATTCCCCAAACGCATTTGTACGGACCATCCGTCTGGAACGACTTCTTGAACGCAGACGTCGGGGTGAATCGACGCTGTCCAGTGAGGAGCTGGATCTGGAGAATCAGTCGGACTTGCTCATTACGGCAGCCAAGGAGGGCGTACCAGAGCGCGCCGATCTCAAGCTGGGTTAGCGCGCGCTGGCCTTCTTTTGAGGACACGGAAGACCTCTCAAGCGACTTCGATAGATCAGCGGCCGGGTTCAGCTTCACGCCCATGGACGGAGTATTCACGAAGTACTTGAAGGCGGCCTTCATGGCGGCAACGGTGTGATCGGCTTGTCGGATTCCATGGCCTTTGCCGCGTTCTGCCCTAATGCGCGCGATGATGTTGTTTCGGACGGTAGCTAGGTCGGCGGTCGTTATCGATGGCAAAGGTTTTCCGTGGAGAGGCTCGAAGTCGGCGGCCAGTCCGAGCGTGGCTCCGAGTGCGGATCGGTATCCGCGCACGGTGTCCTTTTCTTTGTTGTCCCCGGCCCATTCGAGATACAGATCCCGCGCGGTCTCCCAGGTCAGCGCATCACCGTGTTCGACATCGTGTAGGTGCTTTGCATCCTGGACTGTATGCCCGGCAGCGAACGCAGCGATCATAGGCGCGACGTCGCGTCCCTTTGCATGCTCCCTCTTCAGCTCGTCAACGAGCTTCCGCAGCGTATCGATGTCGTCCTTGCCGAACGTGATGAAGTCCGCGATCTGACGATTTAGATCGCGCGTCGAGATGTACCAGGAAGCTCCGGTGGGCGTGACTTTAATGGCCAGCCCAGAGACATCCTTGTCGCGGTACATCACGACCTTGTCGGTTCCCTTCTTTAGGACGTTGTTGATCTTGGTGAGGGTGTATCCGGAAAAGTGTTCAGACGGCATATCGGGTTCCTGCAAACGAGTGGCTTGCAAAAATGGTGACCCGGATATTCGAGGGCGTCCAGTCCTAGACCCGCTTTTTCGTGTTCGTCAGCAGCCAAATCACATGTGACTTGCAGTCAGACCCCCAAGTCACATCAAAAAATGTTTACAAAGATTGGAGGGGTGCGGGCTGTTTGCAGCCGGAAGGTCAGTAGGGTAAGCCTTTGATGCGTCAACTTTGTTGACAAGCGCTGACAGGTCAGGCAGTGAGAAAAACAAGACCCGCTGACTCTTAATCAGCGGGTCGTAGGTTCGAGCCCTACATCACCCACCATCTTCAAAGTCTTCTGCCATCTTTTTTGGTAACGATGACCATCGGCATTATTGGCTGCAAATGGTCGATATCCCAAATCTCCTGGATTTATCCGTGTGCGGCTGTTTAGGCAAAGCTTGCCGCTGATTCGCATTCTGAAGTCTTCGAGAAGATCGTTCTCGGTCATGCGGATCAAGTCCGTCTCGCTGAGATGACGCCCAATCGCCGCCATAGCCATCAAGAACCTTTTCGCCGCTCTCCGTGCATCTCCGCGAAGTCGAAGCCGTAACAATGGCTTAAACGTTCCGATGTTAGATTGTCGTCAGTCTACGGAGAAGATGTAATGCGTATTTCCGACTGGGCAAAGCAGTACGTCATGGGAACGGCGTATCTGTTTATGCCCGCGCGAGTGCGTGACCTACCCCATCTCGCGGCTGCAGTTGCCGGCGAGATGCTCGTGCGCAATCGCTCAGTCCCAAGCAACAGCGATATTCGCGCCCGCCCTCCGGGCTTCGCTGGTATCGCATGGGACGTCTCAAGCTCTACTGTCATGGAAGCCGCACGTCGCGGGTTCTACCCGCACGCGCATATCGGCCCCATGAAGTGGTGGTCGCCGCCGGTCCGTGGGGTCATGATGCTGGAAGACGTGCATATTGCAAAGCGCTTCCGGCGCACATTGCGCAAGACGGACATGACGGTGACGGTAGATCGCGCCTTCGCTGAAGTTCTCCAAAAATGCGCCGCTCCCCGCCCCGGTCGACCGCCGTTGACGTGGCTCACACCGTCAGCGCGGGCGCTCTATAATCGGCTTCATGCCGAAGGACACGCCCATTCCGTGGAAGTTTGGAGCGCCGGGGGTGAGTTGGTCGGCGGCGTCTTCGGTATAGATACCGCGCCCGTCTTCAGCGCGTTATCGATGTTTCATACGAAGGACGACGCATCAAAGCTCGCGATCGTCAGCCTTTACCACCATCTCTCCGCCTGGGGCTTTACGGCAGTCGACCACCAGTTCCTGTCGCCTTGGGTCCGCGACCTAGGTGGCACGGAGCGCGATCGGGCGGAATATTGCGCTCTTTTGAGCTCCAGCCTGCGCGCGGGCACACCAACCTGGCGTGCCGAATTCACGCCTGCAGATACGGCAGAATGGTCGCCAACATCATGCACCAATAGCGGTTCAATTGAAGGCTAGGGCCTGCTTGGCGAATGAGCGTCTGAAGCTGGCCCATGTTAACCGCGCCCGCTTAATTGCAGAAGAGACAGAAAAGGCCGCAGCTGTCAGCCGCGGCCTTTCTTCAACTGCGCCGATGCATCGAACCTAGTGCAGGATCTGGCTTAGGAAGAGCTTTGTCCGTTCGTGCTGGGGATTGTCGAAGAACTGGGCAGGTTCGTTCTGTTCGACGATCTGGCCCTGGTCCATGAAGATGACGCGGTTGGCGACCTGGCGAGCGAAGCCCATTTCGTGGGTGACGCAAATCATCGTCATCCCTTCTTCGGCGAGGCTGACCATCGTATCCAGAACTTCCTTGATCATCTCCGGGTCGAGCGCGGATGTGGGCTCGTCGAAAAGCATGATCTTCGGGCTCATGCAGAGCGAACGTGCGATTGCCACGCGCTGCTGCTGTCCACCGGAAAGCTGGCCTGGATATTTGTGCGCCTGCTCCGGGATCTTCACCCGTTCCAGGTAGTGCATCGCGATTTCCTCGGCCTTCTTCTTCGGCATCTTGCGCACCCAGATCGGCGCAAGCGTGCAGTTCTCAAGAATCGTGAGATGGGGGAAGAGGTTGAAGTGCTGGAACACCATTCCGACTTCGCGACGCACTTCATCGATCTTCTTGATGTCGTTGGTAAGCTCGATGCCGTCGACGATGATGCGGCCGGACTGATGCTCTTCCAGCCGATTGACGCAGCGGATCATCGTCGACTTGCCCGAGCCGGAGGGCCCGGCCACGACGATCCGTTCTCCTTCCATGACCCTCAGGTTGATGTCACGAAGGACGTGGAAATCTCCATACCACTTGTTCATGCCGATGATGTCGATCGCGACGTCGGTGGCGGAGGCAGAAAGCTTTCTGGTTTGGGCGTCAGCCATGATTTTCCCCTTGTTATCGTTTGTGGCCGGTATCGAGATGGCGCTCCATGAAGGCGGAGTAACGCGACATCCCGAAGCAGAACAGCCAGAATATGAACCCCGCAAAGATCAGGCCGGTGATCGGCGTGACAGGGGTGATCCAGGTCGTGTCGGTGAAGTTGAGGCGAACGATCCCAAGCAGGTCAAACATGCCGATAATGGACACCAGTGACGTATCTTTGAAAAGACCGATGAAGGTGTTGACGATGCCGGGAATGACAAGCTTGAGCGCCTGCGGCATGATGATTAGCCGCGTCTTCTGCCAATAGCTCAACCCCAGAGAGTCAGCGCCTTCGTACTGGCCCTTTGGAATGGCTTGGAGCCCACCGCGCACGACCTCCGCCATATAGGCAGACGCGAACAAGGCAACCCCGACAAGCGCACGGAGGAAGTTGTCGATCGTCCAGCCGGTGGGTAGGAAGAGCGGCAACATGACGTTTGCCATGAAAAGGACCGTAATTAGCGGCACGCCACGGATAACCTCGATAAAGAGGACGCAGAACATCTTGATGACGGGCAGGTTCGACCGGCGTCCAAGCGCAAGCAGAATGCCCACGGGAAGCGACACGGCAATCCCGACAAAGGACAGGATCAGCGTCACCATGAGCCCGCCCCATAGCGGTGTCTCCACCCGGTCTAGCCCGAATGCATCACCATGCAGAAGGAAGAAGGCGACGATCGGGAAGAGGACGAAGAGCGCGAGCGCGTTCCATCCCTTGTATGGAACCCGCGGCATCAAGATGGGCACGAGCAGCGCCACGAACAAAAGAGCCACGAGCACAGGCCGCCAGCGCTCGTCAATGGGATAGCGGCCGAACATGAACTGCTCGAAGCGTTCGCCGACAAAGGCCCAGCAGGCGCCACCCCATTCATTGGCCTGGACCCCGCCCTGAGCTACGGTCAGGCAGGCCTCGCGATTGGTTCCCGACCACACGGCGTCGAAGAACAGCCAATTGAGCATGTCCGGCACAGTCCATAGCAGGAGCGTGATGGCAAGAACGGTCAGGATGGCATCTTTTGGAGTGGCGAAGAGATTTTTCTTGAGCCAGCCAAACACGTTGCCGGTGCTCGTTGGTGCAGGCTTGGCGGCAAGGAGTTCGGTTCGGACAAAGCCGACAGAGTTCGTGCTCATGGGCCTATCTCTCCACCAGCGCCATGCGCGCGTTGAACCAGTTCATGAAGATCGACGTAGCAAGGCTGATACTGAGGTAGACAACCAGCCAGATCGATACGACTTCTACGGCTTGCCCTGTCTGATTCATCGTGGTCCCGCCAGCAGAAACCAGCTCCGGGAAACCGATCGCGACACCGAGGGACGAGTTCTTCGTCAAGTTGAGGTATTGGCTCGTCAGCGGAGGAATGATGATGCGCATCGCCTGAGGCACGACAACAAGCCGCGTGGTGGTGGAGGGTTGTAGGCCCAATGCCGAGGCGGCTTCTGTTTGGCCCTTGGCGACGCCTTGGATACCTGCGCGAATGACTTCAGCGATAAAGGACGCCGTGTAGAAGGAGAGCGCGAGGTAGAGCGCGACGAATTCAGGGGCTACGACGGCACCGCCCGCCAGGTTGAAACGCCCGGCCACAGGATAGTCGAAGGTCAACGGCATGCCGGCCAGGAAAAAAGCAAGGATCGGCAGGCCGAGGATCAGCCCAAGCGCTGTCCAGACCATATGGAAAGGACGCCCCGTTGCAGCCTGACGCGCTTTTGCCCATCGAGCGATGGCAAGGGAGGTAATGATAGCCAGTACCAAGGCAATCGGAATGACGATCGCGCCGTCACCCCATATGGGCTTGGGAAAGGCCAGGCCGCGGTTGTTGAGAAACATGCTGAAGGGAAGTTCGAGGGAATCTCGCACCTGCGGCAAAGCCCCCAGAACGCCCTTGTACCAGAAGAAGATGACGAGCAGGACCGGGATGTTGCGGAAGACCTCGACATAGACGGTGCAGAGCCGGGCAATGAGCCAGTTCTTCGACAGCCGGCCCAAGCCGATGATGAAGCCAATGATCGTAGCGGTGATGATGCCGACGAAGGCCACCATGAGTGTGTTCAGAAGACCTACAATGATCGCGCGGCCATAAGTGGAATCGCTCGTGTAGTCGATCAGCGACTGCCCGATGTCAAAGCCGGCGCGGCCGTTGAGAAATTGGTAGCCGGAGGCAGTGTTCGAGCGCCGCAGGTTTTCCGTCGTGTTGTCGAAAATCCACCACCCGACGGTGACGATGACAATCAGCGCGATTGCCTGAAACAGGATACCGCGAAACTTTGGATCGTAGATGTAGCTCGTCAACGATCGGCCGCTAGGCGGCGCGATAGCAGCGTGATCGGTCATGCTGGCCAAATCCCCATGGTGACCTTTTCGGTCTTTATCTTTTTTGGCTGTATTGCGAGGGTGAGGCGGCGCAACCGCCTCACCCTCAGTAGTGCTGGTAGATGCGCTTAGCGAACCGGTGGAGCGTACTGAAGGCCGCCCTTGGTCCACAGGGCATTGAGGCCACGCTCGATCTTGAGCGGGGTTTCCATACCGATGTTGCGCTCGAAGACCTCGCCGTAGTTACCGACGTGCTTGATGATGTTGTAGGCCCAGTCATTCGTCAGGCCGAGGTCGGTGCCGATCTTGGTGTCAGCCTCGACGCCAAGGAAGCGACGGATGTCCGGGTTCTCCGAGTTCTTCATCTCGTCGATGTTTGCCTGCGTGATGCCGAACTCTTCAGCCTGAACGAGCGCGTAATGGGTCCAGCTGACGATGTCGAACCACTGGTCATCGCCTTGGCGAACGGCCGGGCCGAGCGGCTCCTTGGAGATGATTTCCGGAAGGATCATGTGATCGTCCGGGTTCGACAGCGACAGGCGCAGCGAGTACAGGCCGGACTGGTCGGTCGTGTAGACGTCGCAACGACCGGAGTCGTAGGCAGCATTCACTTCTTCGAGCTTTTCGTAGACCACCGGCTTGTATTCAAGGTTGTTGGCCTTGAAGTAGTCGGCAAGGTTGAGTTCGGTCGTGGTGCCGGCCTGAACGCAGACTGCAGCGCCCGAAAGCTCCAGTGCCGACTTCACGTCTAGGGCCTTCGTCACCATGAAGCCCTGACCGTCGTAGTAGTTGACGGTACGGAAGTTGAAGCCGAGCGCGGTGTCGCGGCTGATCGTCCAGGTGGTGTTGCGGAAAAGAACGTCGCCTTCACCCGACTGCAGTGCAGTGAAGCGGGTCTGGGCAGTTGTCGGAGTGAACTTCACCTTGGACGGATCGTTGAAGACGGCGGCAGCAACCGCGCGGCAATAGTCGACGTCGAGGCCCGTCCAGCTGCCTGACGCATCCGGTGCGGCGAAGCCTGCAAGCCCGGTGTTGACCACGCACTGTAGGAACCCCTTAGCCTTGACGTCATCGAGCGTGGCAGCCGAGGCAGCGGAGCCCAAGCCCAGGACTGCTGCGCCAATCGTGGCTGACAGAAGCGTCTTTTTCATTTTCCCAACCTTTATCTTTGTGTTTTTGCTTTCATCGCCCTGTCGCCCATCATCGTGAGCGCATCGCAACGTCCCGCTGACCTCCCGGTGCGGGAAGCGCTATCACAGTCGCAAACGGCGCTATGGTCAAGCCTGCGCGTTTCAGAATGTGTCCAAAAAACGTCGCGATTGCTTAATTTGCTCGCTTGCGGTCCAGTCTGACAAAATTTGTGCGGCGAGTGCCGAATCTGAAGGCAACGCTAACTACCAGAGCGCTGCCACTGGCGTTAAGTGGCTGGTTCCAAAGGGTTGACCGCAGGCGGAGGAGGTAGCAACATCGCCTCTCGACCAAAACGAGAGCCTTCCCCCCGATGAAAAATCCTGCATTCCCGTCCGACGACGCTGGCATCAACACGCGGCTCGTTCACATCGGGCACGACCCGCACTCCTATCACGGTTTCGTCAATCCACCTGTTGTCCATGCCTCGACCGTCTTGTTTCCCAACTCCGCAGCGATGGAGAGGCGCGACCAGAAATATCTCTACGGGACTCGCGGCACCCCCACCACAGATGCATTGTGCGAGGCGCTGGACGAGTTGGAAGGTTCTGCCGGAACGGTTCTTGTACCCTCAGGCCTTGCGGCGATTTCCGTGCCGTTTCTTGCCTTTCTGTCATCCGGTGACCACGCTCTGATCGTGGATTCGGTGTATGCGCCGTGCCGGCAGTTTTGCGACACCATGCTCAAGCGGCTCGGCGTCGAGATCCAATACTATGATCCCGAAATCGGCGCCGGTATCGAGACACTGATAAAGCCCAACACAAAGCTTGTTCATACGGAAGCGCCCGGGTCCAATACGATGGAGATGCAGGATATCCGCGCCATATCCGAGGCTGCACATCGGCACGGTTGCGTTGTGATGATGGACAACACCTGGGCGACGCCACTCTACTTTCGCCCTCTCGACTTCGGCGTCGATGTCTCGATTCATGCGACGACAAAATATCCTTCCGGCCACTCGGATATCGTGATGGGATCGGTCTCAGCCAATGCGGCGCACTGGCCGCAGCTAAAGGACGCTGCACTGACAATGGGGATCTGCGGAGCGCCGGACGATTCCTACCTCATCCTGCGCGGCCTGCGGTCGATGGGCGTCCGTCTGGAGCACCACCAGCGAAGCGCGCTCGAGGTGGCGAAGTGGCTGGAAGGTCGCGAGGACGTTTCGCGAGTTCTGCATCCTGCCCTGCCAAGCTTTCCTGGCCACAAGATCTGGAAGCGTGACTTCAAAGGCGCGAGCGGTGTCTTCTCCTTTGTTCTCAAGGTCGAGGAGAAAAGCCGCTTCAAGGCGAAAGCCCACGCGCTTCTCGATGCGTTGTCATTGTTCGGACTCGGCTATTCGTGGGGTGGCTATGAAAGCCTCGCGGTGCCGGTGAATCTGTCCGACCGTACCATCCGCACGGCGCCGACGGACGGTCCCGTGATTCGCCTGCAGATCGGCCTGGAAGATGTTGCCGACCTGAAGAAGGATCTCGAAGACGGTTTTGCCGCGGCCGCCGCCGTCTGATCAGTCGCGGCTGCGGTAGCCGTAAAGCCAGTCGAGATCCGCCGCAAGCGAGTGCGGCGGTTTCAGCGACAGAACCAAATCACGGCCGAGGCGGATCGGGCCTCGGGCGTGATAGGCGAACTGGTTGAAGGTGCCGCGGGCGCGAACCCGGTTGATCCTGGGCACGCGATCTGCCTCGAACGCACCCAGCGCGTCGGGGAGGGATGCGGATCCTGCGACGTGGGAGGCGAGGAGGAAGGCATCCTCGATCGCCATGGCCGCTCCCTGTGCGGCGAACGGCATCATCGCATGCGCAGCATCACCGATCAGGACGGTGTCGCGGCCGTTGTGCCAGCGTCCTGGGACCATCTCGTAGAGCGGCCAGAAGGTCGGGGCATCTGCATGCGCGAGAAGATCCACGAAGGACCTGTCCCATCTTTTCAATCGGGAGAGAAGCAGTTGTCGCTGTGCTTCAGTTGCCTTCGCATCCCACGTCTCTCCAGGACTCATGCCTGAGGCTATTGCGACAAGGTTGTAAGTTTGGGCTTCCTTCAATGGGTAGCACACCAGGTGGGCCGAGGGGCCGAGAAAGGCGGAAACCGCATCCGGAGGAAGGAAGCCTCGGAGGGTGCTGTTCGAGACGGTGAAACGCCAGGCGACATTGCCTGAAAAGCGCGGCTCTGGCCCTCTTGGAACACGGTGACGCATTTGAGACCAAACACCGTCTGCACCCACCAACAGATGGTAGTCCTCTGTCGAGATCGTATCGTTAGCCGAAATTGGTTGGCCGAGCTTCAGTCGGCACAGCGGCTGCGCTTTCACGGCCTCAACCAAGGCTGCTTGAAGCGTGGAACGGTGGAGGACGCCATAGGGAGCTGCCCAGCGGTCGCGCGCAACGCTGCCCACCGGCACATGGCTGATGGGGCGCAGATCCGTACCGGAGATAAGGTTGATCTGCCGCGGTTCGCACCATACGCGCTCAAGTTTGTCGAGCACTCCGAGTGCGCCAAGAATACGCGACGCGTTCGGCGAAATCTGCAGCCCCGCGCCGACTTCGGTGAGGTGAGGGACCTTCTCGAAGATGTCGCAGCTTATCCCCTTGCGGGCGAAGGCTAACGCAGCCGTCAGTCCTGCAATTCCGGCGCCGATGATGGCAATCCTGTCGGCCGGCATCCCGAATGCCGAACGGCGCGTTACGCTGCCTGAGCGTGGAAGACACAGCCCGGCGGGTCAGTCTGATCCGGCTTCAGCAGGGGATTGTAGCGATAAAGGGTCGAGCAATAGGAGCAGACTTTTTCGACGTCATCTCCCATGTCGATATAGATGTGAGGATGGTCATAGGGGACCGAGGCGCCGGTGCACATGAATTCCCGCACGCCAATCTGGATCAGGCGGTGACCGCCGTCGTTCTGGAAGTGTGGGATGCTGTGCCCAGCCATGTTCGTCTCCAATGCTTCTTCGTTGCGGCGGACATTATCCCTCCGGCCGCTGAATGTGTAGTGGGAAAAACCGCCGCAGCGGACTGGTAACGCTGCACCTGGCGGTTTAAATCCCGCTCGCCGATCGACCTTACAGGTTCTAAAGGAAAGACGCTTTGTCATGAACCTCAATGCGCCCGCCTTCTCCTCCTTCACTCACGATGGCCTGGATCTCTTCTACTTCGACGAGGGAAATCCATCGGGGGACCCCATCCTGCTTATCCACGGCTTTGCCTCCAGTGCCATGGTGAACTGGGTTCACCCCGGGTGGCTGAAGACGCTCGGCGATGCAGGTTATCGGGTCATTGCCATCGATAATCGCGGCCATGGGCGCAGCGACAAGCCTCGAGATCCAGAGGCGTATCGACCCTGGGTGATGGCGGGGGATGCCGCCGCACTGCTGGATCACCTGCGCATTCCGGAGGCGCATGTGATGGGTTATTCGATGGGCGCCCGCATTTCTGTCTTTCTGGCGCTCAGACATCCGGACCGCGTTCGTTCGTTGGTCCTCGGAGGGTTGGGGAGCGGGATGACCGAAGGGGTAGGGGAGTGGGACCCGATTGCCGATGCGCTGCTTGCTCAGTCGCTCGATGACGTATCGCATGAGAGGGGCCGCATGTTCCGCGCCTTTGCCGATCAGACGAAAAGCGACAGGGAGGCGCTGGCCGCCTGCATCGGAGGGTCGCGCGATCTGGTGGCGGAACGTGACATGGGTCGGATAGAGGCTCCGACATTGATTGGAGTGGGAACGAAGGATGATATCGCCGGTTCGCCACAGAAACTTGCCGCATTGATGGCCAACGCGACGCCGCTGGATATTCCCGGTCGCGACCATATGCTGGCCGTTGGAGATCGCGTGTTCAAGAAAGCTGTGCTGGAATTCTACGAGGGGCTGCACGGAGAGATCAATCCGCTTTGAAGCTATGCATCAGCGAAACGCGATGTCGCTAGCGTTGGCCTTTCTGCAATGTTCTTCTATATTACGCTGTATCAAAGCCGAGGAGACGGCCATGGCCGCTAGAACCGAAATCCGCAGCAATGAGCCGGTCACCAGCGTCGACCCGATCTGGGATACGATGCGGCAGGAAGCTCATGCTGCCGCGGAAAACGATCCGCTCCTTGCGGCGTTTCTTTATTCAACTGTTTTGAATCAAAGCTCGCTTGAAGAGAGCGTCATCCACCGCATCTGCGAGCGGCTCGATCACCCGGATATGCAGGCGGTTCTGCTTCGTCAGACTTTTGCGGAAATGCTGGTGGATTGGCCGGAGTGGGGCTCCGTGCTCCGCGTCGATATCCAGGCCGTCTACGACCGCGATCCCGCCTGCCTCCGCTTTCTCGAACCTGTGCTGTATTTCAAAGGCTTCCACGCCATCCAGACTCATCGGCTGGCTCATTGGCTGCTGGCGAATGGACGGCGAGATCTGTCACTTTATCTCCAAAGCCGCGCCTCGAGCGTCTTCCAGACTGACATCAACCCGGCTGCCAGGATCGGCAAGGGGATCTTTCTTGACCATGCCACTGGGCTGGTGGTCGGCGAGACCGCCGTCATTGGGGATAATGTTTCCATCCTGCACGGCGTTACACTTGGCGGAACCGGCAAGGAAGGCGCCGACCGCCATCCGAAGATCGGCAATGGTGTGTTGATCGGTGCAGGTGCCAAGATCCTCGGCAATATCGAGATCGGCTCCTGCTCTCGAGTTGCTGCAGGATCGGTCGTCCTGAAGCCCGTGCCGCCGAAGACCACGGTTGCCGGCGTTCCGGCCAAGGTCGTAGGTGAAGCAGGGTGCTCGGAGCCTTCCCGCCTCATGGATCAAATGCTCACCTCAGACCATTAAGCTTCCGCAACAGATCCGATCGGGACGGCATGAAAAGGCCGGACGGCCGGTCTTTGCCTTTACTTCCCTTGCTGTGCCATGGCACAAGCCCCCGCAATCAAACCGCTGACGGAGAAGACGACGTGAAACCAGAAGAAATCAGAAAGCTGGACGGCTATTTCAAGCGGACGTTCAATCCCGAGATGGTGGTCAAGGCGCGTCCGCGTAAGAACGATTCTGCCGAAGTCTATCTTGGGGAGGAGTTTCTCGGGGTCGTCTACCTCGATGATGAAGACGGCGATCGCTCCTATAACTTCTCGATGGCCATTCTTGACGTTGATCTTTGATCCTCAGGGCGAGAAACCAAATTCTTCGCCTTTGTGCAGCGCACAAGTTGCCTTGACTCCACACGTATGCTGTCGTTCTATAAGCAGATCCGAATGAGCAAAGGGTGAGGCTTATGTTCGATTTCGATGATGCCAACCGGAAGAGCAGGGAAGCGATGGATGCCATGCTGAATGGCTATGTCGAAGTCGCAAAAGGATACCAGTCCATCGCTGACGAGGCCAAAGACTTCTCCCGACGAAGCTATGACGGCATGGCCTCGTTCATGGAGCAGCTCACGACGGTGCGTAGCCTAGGCGACGTTTTCCAGTTGCAGACACAGTATCTGACCTCAAGCTACGAAGCCTTCCTATCGGAAGCGAACAAGATGAACGCGCTCTACGCGGATTTAACTCGTTCAGCGTTCAAATCGCGTGATCTCGTTCCGGCAAAAACAACCTCCACGGCGGTGGTTGCCGCAGATGCGGCGGCCTGAGCTGCAAGTCCATCGATGACAGACTGAAGACCGGCAAGGCGTGTTGCCGGTCTTTTTGATTCCGGCTCCTCCATGTTTTTGCTGCCGATGCCGTCGTAGTGCGGAATAGTGATTGCGCCCCTGTGATGGGGGCTTAAAATCAGGCTCAGATGCACTAAGTTAACACGATCTGATGTCCGGCGCCGGAAGCCCCTATAGAGGCCGGACGATTAGGGAATGAAATGAAATGATCGCACGGCCGATCTTGATGCAAAACGAAAAGAACGGCGGCGGAGACAACGCAAATCGCGGCACGTCCGTCATCACCCGCACCCAGCCAAAGACGAAGAAACCGAACCTGTATCGCGTGCTTCTCCTGAATGACGATTACACGCCCATGGAATTCGTCATCCATATCCTGGAGCGGTTCTTTCAGAAGGATCTTGAGGCGGCGACGCGGATCATGCTCCACGTGCACAATCATGGCGTGGGGGAGTGTGGAATATTCACGTATGAAGTTGCGGAAACGAAGGTAAGCCAGGTCATGGATTTTGCCCGGCAGCACCAGCATCCGCTGCAATGCGTGATGGAAAAGAAGTGAGGAACCCACGTGCCAACATTTTCGCCTAACCTTGAAAAGGCGCTACACCAGGCACTGACCTATGCGAACGAGCGCCATCACGAGTATGCGACGCTTGAGCACCTGCTGCTGGCATTGATCGACGATGCCGATGCTGCAGCGGTCATGGGTGCTTGTAACGTTAATCTGGATGCTCTTCGCAAGACGGTGGCCGACTATGTCGACAACGAGCTTGCCAATCTCATCACCGGTTATGACGAAGACTCCAAGCCGACATCCGGTTTCCAGCGCGTGATCCAGCGCGCGGTCATTCATGTCCAGTCATCCGGACGTGAAGAGGTGACTGGTGCCAATGTGCTGGTCGCGATCTTCGCCGAGCGAGAAAGCCATGCTGCATTCTTCCTGCAGGAGCAGGAGATGACGCGCTATGACGCCGTCAATTACATCTCGCACGGGATCGGCAAGCGTCCTGGATCTTCAACCGTTCGTCCCCCGCGCGGCGCAGAGGAAAGCGACGCGGATGCAAAGCCGGCACGCGAGCAGGAAGACGGTTCGGGAAAGAAGCCCGCGGAAGCACTGAAAGCTTACTGCGTCAACCTGAACGAGAAGGCGAAGGATGGCAGGATCGATCCGCTGATCGGCCGGCATTCAGAGGTCAACCGTACCATTCAGGTCCTTTGCCGCCGCTCGAAGAACAACCCGCTTTACGTGGGCGATCCCGGTGTCGGCAAAACGGCGATTGCCGAAGGTCTGGCCAAGCGGATCGTGGAGGGCAAGGTACCGGAAGCGCTCGCGGATGCGACAATCTTCTCGCTCGACATGGGAACGCTGCTTGCCGGCACGCGCTATCGCGGCGACTTCGAAGAGCGACTGAAGCAGGTCGTCAAGGAACTTGAGGATTACCCGGGTGCCGTGTTGTTCATCGACGAGATCCACACCGTGATTGGTGCTGGTGCTACGTCCGGTGGCGCCATGGATGCGTCCAACCTGCTGAAGCCGGCACTGTCCTCCGGGCAGATCCGCTGCATCGGGTCCACCACCTACAAGGAGTACCGCCAGTTCTTCGAAAAGGATCGTGCGCTTGTTCGCCGCTTCCAGAAGATCGACGTCAACGAGCCATCGGTCGACGACGCAATCGAGATCATGAAGGGGCTCAAGCCGTACTTCGAGACCTACCACAAGCTTCGCTACACCAATGAAGCAATCAAGGCCGCTGTGGAGTTGTCGGCACGCTATATCTCTGACCGGAAGCTGCCGGACAAGGCGATCGACGTGATCGACGAGACCGGTGCGGCACAGATGCTGCTGCCGACGTCAAAGCGGCGCAAGCTGATCACCGAGAAGGAGATCGAGGCAACGATCGCGACAATGGCACGGATCCCGCCGAAGACGGTTTCCAAAGACGATGCAATGGTCCTGGCCAACCTCGAAAAGGAACTGCGTTCCGTCGTCTACGGCCAGGACAAGGCGATCGAAGCTCTGTCGACCGCCATTAAGCTGGCCCGCGCAGGTCTTCGCGAACCGAACAAGCCGATCGGCTCCTACGTGTTCTCCGGCCCGACCGGCGTCGGCAAGACGGAAGTGGCCAAGCAGCTCGCATCTTCGCTCGGCGTGGAACTGCTGCGATTCGACATGTCGGAATACATGGAGCGGCACACGGTCTCGCGTCTGCTCGGTGCTCCTCCCGGCTATGTCGGCTTCGACCAGGGCGGTCTGCTGACCGATAGCGTGGACCAGCATCCCCACTCGGTCGTGTTGCTCGATGAGATCGAGAAGGCACATCCGGATATCTTCAACATCCTGTTGCAGGTGATGGACCATGGCTCGCTGACGGATCACAACGGCAAGAAGATCGACTTCCGCAATGTTATCCTGATCATGACAACGAATGCGGGTGCTTCGGAAATGGCCAAGGCCGCGATCGGCTTCGGTTCCTCCAAGCGAACGGGCGAGGACGAGGAGGCGCTCAACCGCCTGTTCACGCCCGAATTCCGTAACCGGCTCGACGCGACCATTCCATTTGCGCCGTTGCCGACGGAGGTCATCCACCAGGTCGTGCAGAAGTTCGTCATGCAGCTGGAAACACAGCTTTCCGAGCGGAACGTCACTTTCGACCTCAGCCCCGAGGCGATCGCATGGCTGGCGGACAAGGGTTACGACGAGAAGATGGGTGCACGCCCGCTCTCGCGCGTCATCCAGGAGCACATCAAGAAGCCGCTGGCCAACGAGATCCTGTTCGGCAAGCTTCGCAAGGGCGGCGTCGTCCACGTGACGGTCGGGAAGACGCAGGACGGAACAGACGGCCTGCAGCTGGAATGTGTTCCAGAGGCAGTTCCGGTCAAGCCGAAGCTGGAAGCCGAGGTGGAAGAAGCCTCCGAAGACGCGCAGGCAAAGGCGAAGAAGCCGCGCTCTGCGAAGAAGGGCTCCAGTAAAGACGGTGGCGAAGCGAAGGCAATGGCTGAAGCGACAGCGGACACTGCCGTTTCAGAGGACGCCCCAAAAACATCACCACGAAAGGGCGGTATCGTTCCTCGGGTGCCTAAGTCAAAATAACGTTCTTCAACATGCGGATGCCGGGCCAATCGCCCGGCATTCTGATTCCTGCGGCCCGCCCGCCTCATGATATTCGGCCCTTATGTCTTCCCACATTGAACGCCAGTCCGCCTCCTTCTGGTTCGTCTCTGGAATGCGGGGCATCACCTCGCTGCCCGCCCTGATCCTGATGACCTCTTTTGTCGGCTTCAGTGCCTTTGCCTTCGAGTCCGGTATCACGCGGGGCGAAGCAATCTTCATGACACTGTCGGTCTGGGCTCTGCCTGCGAAGATGATCCTGGTGGGTATGATGACGAGCGGCGCCCATATCGCCGCGTGCTTTGTTGCCGTCACCCTCTCCTCCATCCGCATGATGCCGATGGTCGCTTCCCTCGTACCGGAGATGCGGTCGCAAAGAACGCCAACCTGGCTCTTGCTGGTGCTTTCCCATTTCGTCGCCATCACAGCCTGGGTTTTTGCCATTCAGCGGTTGAAGGACGTGCCGAGAGAGCACCGGGCAAGTTTCTTTGCGGGCTTCGGCATCACATTGACGCTCACGAATACGCTCATCGTCGCCGTCTGCTATGGGGTCGTGGAAGCGTTCCCGCCGCTGGTCTCTGGCGCCCTTTTCATGCTGACTCCGGTGTACTTCCTTGCGTCCATCTGGGCCACAGCCCGTCACCTGGTGGTGAAGCTCGCCTTCATCATCGGCGTCATTGGCGGGCCATTGATGGCGCTTGTTGCGCCTGACTTCGACGTCCTCTACGCCGGCATCGGTGGCGGCACGCTCGCTTATCTGCTGGAGCGCTTCCTCATCAGGCCGCGCCTCGGCGGACGGCGTGGAGCAGCACGATGAGTGGCGACTGGTGGTGGCCCTATGTTGTGATTGCGGTGGCCGGCTGGCTGGCGACCGATATCTGGCGCTGGATGGGAGTTCTTACCGGCAGCCGCCTGAACGAGGATTCGGAGGCGCTACAATGGGTGAGGGCCGTGGCGACGGCGCTCGTGATGGCAGTGACTGCCAAGCTGATCGTGTTCCCCGCTGGAACGCTGGCGGATTCGCCGCTGTGGCTGCGCATTGTAGCCGCCGGCATCGGATTTCTCGCTTTCCTGCTTGCTGGTCAACGTGTCGGCGTGGCAGTGGTGACTTCGACCTTGCTGCTTGGGATCGGCCTCTACTGGCTCGGGCTATGACCGGGATCGGCCATCCCCCAGCTGCTTCATCTTTGTTGGCTGCGCCTAGATCAACGGAACACAGAATCAGAATGCAACATCTTCCTTCACGCACTCCCTCCGACGCCGTCGAACGCCGCAGCAAGCAGCCAGTGGTCGTCTATCCAAACGGCACGCTCGTGCCGCCGGACATGGGGCTGCTCGATCACGTGCGGCAGACCTTGGAAAAGATCGATGAGGTGATCGTGCCGCCTCGCGATGGGCGCGCATTCTCTGTTCCGAAGGGGCATTTCTTCCGGATTGTGAGCATTGAAGGGCCACAGGTCGGGGACCTCAATCTCTGGAACGCAAACGACCTCACGGAACGCTTCTTCAGCGGCAAGACTAGGGCGCTGCATGCAACGCATGTTTCTGTCGGCGATCGGCTCTGGAGCACGCTGCCCGCGCTTCGCCCGATGGGGACCATCACCCACGACACGCTGGACTGGTACGGCTGGGACGATGACGGAGCTGGCATCCACGATGTGATCGGAACCCGCTGCGACCCCTATACAAACCGGCTATTGAACGGCACCGACTATCACAACTGCTGCCATTCCAATCTTTGCCGAGCGCTGGCTGCGGCAAAGGGATTAAGCTTTGCTGAAGCGGAGCCGCATGTGCACGACGTGCTCAACGTCTTCATGTGCACCGGCTTTACCCGTGATACGCACCAGTATTTCATGAAGGCGAGCCCGGTGAGGCCCGGCGACTACCTGGAGATCTTTGCCGAAATCGACCTGCTCGGTGCGCTTTCTGCCTGCCCCGGTGGCGACTGCGGCGCCACCCATTCAAGCGATGCCGCTGCCTGCTACCCTCTCAAGGTCGAGATCCTACGCCCGGACATGGAGCTGCTGCAGAACTGGCCGTTCCCGGACCGAAGCCACTACGTCAGTCCCCGATAACGGAGCGCCTCAGCCGGAGCCTGCTTCGCCGGATTTACCGCCAGCGCCTTACGCGGCGAGGGCGCTGCGCACCTTCTCCGCATTCGTTTTGAGGACCTCGTTGTCCTCCATTTTGCCCGAATGCGGCGCCAACGGCTCGCCCTCGCGACGCGGAATGACGTGGAAGTGCAGGTGGTAGACCGTCTGGCCGGCGGCTGGCTCGTTGAACTGGATGATGGTGATACCATCAGCACGGAAGGCCTCTTTTGCGGCCTGGGCCAGTTTCTGCACCACAGTGATCGTGTGGGCGAGAACTGCGGGATCGGCATCCAGCAGATTGCGTGATGGTGCTTTGGGCACAACCAGAAGATGCCCGGGCGCCTGAGGCATCACGTCCATGAAGGCCACCGTTTGATCGTCCTCGTAAACGCGGTGCGACGGAATTTCACCGCGCAGGATCTTCGCGAAGATGTTACCGTCATCATAGCTTTGGCTGCTCATGGATCTTCCTCTCCTTCGTCCGGTTTATTGTTTTGCTGCTGCCGCTCGCCTTTACGGAAGGGGCTATGAGCTTCGAGATATTCGCCGATCTGCCCAACCTCCAGACGCTCGCGCTCAAGGTAGTCGCCGATTGCACGCCGAAGGCCCGGATGTGCGATGTAATGCGCCGAATGCGTGGTCACGGGAAGATAGCCGCGGGCGAGCTTGTGTTCGCCCTGTGCGCCCGCCTCAACGCGCTTCAGCCCCTTGGCAAGGGCGAAGTCGATGGCCTGATGGTAGCAGACCTCGAAGTGAAGGAAGGGGTGGTCCTCAAGGCAGCCCCAGTGGCGGCCGAACAGGGCATCGGAGCCAATGAAGTTGATCGCGCCTGCAATGTATCGGCCGTCCCGCTTTGCCATCACCAGAAGAATGTCATCTGCCATCCTCTCGCCGATCAGCGAGTAGAAGCTGCGGGTCAGGTAGGGACGTCCCCATTTTCTGCTGCCGGTATCCATGTAGAAGGCGAAGAACTGGTCCCAGATGTCCTCCGTGAGGTCGCTTCCAGTCAACCAGTCGATGGTGATGCCATTTTCCACCGCCGCACGTCGCTCTTTCTTCAAGGCCTTGCGCTTGCGGGACGCAAGGGTCTCTAGGAATGCGTCATGGTTGGGATAGCCGTCGTTGATGAAATGAAATTGCTGGTCTGTCCGGTGCAGATAGCCGCTGCCTTGGAAGAAGGGCAGTTCCTCCTCCGGCAGAAACGTCACGTGGGCTGAAGAAACGCCCATCTGACGTGTCACCTCCTGGAGACCGGCTGCAAGCGTTGCCTGCACGCTTTCCTGCTCTTGCTCCCTCGCTGCCAGAAGGCGTGGCCCGGTCGCGGGGGTGAAGGGTATGCTGCACTGGATCTTCGGGTAGTACTGGCCGCCGGCGCGTTCAAAAGCATCGGCCCAGCTATGATCGAAGACGTATTCGCCCTGGCTGTGGCTTTTCAGATAGCCCGGAATAGCGCCGAGCAAAGCCCCTTTGTCATCCTCCAGCAGGAGGTGGTTGCCCATCCAGCCTGTCTTCGCCGAAGCCGAACCAGACTCCTCTAGCGCCGAAAGGTAGGCGTGCGACAGGAAAGGGTTGTAGGGCTCGTCTGCCACTCTGGAGGTGCCCGTGAGCCCCGACCAGCGCTCAGGCGCGATCGCTGCGAACGTTCTTTCGACGCGGATGGATAGAGGTCCTGTCATGCTATGCGGCAGCGGTCTCCCGAGGATCGAAACCTTCGAAGGTCATCTGGTCGGCATGACTATAGGTATGCGCCCGCGCCTTTTCATCCCTTACGGTCCAGGTAATGACCGGAAGGCCAGATTGTCTCTGGGCAGTGACAAAACTGTTGGGCAGATGCGCATGATGATAGGAGATGAAGTCGAGGCCGAGTTGCATCGCCTCATCATGCGCGAAAAAGTCCTCCGGACTGATCCCTTCCGCCGTTAGTCCGACCGGATAAGGTGCGCCTGCCGCTCTGAGCTCTTTGAGGATGTGGTGGTCAAAGCTCATCAGCGCAAGCTTCCCGTGGTAGCCATCCAAATCCTCCAGAATAGCCTCAACGAAACCATCGTCTTCGCCTCGGCGGCCCTTGATCTCGATGATCAGCGGGGTCCGGCCAGCAACCAGCTTGAGCATCTGCTTCAGCGTCGGGATACGGTCTGAGGTGCCGCCCACAGCCAGCATGCCGAGTTCGGCGGAGGTGCGCTCGCGCACATCCCCCTTGATGCCGCAGAGACGCTCCAGGGTGTGGTCGTGGAAGACCATGGGCACGCTGTCTGATGCGAGCTGAAGATCACACTCTATGGCGAAGCCCGCTTCTATTGCGCGGGAGAAGGCGGAAAGGGTGTTTTCCCAGACGGTCTTGTTCATGTCGTGGTAGCCGCGATGCGCGACCGGCACGTCCTTGATCCATTCGGCAGACGTCATGCTTCGATCTCAATCACGGCGTCTATCTCGACGGATGCGTTGAGCGGCAGCGATGCCATCCCAACTGCGGCACGAGCATGTTTGCCCGCATCGCCAAGAATATCGGCAATAAGATTGGACGCGCCGTTGATCACCAGATGCTGTTCCGTGAACTCCGGCATCGATGCGACGAAGCCGTTGAGCTTCAGGATGCGTCGGATCCGGCCAAGGTCGCCGTTCAAGGCAGACTTGGCCTGAGCCAGAATGTTGATCGCGCAGAGTTCGGCTGCGCGCTGAGCGCCGGCTACGTCAACATCACGGCCCACGATGCCGGTGACCGCTACCTTGCCATTCTCCATCGGCAGTTGCCCAGAGAGATACAGGATATTGCCGCTGATCGTGAATGGGACATAGTTGGCGGCGGGTGCTGCAGCCACGGGAAGGGTTATCCCCCGCTCCTTTAGCCGGACCTCTATTGCGTCGGACATGCTGAACTCCACATTTGTTGTCAATGTCTCAAAAATCCTGCATTCAAGGCGATAACCTTGCTGGGTGGCGTTCTTATAACATCGGCGATGAGTCCAACAGGAGATAATGAATGAACCAGGCCGGACCCGCAGCGATCCTCGCAACTCTTATCGTTGCCGCAGGGGCAGCGCCCGTTCGGGCCGGCGTCGAAGGTGCCGCAGGGCTGCTTCCCCATCGTGCCGTCTACGACCTAGAGCTGAAGGACGCATCCGACCGCTCGGGGATCGAGGGCATGAGCGGCCGGATGGTGTATGAGTTCACGGGCTCCACCTGCACCGGCTTTACCACCAATTTTCGCTTTGTAACGCGCATCAATACCGGAGAGGACACCCGCCTCACGGACCAGCAGACAAAGACCTTCGAGGACACCGACAAGGGCGAGTTCCGGTTCGAAACGAAGTCCTTCACGGACGAGCAGATGGACAAGGAAATTGCGGGCGAGGCGAGGGAGGATGAATCGAAGGTGAAGGTCGATATTCGTCGACCGGATCCGCGGCAGTTGGAACTCGTCTCCAGCGCGTTTCCGACCGAGCACATGCTCGAGGTCATCAAGAACGCGCGCGCCGGCAAACGCTTCTTTGAAACGCGCATCTTTGACGGCTCCGAGAACGGTGACCAGAGCCTGATTACCAATACCGTGATCGGGCCTCAGCAGGAGCCTGCCTCGGCACAGGAGCCGGATGACGCTTCGAAAGCCGGAGACTTCGCGAAAGCTGCCTACTGGCCCATCACCATCGCCTACTTCAACGAGGGTGGAGCAGGAGATACGGCTCCTGTTTATTCCATGTCCTTCAAGCTTTACGAAAATGGGATCACGCGCGACCTCACCATGGACTATGGTGACTTCGTGTTGAGCGGCAGTCTTTCAAAGCTGGAAGTTCTCGACAGGCCGAATTGCGATCAGGACAAGCCGCGTCCCTGACAACCTGAAGCCACACCCCAGAGGGGAAAGCACATGAGCATCGAATTCCTTCTCACGTCGCTTGTCATCGTCGCTTCCCCGGGCACCGGGGCACTTTACACGATTGCTGCCGGTCTCTCGCGCGGTGCCAAGGCGAGTATCTTTGCCGCCTTCGCCTGCACCCTCGGAATCGTACCGCACATTGCAGCGGCTTTGACGGGCCTGGCCGCCGTCTTGCATGCGAGCGCGCTGGCCTTCGAGATCATCAAGTATCTTGGGGTGGCTTACCTGCTCTACATGGCCTGGAAGACTATACAAGACCGGGACACGCTGACTGTGAATGAGGTAAGCGCACCGCGCTCGGTGCGCCAGACCGTGGTAGACGGGATACTGCTCAACATCCTCAATCCAAAGCTTTCCATCTTCTTCTTTGCTTTCCTGCCGCAGTTCGTCAGCCCGAGCCAGCCGGATGCTCTGCCGATGATGCTGCTCTTGAGCAGCGCGTTCATGGTGATCACCTTCATCGTGTTCGTCGGCTACGGCGTCTTCGCGGCCACCATGCGCAGGCATGTGCTTGCGCGGCCCGCGGTGGTGACCTGGATGCGGCGCACCTTTGCTGCTGCTTTCGTCGCCATGGGAGCAAAGCTTGCTCTTACCGAACGCTGAGATTGCGACAGGTCTTGCCGATCCCGCTGCTGGCCGCTATTGCGGCGCCCGAAGAACTGGGTTGAAGCATGTCAGGAACAAACAGCGAGCGTGAGCTCATCGCCGAAGGTCCCGCCGTTATCCTGGTGGAGCCGCAACTGGGCGAGAATATCGGCATGGTTGCCCGTGCCATGGCAAATTTCGGCTTGGCTGAACTTCGCCTCGTCAACCCTCGCGATGGATGGCCAAGTGAGAAGGCCCGCGCGGCGGCCTCGAAAGCCGATCACGTGATTGACCGGACCACGGTTTTTGAAACTCTGGAAGACGCGATCAAGGACCTGAACTTCGTTTATGCGACAACCGCTCGTGAGCGCTACGGTTTCAAACCTGTCCGCTCTCCGGTGGTCGCAGCAGAAACGTTGAGGACGAAGTTCGGCGCAGGTGAGCAGACCGGTATCCTCTTTGGCCGAGAACGCTGGGGCCTCACCAATGAGGAGGTTGCGCTGGCCGACGAGATCGTGACCTTCCCTGTCAATCCGGCATTCGCCTCCCTGAACATTGCGCAAGCGGTTCTGCTGATGTCCTATGAGTGGATGAAGACCGGCCTGGATGATGTCGCGGCGACACCCTTCCAACCGGTCGAGCAGCGGCCTTCTACGAAGGAGCAGGTGCTTGGCTTGTTCGAGCATCTCGAGGAAGCCCTTGATGCACGCGGCTATTTCCACCCGCCGGCGAAAAAGCCGAAAATGGTCGACAACCTGCGCGCCGTCATGTCGCGGCGCGGCTTTACCGAGCAGGAAATCAGCGTCATCCGCGGTGTGATCCGTTCCCTTGACCGTTTCCCCAGACGGTGGCCGGAGAAAACGCGGAACACGAGGGAGACGCCGGAGAATGACGACGTCGTCTAGCCTCAAGCCTGTGCTGATGTTCGATTCGGGCATCGGTGGCCTCACCGTGCTGCGCGAGGCACGGGTGCTGATGCCGGATCGTCGTTTCGTGTATGTGGCAGACGATGCTGGCTTCCCCTACGGAGGCTGGGAGGAGGAGCGGCTGCGAGAGCGGATCGTCACCCTCTTCAGCGACTTGGTCGAGCAGCATGATCCTGAGATGGCGGTGATCGCCTGCAATACGGCCTCTACGCTCGTGCTCGGCGATCTGAGGTCGGCCTTCCCACAGACGCCGTTCGTCGGGACGGTACCAGCAATCAAGCCGGCTGCGGAGCGGACGCGATCCAGCCTCATCTCTGTGCTGGCCACGCCGGGGACCGTTAAACGCCAGTACACCCGAGACCTCATAGGCGACTGGGCCTCAAAGGTGCATGTGCGTCTCGTAGGCAGCGAGAGGCTTGCCGGACTGGCTGAAACCTACATGCGCGAAGGCTTTGTCGACGAGTCGGCGGTCCGAGAGGAGATCGCCCCATGTTTCATCGAGCAGGACGGGCGTCGGACGGACATCGTCGTCCTGGCCTGCACGCACTATCCCTTTCTCGTCAACCGCCTGCGAAAGACCGCGCCCTGGCCGGTCGACTGGATCGATCCTGCTGAGGCGATCGCGCGGCGGGCGCTATCTCTATTGCCGAAGGAGCGACGGCCACACGAGCCGATGCCGACGGAACCTGATATCGCGGTCTTCACCTCCGGTAACCCAGATCCCGCCATCCGGCGGCTGATGCAGGGCTTCGGCCTGCGAGCCTGAGCCGACTGCTTCGCAGCACCTTGCAAAGCGACAGGAACAGTGGCTTGCTGCTGCACTTCATCGAGAGGACTCGCCCATGTCGATTGAAACCTGGCTTGCCTTCGTCGCCGCCTCCGCCGTCCTGCTGGCTATTCCCGGGCCGACGATCCTCCTTGTGATCTCTTATGCTCTGGGGCACGGGCGCAAGATCGCCTCTGCCACGGTGGCCGGCGTGGCGCTGGGGGACTTCACCGCCATGACGGCCTCGATGCTCGGTCTTGGCGCCTTGCTGGCAACATCGGCAACGCTCTTTACGGTGCTGAAGTGGATCGGGGCGGCATACCTCATCTATCTCGGCATCAAGCTCTGGCGGGCGCCTGCGTCGAGCGGGATGGCCGTGGAAGAGGATCAGGTGCCGTCCGAGCGGCCGTTCAGGATCTTCCTGCACACCTACGTGGTAACGGCTCTCAACCCGAAGAGCATCATGTTCTTTGTCGCCTTCCTGCCGCAGTTCCTCGACCTGACCCGGCCGCTCTTCCTCCAGATGGCGATCTTCGAGACGACCTTCCTGGTGCTTGCTACCCTCAACGCGACGCTCTATGCGCTGCTCGCATCGCTGGCGCGCAACCAGATCCGCAAGCCTCGGGTCCAGCGGATCGTCAACCGGACCGGCGGGTCGCTGATGATCGGCGCCGGGCTCCTGACGCTCGGATGGAAGCGCGCTGTGGTCGCGTGATCCCGATTCGGCTGTGAACAAATCTCTTCCGCTCGCGCATCACGCCCGCATCCGTGATAGACCCATCGTCCTTGCGGCGAATGAGTCACCGCCGAGAGACTGAGCATACGAGGTTAGTGCATTGCAGGTGGGCATCGATATGGGCACCGTGTCAGGGGGTGCCCCGGCCAAGCTCGACATCGAAGAGCTTCTGGCGACGCGCCTTCTGGTGCAGGGTAATTCCGGATCCGGTAAGTCACATCTTCTGCGGCGTCTTCTTGAACAGTCGGCACCATGGGTGCAGCAGGTCATCATCGATCCCGAAGGTGATTTCGTCACGCTTGCCGATAAGTATGGGCACGTGGTGGTGGACGGAGACCGGACGGAAGCGGAGCTCATCGGCATCGCCACTCGTATCCGTCAGCACCGGGTGTCCTGCGTCCTGACGCTGGAAGGGCTCGATATCGAGGAGCAGATGCGTGCGGCAGGCACCTTCCTGAACGGGTTGTTCGATGCCGACCGCGAATACTGGTATCCGGTGCTGGTGGTGGTGGACGAGGCGCAGATGTTTGCACCCTCCGTCGGTGGCGATGTCTCTGAAGAAGCCCGCAAGATGTCGCTCGGCGCCATGACCAACCTGATGTGCCGAGGCCGAAAGAGGGGATTGGCAGGCGTCATTGCTACGCAGCGCCTCGCGAAGCTTGCGAAGAACGTCGCGGCGGAAGCCTCCAACTTCCTGATGGGACGCACCTTCCTCGACATCGACATGGCGCGTGCCGCCGATCTTCTCGGCATGGACCGCCGGCAGGCGGAGATGTTCCGCGACCTGAAGCGGGGAAATTTCGTCGCTCTCGGTCCTGCGCTGTCGCGACGGCCGCTGCCGATCGTGATCGGTCCGGTTGAGACATCTGCCAGGTCCTCCAGCCCCAAGCTGATGCCGCTTCCGGATGCGCCGCAGGACATCGAAGACCTGATCTTCACGCCGGATCCCGAGGAGTTCACCCGACCGATCATACGGCGAGCACCGCCGGCGCCGCGTCCCACCACAGACATTCTGGCGGAACTGTCCCGTTCGACCCCGCCGGCAGGACCGATGCCGCAGGAGCATAACCGTCCGGCCCCGCCAGAGCTTTCGCCCGAGGAGCGGGAGGAGCGCCTGAACGCGGTGCTTTGCGAAATCATAGATGATCCTCAGGCCGCGTATCGCACCGACTCGGTGCTTTACCAGGACTTCCTGGTCCGTGCCCGCATGCGGCGGTTGCCGGGGCCGCCGATGTCGATGAGCGAGTTTCGCCGGCGCGTGGCTATCTCGCGTGCAGGGGTAGACAAGGAGACGGCCGAGACGGTGGGATGGCAGACGGCGCTTGATCTTTCGGTCCGAGTTTCGGATGACCTGCAGGGGGTCTTCCTAATGCTTGCCAAGGCGGCGCTGCTCGCGGAACCCTGTCCGTCCGACATGCGCATCGCCAAGGCCTACGGAACCCATTCCGCTCGCCGCGCCCGCCGCCTGCTCGGCTATTTCGAGGAGCAGGGGCTCATCGTGGTGCATACCGATTTCGGGGGCAAGCGTGTCGTGGCATTCCCGGACCTGCAGGTGCAGACGTCGCCCCCGCCACCCGGG
>JAEWOP010000100.1 GCA_023399635.1 Pseudomonadota bacterium
TTCCAGGCCTTGATGGCACCCGACTTCATCAATCACACTGCGCCACTCGGAATGCCAAACGGTCCCCAGAGCATGTGGCACACCTTCGAAAATGTGCTTCGTCCCGCGTTGTCGAACTTGACGGTAACGATCCACGACCAGATCGCGGAGGGTGACAAGGTCACAACTCGAAAGACGATTAGCGGAGTCCATACCGGCACCCTGCTCGGAGTTCCGGCAACAGGACGTGACGTCGCGATCAACGTTATCGATATTGTTCGGGTCGAGAACTTCAAATATGCGGAGCATTGGGGGTTGAACAGTTTATCGTCTTTGCTCGCTGCTCTGTCCAAGGCTTGATCCTACGCGCTAGCAAAGCCGCTCGATGACGGCGATCGCGTTCGCGAGCGTTTGTCTGTCCTCTTCAGAGAGTCGTTCCTGGATCAAGCTCGCAATCTCCGATGTTCGGGCTTCACGAGCGCGGGCCAGTTGCGTCCGTCCGTTCTCGGTAATCGAAAAAAGCTGGCTGCGCCCGTCCGCTGGATTGGGCGTTTTGCTGATCAGTCCCTCTGATTCCAACTGCCTCGCGACCAGCCGCATGCTCTGGTGCCTGACGTTGCGGCGATCGGCCAGGTCGGCGACGTTGAGTGGCCCCGCGCGGTCCAGTATCGACAGGGTCTCGGATTGGGCGGTTGTGGGGGTGTTTGCTTGCATCTTCACGGCGCGAATGAACCGACCGAGTGTGACACGCAGATCTTCAGCAAGCGCCAGCGCATCGGGTGGTTGCTCGGAGATGGCTTCTCGGCTTTTCATTTCGGGTTCCCCTCCCAAGCTGTGTTTTGAACCTTCATAAGCCGACACGTGAGAAAAAGGTTCTCTCTCGGAACTGCCGGCGGATTCGTCACCTCGCCGCTAGATCCTAGAGCTTGACGGTGGTTTCGAATACGAGGCCGTCATAGCCCGGCTGAACATGGTCCGGCGTTTCTGCCATGACTGTGTCATAGTCCAACGGGATGTGCATATGGGTGAGGATCGCCCGGCGCGGCGACAGCTTTTCGATCCATTCCAGCGCCTGGTCGAGTGACAGATGGCTGGGATGGAAATGATACTGGAGAGCATCGATCACCAGCGTATCGAGGTTTAGCAGCCGGCTCCAGCTCTCCGATGGAAAGTCGCTCACGTCGCTGCAATAGGCAACGTCGCCGAAGCGGAAACCGAGCGAATGGATCTCCCCATGCGTCTGCCGATGCGCCAGCACTTCGACAGGGCCCCCGGGACCCTCGATGACGATGGGCTTGTCCAGTGATCCGATAAGGCGAGGCTCGACGATCGGGGGATAGTTTCCGCCCGGTGGCGTTTCGAGGCAGTAGCCGAACCCTTGGCGAATCCTCTCCATGGTGAAGCCATCTGCCCAAATGGGAATGCGTTGCCGCTGCGAATGGAAATAGCTGCGCAGATCGTCGATGCCGTGCAGATGGTCAGCGTGCGCATGGGTGAAGAGCACAGCGTCCACCCGCGCCACCTTTGCCGCAATCATCTGCTCACGGAAATCCGGTCCGGTGTCGACAACCACGGTCGTGCGCCCACCGTCTGGCCCGATCTGCTCGACTAGGAACGCGGCTCGGGTTCGCCTGTTTCGAGGATTGGCTGGGTTGCAAGCTCCCCAATCGCCGTTGATCCGTGGGACACCCGGCGAAGACGCGCATCCGAGGATCGTGAAGCGGCGCCTGTACTCCATCAGTCAGAGCCTTGGCATCTTGGAAAAGACACGGAACGCATTGTCCGTGGTGATGCGCGCGATCTCGTCAAAGCTCAGAGCGAGCGTCTCGGCCAGTACCTCGGCCGTATTGACCACGTAGGAGGGCTCATTGCGTTTTCCGCGCCACCGTTTCGGCGCGAGATAGGGCGCATCCGTTTCCACCAGCAGCCGATCGTGCGGGATCGTCTTGGCAATCTCGCGCAGCTCTTCCGACTTGGGGAAAGTCAGTATCCCGGAAAAGGAGACATATCCTCCCAAGGCCACCCCTACCCTTGCGAGCTCCGGCCCGGACGAAAAGCAGTGGAGAATGAAGGGGAATGCCCCCTTCCCGCTCTCTTCGGTCAGAATACCGGCCATGTCCTCGTCGGCGCTGCGGCTGTGGATCACCAGGGGAAGCTGCGTACGGCGTGCCGCCTCGATGTGGCGGCGGAAGCCGCTCTGCTGATCCTCAGGCTTTTGCGTATCGTAGAAGTAATCGAGACCAGCCTCACCGATCGCGACGATCTTGTCGTGGCTTTCTGCCAACCGCACCAGATCGTCCGCCGTGACATCAAGTTCCTCGTCGGCGTTGTTCGGATGGGTGCCAACGGAGCAGAATACGGATGGGTAGCGTTCGGTCAGAGCCAGGAGATTGTCGAGCTTACGCACGCGCGTGGAGATGGTGACCAATTGCGCAACGCCCATGTCGTGCGCCCGGGCAACGAGATCATCACGCTCGTCCGCGAAGTCCGGAAAATCGAGGTGGCAGTGGGTGTCTATCAACATGCGCAACTTCTGGCTCAGGCGTTGGCCTCGGGAGCAACGTAACGAGGGAAGACCGGCGTTGGCGCCTCAAGCGGCGTCCCCGGCACAAGTCGTCCCGCTTCTCCCAAAGCCGCAAAATCCCGCTTTCCAGCAGGTGCGGCGACGAGATCGAGGAGCTTTTCGGCAGAAGTCGGCATGATGGGTTGCAGCAGGATAGCGATTTGCCGAACGACCTCTGCAGTGACGTAGAGCACTGTGCCCATGCGCTCCGGATCCGCCTTCTTGAGCGCCCAGGGCTCCTGCCCGGCAAAATACCGGTCCGTCTCGGATACGACGGCGATGATGGCAGCAACCGCCCGGTGGATGAGTTGCTTGTCCATTTCTTCCCGACAGGTGTTCAGCATGGCATCCGCAGCGGCAAGCATCGCCTGGTCTTCTGCCGTCAATGCAGCGGGTTGCGGAATCTTGCCGTCACAATTCTTGACAATCATTGAGAGCGAACGGCTCGCGAGATTGCCGATTCCATTGGCAAGATCAGCATTGATGCGGGTCCCGATCGCTTCTTCGCTATAGCTGCCGTCCTGACCGAACGACACTTCCCGCATGAAGAAGTACCGCACCTGGTCGAGTCCAAAGTGGTTGACCAGGTTGACCGGGTCAACGACGTTGCCGAGCGACTTCGACATCTTCTCGCCCTTGTTGAGCAGGAAGCCGTGCGCGAAAACACGTTTCGGAAGTGGCAGCTTGGCAGACATCAGGAAGGCCGGCCAATAGACGGCATGAAAGCGGATGATGTCCTTGCCGATGATGTGCGCGTCGGCAGGCCAATATTTTGCCCGTGGACCAGGTGTTTGGTCGAGATAGCCGGTAGCGGTGATGTAGTTGGTCAGGGCGTCTACCCAGACATACATCACATGGGCCGGGTCATTCGGCACCTTGATGCCCCAGTCGAAGGTCGTGCGGGAGATCGACAGGTCCTTGAGCCCCGACTTGACGAAGGACATCACCTCGTTTCGTCGCTCCGCCGGCCCGATGAAGTCGGGATGCTCCTCGTAGTGCTGCAGGAGCTTGACCTGATAGGCGGACAGGCGGTAGAAATAGC
>JAEWOP010000091.1 GCA_023399635.1 Pseudomonadota bacterium
GCGGGTGAAGCGATTCGAACGCTCGACCCCAACCTTGGCAAGGTTGTGCTCTACCCCTGAGCTACACCCGCTCATATCCGCGATCCTGGGGTAGTCAGTGGATCGTGGGCCGTCCGCTTCCGGCGACGGGCGGTATATGGCCTAACTGATTTTCGAATGCAACAGGGAAATGAGGCCAGAAAGGAATTTTTGTGGCGCCGGGTTCGGTGACAGAGACAAGCCCAGGCTGCTCCTTCTGTCGAACACGTCGCCTTTGGTGCCGACGAGCTAGAGTTCGGCTTGCCGGTGTTTCGCCGAGAGGTTAAGCCGAACGAGGCAGCCGATACTGCCGCAGCTCAGACACCAAAGCGGAACCATGACGGACCAATCCTCCACGCCGAAAACGACTGATGAGTTTTACGCCTTTCTCGATGCTCTTGGAATCTCCCATACAACAAGGCGACACGCTCCGGTGTTCACCGTCGCGGAATCGGTCAGCCTGCGCGACGAGATCCCCGGGGGCCATACCAAGAACCTCTTCGTCAAGGACAAGAAGGATCGCTACTTCGTTCTGACCGTGGAGGAGAATGCAACCGTCAACCTCAAGACGGTCCACAAGGTGATCGGCGCGGCAAGTCGTGTGTCCTTCGGCAGCCCCGAAAAGATGATGGAGTTCCTGGGCGTCGTGCCCGGATCCGTGACCGTTTTCGGCGCAATCAATGACGTAGGCAACAATGTCACCTTCGTGTTGGACGAAGACCTGATGCGTCATGAGATCATCAACGGTCATCCGCTTGTCAACGATGCGACGACCTCCGTTGCACGCGAGGATCTTCTGCGGTTTCTGGATGCGACGGGTCATGCACCGCATGTCTTGAAAGTGACCGACTGACATACGATGTTCCTCGCCATATAAGCGGTCGGAACGAGAACCGGAGAACGGACTTCATGAGCGGAGACAATCCCTATGGTGGCGGCGCCTATGGTGGCCAGCTGACAGGATCGGCCCAGTTTGGTGGCGGTGCCGCCGCGCCGGCGCCAACTGGTGGCTACGTCAAGGACACCAGCACCGCCGCGTTCGCTGCGGACGTCATCGAGGAGAGCCGTCGCCAGCCTGTGCTGGTGGATTTCTGGGCTCCCTGGTGCGGCCCTTGCAAGCAATTGACGCCGGTGCTGGAGCGGGTGATTAACGAGGGGCAGGGCAGAGTTAAGCTGGTCAAGCTCAACATCGACGATCATCCTGCCATTCCTGGCCAGATGGGGATCCAGTCGATCCCTGCGGTTGTCGCTTTCGTAGACGGGCGCCCGGTAGATGGATTCATGGGCGCAGTGCCCGAAACGCAGCTTCGCCAGTTCATCGACAAGGTGGCAGGGCCGGCCGGTGCGGATCAGGCGGCCGAAATAGAAGCCGTCCTTGCCGAGGCTGAAGAGCTGCTGTCGGGTGGTGGCGTGCAGGAGGCGGCGCAGCTTTACGGGGCGGTGCTGCAGGCCGACCCGGAAAATCCCAAGGCGGCAGCTGGCATGATCCGTTGCATGATCGAACTCGGCGACGTCGCGCGCGCTTCTCAGGTCCTTTCCTCGCTTCCGCCGGAGCTGGCCAACGATCCTGCCGTGCAGGCCGTGGCGAAGAAGCTTGAGCAGTTTGAGGAAGCCCGCAAGTTGGGTGACCCGGTTGCTCTTGAGCATGAGCTTTCGCTCCACCCGGACAACCACGCGACCCGAATGAAGCTTGCCAAGATCCGTGACGCGGAAGGCAAGCGCGAGGAGGCAGCCGAACACCTTCTGATGATCATGCGCAAAGATCGCGCCTTCGAGGACGACGGCGCGCGCCGTCAGCTTTTGGAATTCTTTGAGGTGTGGGGGCCGAAGGATCCGGCGACCGTGGCTGCGCGTCGGCGAATGTCGTCGATCCTGTTTGCCTGAGGTCGCTGAAGGACATTACCGGTCTTGCGATCCCTCCGCGGTGCCCCAGATTATCCTCAGGGCGGGGAGCCATGGGATGCCCGCGGTCTTGGAGGTGTTACTCCCGATGATTGTGGGGAATGCGAGATATGTGAAGCGTGAGGATCTGCCTGAAACGGCGCGGGTCTTCCCCTTGACGGGGGCGCTACTCCTGCCGGGCGGCCAGTTGCCGCTCAACATCTTTGAGCCTCGCTATCTGGCGATGTTCGACAGCGCACTTGCCGGCGATCGGCTCATCGGCATCGTGCAGCCGGCGTTGTCGGAACCCGACCTCTCTGCGGATGTCGCACGGCCGGCTCTCAGCGGCGTTGGCTGCATTGGCAGGATAACGTCTTTCGCCGAGACCGGGGATGGGCGTTATATCATTTCGCTCAGCGGGGTGTGCCGGTTCCGGTTACTCGACGAGGTCGGCGCCGGACATCCGTTCCGGACCTTCAAGATCGCACCGTTTCTTGCAGATCTCTCCGCCGATGATGACGAAGGTCTGGTGAATCGGGCAGACTTGCTACGGGTTTTCCGCGCTTATCTCGACGCGAACAAACTGGAAGCGGACTGGGAAAGCGTGGAGCGTGCGGGCAACCGCACCCTCGTTAACTCGCTGTCGATGATGTCGCCCTTCGGCCCGGCTGAAAAACAGGCGCTTCTTGAGGCGCCCGATCTGAAGACGCGTGCGGAGACTTTGATCGCTATCACAGAGATCCTTCTCGCCCGCGGTGGGAGCGATACCGACACGATATTGCAGTAGGTGCCATGGACGAGAGACTGAGCAAGGTCGATCCGAAACTTCTTGAACTCCTGGTCTGCCCGCTATCGAAGGCGCGGCTGAGCTTCAACCGCGAAACCAACGAGCTCATTTCGGAAAAGGCAAAGCTGGCCTATCCCATCCGCGACGGAGTGCCGATCATGCTGGTTTCCGAAGCGCGGAAGATCGAGGATTAGCGTCAGATTGCCTCTCCGGCCAAAAGCTTTGGCCGATCGGCTCCTGTCGTGCCGGCAGCCTGCCCGATAAAGTAGGACTTGAGGCCGGGCAGGCGTTCAACAAGGCCCAGCCCGAAGTCGCGGGCAATCCGAAGCGGTGTGATGTCGTTGGAGAACAGCCGGTTGAGGACGTCGGTTGTCACACCCATACGGAAGGTGTCGAAGCGGCGCCAGGACTGGTAGCGTTCCAGGACATCAAGCGCGCCGATCTCCATCCCGAGGCGATCGGCTTCCACGATTGTCTCGGCAAGCGCTGCAACGTCCTTGAAACCGAGGTTCAAACCTTGCCCGGAGATCGGGTGAATGCCGTGCGCGGCATCCCCTGCAAGTGCAAGACGCGGCGCGACAAAGGCGCGTGACAGGGTAAGGCCCAGCGGGAAGGCCTTGCGACCGCCGGCGATGCTGATCTCGCCGAGTTTGTGCCCGAACCGGCGCTGCAGCTCGGCTTCGAAGACCAGATCATCGGAGGCGATGAGCCGATCTGCGTCGGCGGTGCGCTCGGTCCAGACGAGCGACGAGCGATTGCCTGTCAGTGGCAAGATGGCAAAGGGTCCAGACGGCAGAAAATGCTCTTCCGCTACACCCTCATGCGGCCGTTCATGCATCACCGTCGTGACGATGCCGGACTGGCCGTAGTTCCAGGTCACCGTCTTGATGCCCGCCATGTCACGCAGCCTGGAGCGCACGCCGTCGCAAGCGACGAGGAGGCGGGTGTCAATCGTGCTGCCATCGGACAAGGTCACGGTCGTCTTCGTGCTCGTCGTCTTGAAGCCGGTTGCAGAAAGCCCGTGGCGGATGGTGATCCCAAGCCGCTCGCAGGCGCCGCGCAGGGCGCGTACCATCGCAACGTTCGGGATCATGTGCGCAAATGGCTGGCCCTCTTCCACGGCGCCATCAAAAGTGAGGAACACCGGGCGGACGGGATCGGAGGTGCGCGAGTCAGTGACGATCATGCGGTTGATCGGTTGTGCCTGCGGCGCAATCTCGTCCCAAACCTGGAGGACCTGCAACATCTTGGTTGCAGCGGCGATCACGGCAGAGGCTCGTTCATCCTTCTCCCAGACCTGTGCCGGTGCCGCCTCGATAATCTCGACGTTCAGGTGCGGTGCCGACTGCTTCACCGCCACAGCTACGGAAAGCCCGACATAGCCACCGCCGACCACCAACATATCCAGCATTTGCAGGCACTCCTGTCTCACTTGAGAAGATGACACCGTCCATATAGATCATCCGGCATATGCTTCCTATTGCCGGAGTTCGCCATAATGTCGCGCCCGCCCCATTCTCAGGCCGCTATGGACCAACTGATTTCGACCCTTGATCTCGAAAAGCTCGAGGAGAACCTCTTCCGCGGTGTCAGTCCGCAGGTGGGCTGGCAGCGCGTGTTCGGCGGTCAGGTCATCGCCCAAGCGCTTATGGCGGCGCAGCGGACGGTTGAGGATGATCGCTTCGTTCATTCGCTGCACGCCTACTTCATGCGTCCCGGTGATCCCACGGTGCCGATCGTTTATCAGGTGGAGCGAATCCGTGACGGTTCAAGCTTTGCAACCCGCTGGATCGTCGCCGTTCAGCACGGTCGGGCGATCTTCTCAATGTCTGCGTCCTTCCAGCTGGAGGAGGAAGGCCTGGATCACCAGGCGCCCATTCCGCCAGTGACACAGCCGGACAAGCTGATGGGCGAAAAGGAGTTCAAGGAGCTGTTCCTGGCGCAGGCGCCCGCTGCCGTGCGTAAATACTGGAACAACGACCGGCCGATCGAGGTGCGGCCAGTGTCACTCGTGCATTATCTGACAAAGGAGAAGCTGGAACCGCGGCAGGACATATGGGTCAGAGCAGTGGGTGACGTGCCGGCGCATCGACACTATCAGGCCTGTGTTCTCGCGTATCTTTCCGACATGACGCTTCTCGACACGTCGCTGTATCCACATGGGACCTCAATCTTCGATCCGAAGCTGCAGGTTGCGAGTCTCGATCATGCCATGTGGTTCCACCGCCCCTGCAACCTCGACGACTGGTTGCTCTATACCCAAGACAGCCCAAG
Source organism: Pseudomonadota bacterium (assembly GCA_023399635.1). Classification (GTDB taxonomy): domain Bacteria; phylum Pseudomonadota; class Alphaproteobacteria; order Rhizobiales; family Rhizobiaceae; genus Neorhizobium. The sequence continues at coordinate 4,961 of JAEWOP010000091.1, forward strand.
CTCCTCCGGTGCCCGAGGCATGACCAGAGGCGCTCTTTACACCCGCTCTGGAACGCTTGTTGCCTCGGTGGCTCAGGAGGGTCTGATTCGGAAACGGGCAGATGAATGAATATTCGGCAGAAAATGAGATTTGCATGCGTTTTAAGCAGATCCAGTTTTTGCCGATGCCTGTGCATTAGGCGCATCCCTTATTAATACAACTTTTCAACAGGTTATAAAGACGTCACGAAACTGGCATGCCCTTTGTATGTAGAGCCGCAGTCGCTGACTTGATCAGGAGGCGATGAGGGAATTCGGCTCCGGCCGAACAAACAAAGGATGGGAAGCCAGATGAAAATCGTGATGGCCATTATCAAGCCGTTCAAGCTGGACGAGGTGCGCGAAGCCCTCACCGGAGTTGGTATCCAGGGCCTGACCGTCACCGAGGTCAAGGGCTACGGACGGCAGAAGGGGCACACCGAAATCTACCGCGGTACCGAATACGCGGTGAGTTTTCTGCCGAAGCTGAAGATCGAAATCGCCGTAGCGTCCGACCTCGTCGACAAGGCGGTCGATGCGATCGCCGTTGCCGCGAAAACCGGCCAGATCGGTGATGGCAAGATCTTTGTCTATTCGATCGAGCAGGCCGTGCGCATTCGGACCGGCGAAACAAACACTGAAGCGCTTTGATCAAGGCTGACTGGGGAGCTAACCAAATGCAATTCTCGAAGATTTCCACCTCATTCGGCCGCTGGAGCGCTGCCGCGGCAGGCCTGCTCTCGCCGGTCCTCGCTTTCGCGCAGGGCGTAGCAGAAGAACCCGCCGCCGAGGCCGCGGCAGAAACGATCAACTCCGGCGACACTGCCTGGATGCTGATGTCCACCGTGCTCGTACTGTTCATGATCCTCCCGGGCCTGGCACTCTTCTACGGCGGATTGGTGCGTAGCAAGAACATGCTTTCCGTTCTGATGCAGTGCCTCGTCGTCAGCAGCGTCGTCATGATCATCTGGGTTTTCTACGGATACAGCCTGGCATTCACGAACGGCGGCGGTCTCAATACCTTCGTTGGCGGCTTCGAAAAGCTGTTCCTCGCAGGCATTACGCCGGACAGCGTTTCAGGCTCCATCCCGGAATATGTGTTCGTTGCCTTCCAGATGACCTTTGCTTGCATCACGCCGGCGCTGATCGTCGGCGCGTTCGCCGAACGTATCAAATTCTCCGCGGTCATCCTTTTCACCGCCTTGTGGGTTACCTTCGTTTACTTCCCGATGGCCCACATGGTCTGGTCCGGTGACGGCGCCCTGA
>JAEWOP010000165.1 GCA_023399635.1 Pseudomonadota bacterium
TGTCAGGAACGTTGAACCGCTCTGTTCCACCAACATGCAGGTCGATCACCGGCAATGCGCATCTCTTTGTTATGCACCGGGTCTCGAGCAACTTTCGCCCGGCCTCCAGAGCAAGCCGACCGGCTGGGATGGCGATGTCTTCGTCACCCACTATCGGCCAAAAGTACGGACGGTTTTTTCCGGGCGCTCGCTCGAAGTGGAAAACGCCGTCAGCGTCGCGAGAGCTGCAGGATACGACGTTGTTCTCCTTGAGGATTCGCCGGGAACCAACATCGATGCATCGTTGATTGATCCCGACACGGCCGTTGCAGTTCTCCAGCATGACCTGGATCGGGAAATCCCGTTACTTGAGGCCGCTCTGCGCGCATCGCCTTTTTACATTGGCGCACTCGGCAGTTCCCGCACCCATGAGAAACGCGTCGAGCGATTGCGCCAGAGGGGTCATTCGGATGAGTCAATCGCCCGGATCAAGGCTCCGATCGGCGTTTTCGGGCGGGCAAGAGACGCTCAGTCACTGGCGCTGTCGGTCATCGCCGACATCGCAGCGTCGCGACAGCTCAACGTAACAAACAGCTAGAGCAGAAGGTCGTCGAATCAACAAGCCGACGGCTGGTCACAGGCAAACCATTACCGTGAGTTCCATGGGGGCCGCGACAGATCCTCCAGCGCGGGCCTTCAGACGAGGGAGATGTCCAATGCGATTTAACATCAACGGAACGGCAGTGGAGGTCGAGGCAGACATCCGCACTTCGCTGCTTGATCTCATGCGCAACTATCTGGGATTTACCGGCACCAAGAAAGGGTGTGATCAAGGCGCATGCGGCGCGTGCACCGTTCTGGTGGATGGCGAGCGCATCAATTCCTGTCTCGCGCTCGCGGTCCAGTATCAGGGGCGTAACATCACGACTGTCGAGGGCCTCGCCGCAAACGGCAACCTTCATCCCCTGCAAAAAGCCTTCATAGAGCATGACGGCTTTCAATGCGGCTATTGCACACCCGGCCAACTCTGTTCCGCCGTCGGCATGGCGGGAGAAATTGAACGAAACATTCCGAGCGTCGTCACCGCCGATCTTTCGAGCGACAGCATCGCCGTCGACGACACCGAGATTCGCGAACGCATGAGCGGCAATCTCTGTCGCTGCGGAGCCTATAACGGCATCGTTGAAGCCATATCTGAAGCGCTGGTGCAGCAGACGGCGGTCCAAACCGATGAGAGGGCACGGGCATGAATATCTTCTCCTATCACCAGGCATCTGATGCTGGGTCGGCGATCGCGCTCAAACAGGCCGGGCCGGCGGCGAAATATCTGGGCGGCGGCACCAATCTTGTCGATCTCATGCGCGAGACGGTCGAAAGACCGGAAACGCTGATCGATGTCACGCGGCTATCGAGCAACATCGAACAGCGCACCGATGGCAGCCTGCTGATCGGAGCGGGGGTGAAGAACACGGCGCTCGCGGCCCATGGCGCGGTGCGGACCCAATTCCCGGTTCTCTCCCGGGCCATCCTGGCAGGAGCAAGCGCGCAGATTCGAAACGTCGCGACGGTCGGAGGCAATATCCTCCAACGCACCCGGTGTCGGTATTTCTATGACAATGCCGCCCATTGCAACAAGCGTGAACCGAGTTCGGGCTGCGACGCGCTGGAAGGTTTCAACCGCTACCACGCAATCCTTGGGGCATCTCAAAGCTGCATCGCGACCCATCCTTCAGACATGTGCGTTGCGCTCGTCGCACTGGATGCAATGGTGCACCTTGAGGGGCCATCCGGCACGCGCAGCCTGCCGCTGCGCGATCTTCACCGTCTGCCGGGCGACACACCCCAGATAGAAACGGCACTTCATCCGGACGAGCTCATCACGGCCGTCGAAATCCCAGCGCTGCCTTTTGCAAAAAGATCCGCTTACCGAAAGGTCAGGGACCGTGCGAGTTACGCCTTCGCTCTCGTTTCCGTCGCCGCGGCGCTTGATGTCGATAGCGCAGGTAACGTGAACGACGTGAGGCTGGCGCTCGGCGGCGTCGCGCACAAGCCGTGGCGCGCTCTCACGGCTGAATCGCATCTTAAAGGCCAGCCGGCAAACGCGAAGAGTTTCCGCGCTGCGGCGGAGGCCGAACTCGCGGACGCTGTCGGTTTACGAGACAATGCTTTCAAGATCGAACTGGCAAAACGCACTATTGTCGCCGTTCTGGAAGAACTGAAGGGAGAAAACGCATGAGCGCTGATACCCACACGCTGCCGGAAGCGGGCAGACAAGGTCGCTGGCAACCTGCCGTTACGAAAGACCCGCTGCTGCGCAAACATGGCGCCCTCGGGCAATCCATATCGCGCATCGAAGGTCCCATGAAGGTTCAGGGCAGGACGCGATTTGCGGCGGAGTTTCCCTATGACAACATCAGCTATGCGGCGCTCGCTTTCAGCACCGTTGCCCGCGGTCGCATCTCCGAGCTGAATGTGAGTGCAGCGGAGGCCGCGCCCGGCGTCATTCTCGTCATGACCTACAGAAACGCACCGAGGATGAAGGCGCCGTCGCTGATGATGTCGTCTCCGACAGCTGCCGGGGCGAGCAATCTTCCCGTCATGCAAAACGACGAAATCCACTGGAACGGTCAGCCGATCGCTCTGGTTCTGGCCGAAACGCAGGAACAGGCGGATTACGCTGCATCGTTGGTCACGGCAAAGTATGAACTGCTGCCGGCGGTCACGTCCTTCGATGAAGCCAAGAAATCGCCCAGGCAGCTCGAAAACCTGCTTGGTCAGCCTCCATTTGTTGAAATCGGCGACGCGGAAGCCGCGCTTGCAAATTCGGAGGTGAAGGTCGATCTCATCTACAGAACACCACGACACAATCACAATGCCATAGAACTGCATGCAGCAACGATCGTCTGGAACGATGATGAGCTGCGCGTTCATGACGCGAGCCAGCTGCTAGACCTCACCACAGGCCAGCTCGCGGATATATTCGGGCTCGATATCAGCAAGGTCCATGTAACCTCGCCCTATGTCGGCGGCGGCTTCGGTGGGAAATGTTTCTGGGATCATCAGATCCTGGCTTGCGCGGCAGCCAAACTTGCGGGGCGCCCCGTGCGCATCATGCTGTCGCGGGAAGGTGTCTTCAGGATCATAGGCGGTCGCACCGTAACCGAACAGCGCGTGGCCTTGGGTGCCAGGACCGATGGAACACTTAATGCGTTGATCCACACCGGAACCGCGGCGATGACGACGCACAATTCCTGTCCGGAACAATTCACCTTTCCGGCCCGCCATCTCTATGGCGCCAGAACGTTCCGCATCGGTCAGGATGTCGCCGATCTGGACATGCTGGCAAATACTTTCATGCGTGCGCCGGGCGAGTCCGTCGGGACTTTCGCACTTGAATGTGCACTGGATGAACTCGCGGAGAAATTGGAACTGGATCCCATCGAGCTGCGCCGGCGGATCGAGCCGGAAAAGGACCCGACGACCGGCAAGCCGTTCTCGTCGCGCTATCTCATCGAAGCTTACGACAAGGGCGCAGAGCAATTCGGCTGGGATAAAAGGAGCCGGACACCACGTCAAAGACGTGAAGGCGAATGGCTTATCGGCATGGGATGCGCCACCGCGACCTATCCTTACCATCGCTTTCCCGGCGGCGCGGCCCGGATCAAGCTGACAGAAGACGGCCATGTTACCGTGTCGACGGCCGTCCATGACATGGGTATGGGCACCGCCACGGCTCAGGTGCAGCACCTGGCGGCACGACTGGGCCTGCCGCTCGAGCATGTCACGTTCGAGTATGGCGACAGCAGACTGCCGAGAGGCGTGATCGCCGGAGGCTCCACTCAGACCGCCTCCATAGGCGGGGCGATCATTGCCGCAACCGAGGTCTTCATGGAAGAGCTGATCAAGCTTGCCGGGAATGACTCGCCCCTTGCGGGGCTGTCGCTTCCTGAAGTCGAGGCGAGAGATGGTGGGCTATCGCATGTGAGCGATAGCAGCCGGTTTGAGAGCTACCAATCGATCCTCCAGAGGGCGGGTCGAGAAGAGCTCGTCTGCGAGGCAGAGGCACCAGCGCCAGCCGAAATGGAAGCTTTTTCAATGCATTCCTATGGTGCGCAGTTCTGCGAGGTGCGCGTCAGCACACTCACCGGCGAGACGCGCGTCTCCCGCTTCCTGGGTTCCTTTGACGCCGGGCAGATCCTCAATCCCAAAATGGCGACCAGCCAGTTCAAAGGCGGCATCATAATGGGCATCGGGCTTGCCCTGACCGAAGAAACCTATTTCGATGAGCGGACTGGACGCATCGTGAACGCCTCCCTGGCGGATTATCATGTGCCGGTGCAGATGGACGTACCGCCTATTGAAATCCTCTACACCAACAAGCCCGACCCGCAGGCGCCTATGGGCGCACGCGGCATCGGTGAAATCGGTATAACAGGGGTTGGCGCAGCCGTTGCAAACGCAGTCTATAACGCAACGGGTATTCGTGTTCGCGATCTGCCCGTCACCCTGGACAAGCTGATGGCCGGTCTCGACTGACGCGTTCGACAACATCAACGCCCTCAGCACTGCCACCCAGGTCCAAACCGCTCGCCGCCGACACGGAGCGCTAAAATTCGAGGTCCAGCTTGGACCTCGACCCCGCCTGCAATCGACAGCAATATCGGTAAACGGTCCACAAAATCTGTCTGCCTGGATGGGCAGTAAGCCCTTCCCACCGGCAAAGAGCGCAGAGACCACCGGCATTACCCGTCGCCTATGGTTTTTGCGGTTTGCATACCGTCGAGTTGGGCGCGGGGGCGGGCGGCTTTGCGCGCCGGGCGGACCGACGGG
>JAEWOP010000191.1 GCA_023399635.1 Pseudomonadota bacterium
ACCATGCAAGGCGAACTGATAAGGGCAAGCCAATCGCGGCCGCCCGAAGAACGGCTGAGGCCTGAACGGTCGAGGAGCGACTGCCCTGTCTTGCTCTCGCAGAGACTTGTCCTGCGTGCACCCCACGAAGAAGACATCGACGCCCTTGCCCATCTCGCCAACAATGCGAACATCGCTACGATGGTGTCTCGCATGCCGCATCCCTACACGGCAAAAGACGCCGCCGAGTTCGTGCGACGCGCGAATACGGGCGAGATTGGCAAGTGCGTCTATGCCATTACGCGCGGTGACAACGGCCGTTTCCTGGGCTGCTGCGGGCTGGAACCGCAGGAGGACGAGAAGATTGTCGAGATCGGCTACTGGCTGGGTGAGCCCTACTGGAACCAGGGCTATGCAACGGAAGCCGCCCATGTCCTGATCGACATGGCGTTCCGGACCCGTGACATCGACTATATCGATGCCCGCTGCCGGGTCACGAACGTCGCATCGCGGCGCGTGATCCAGAAGTGCGGCTTCCAGTTCCAGGGATCCGGCATGTTCGGGTCTCTCGCCATGGGCGGGATGGTGCCTGTGGAGTGGTTCCGGTTGGACCGCAAGACCTGGATGTCGTTGCGCAGCTGGGGAGAACTCAGATGAGTGCCGTTCCCCACCAACGTGGCTCCGCCGCAGCAAGCCTGCTCGGACCCTGCCCCGTCATCACCAGCGGAAGCCTTGTCTTGCGACCTCACCGACTGGGTGATGCCGATGCCGTTGCACAATCTCTGTCGGACTTTTCCGTCGCCTACATGCTGGCGCGTGTGCCTCAACCTTATCATCGAGAAGATGCGCTCGATTGGCTGCACCTGAACCTGTCGGATTCGTCACCGAGCTGGGCGCTGGCGATCACCACTGGCGACGACGTCCATATTGGCGTCGTGGGGCTGGAGCTGCTCGGCGGCGAGTGGCATCTCGGCTACTGGCTGGACAGGTTCTACTGGGGCAAGGGGATCATGACCGAAGCTGTCGGCGCGGCAGTCGACCGGTTCCTGCGGCGAATGCCGGATGTCGAGCTTCGCTCCGGTGTCTTTGCCGACAATCCGGCGTCGTTGCGTGTTCAGCAGAAGCTGGGCTTCACGATCACCGGCTGCGCGGACCTCTTCGCCCTTTCGCGCAATGCGATGGTCCCGCACGTGGAAACGCGGCTGCGGCCGGAGAATTTCCGACGTCCGTAGAAATGAGGATGCCGGCAGAGACATGCCGGCATCCTTCAAACGAGTTCAAGCCAGACGGGAAAGTGGTCGGAGCCCGTCGCTTGATTGTCGACCCATGCCGATCGCAGGCGCGCCACCAGTTGCGGATTAACAAAGCAGTGATCGAGATGCATCTTCTCAGTTCCGTCGCCGGGCGACTTGATCCAGGTATAGCTGTCCGCCGTGATCAATCGCAGCCGAGCGCAGGCATCGACGATCTGGTTTGCGCGCAGCGAGCGATGATAATAGCTGTCGGTCCTGCCAGCCATCTCAAGATATTCGGGCGATTCCGGCGTCATGTTGAAGTCGCCCATCATCACGAAGTCCTCCGGCAGCGGCGGCCCGGCGAGGCCAAATTCCTCGGCTCCCGTCAGAGCACCGCCCTCGGCGACGTAGTTCAGCGCACGCGCCTTGAGGAAATGGATCTGCTCGAACCGTTCATCGGGGGAAACGTGGTCGAGGTGAACGGAGTAAATGCGCAAAGGCCCGCTCGGCGTGTCCACCACCGCCTCAACGGCACCGCGCTGAAGGTTAAGTTTGTCGAAGGTTCGGTTGCGTGGCAGAAGCAGGTGGCGGACAGCGAGGATCGGCCAGCGCGACAGGACCATGTTGCCGAACTGCAGACGCCGCTCCACAGGCCGCCCGTCCACGTCATCGACGCCCAGCAGCACATCGCAAGGTGCGGCGAAGCTCGAGAAGTAGCTGGGAAACAGCTCCTTCAGTGCCGCCACCATGTCGACCCCGTCGTTGCGGGAGAAACCGCGAGTGACTTCCTGGAGCGCGATGATGTCAGCCCCCGCGAGGCTGTCGGCGATGCGGTGCAGATCGTAGCGCCCGTCGAGGCCAACCCCATACTGGATATTATAGCTTGCCAATTTCATGATACTCTTTGACCTCCGCCTGCACGGCCTATATCCAACCGGGACAACGTCTTACGACAATGGCGTTGCCGCTAACACAAGACTGATGGCAGTAAGATGAAGTTTCTCGACGAAGCGAAAGTATACATACGCTCCGGCGATGGCGGCGCAGGTGCTGTCTCGTTCCGGCGAGAGAAGTTTATCGAATTCGGCGGTCCTGATGGTGGCGACGGCGGGCGCGGTGGCGACGTATGGGTCGAGGCGGTCAACGGTCTGAACACGCTGATCGATTTCCGCTATCAGCAGCATTTCAAGGCGCAGATCGGCACCCACGGCATGGGCCGCAACCGGACCGGCGCGAACGGCGACCACGTAACGCTGAAGGTACCGGTCGGCACGCAGATTTTCGAGGAAGACAACGAGACGCTGATCGTCGATCTGGTAAAGGAAGGTCAACGCTTCCGACTGGCCAAGGGCGGCAACGGCGGCTTCGGCAACACGCATTTCAAGTCATCCACCAATCAGGCCCCAAATTGGGCAAATCCAGGCCTTGAAGGCGAGGAGAAGACAATCTGGCTGCGGCTGAAGCTGATCGCCGATGCAGGGCTGGTCGGACTTCCTAATGCCGGGAAATCAACATTCCTGGCAACCGTTACGCGCGCCCGGCCAAAGATCGCCAACTACCCCTTCACGACGCTCCACCCCAACCTGGGCGTCGCGACCATCGACGGACGCGAATTCGTGCTCGCTGATATTCCGGGTTTGATCGAGGGTGCCCACGAAGGCGTGGGAATCGGCGACCGCTTTCTCGGCCATGTCGAGCGGACCAGGGTTCTCCTCCACCTGGTTTCGGGTGTCGAGGAGAACGTGGGCAAGGCCTACAAGACGGTCAAGACCGAGCTGGAAGCCTATGGCGGCGGGCTGATCGACAAGCCGGAGATCGTCGCCTTGTCCCAGATCGACGTGCTGGACGACGAGGAATTGAAGAAGAAGGCCAAGGAGTTGAAGAAGGCTTGCGGCCACACGCCCTTCCTCATCTCGGCAGCGACCGGCAAGGGCATGACCGAAGTCTTGCGCGCACTGCGCGACGTCATTGTGGAGGCAGGTGGTGGTGAGACTGCGCTGCCGGATCGCAGCGCGCGGTTTACCCAGGATGAAACGCACGAGGAAGATGCCGGATGAGCGCCTCGCGCAGATCGCTTGCCAGCTATCGCCGCATCGTCATCAAGATCGGCTCGGCTTTGCTTGTGGACCGCGGCAGCGGCCTGAGGTCACGATGGCTTGACGCCATCTGCGCTGACATCGCTGCTTTGAAAGCCAAAGGCGCCGAGGTCCTTGTGGTTTCGTCGGGCGCCATCGCGCTAGGTCGCACCGTGCTGGACCTTCCATCTGGCGCGCTCAAGCTCGAAGAGAGCCAGGCTGCCGCAGCCGTGGGCCAGATTGCACTCGCCCGCGCCTGGTCGGAAAGCCTGTCCCGGGACAGCATTGTCGCAGGGCAGATCCTGCTGACATTGGGCGACACGGAAGTGCGCCGCCGCTATCTCAACGCCCGAGCCACGATCAACCAGCTTCTGAAGATCGGCGCGGTCCCAATCATCAACGAGAATGACACAGTGGCCACCTCGGAAATCCGCTATGGCGATAACGATCGTTTGGCGGCGCGCGTCGCCACTATGACCGGTGCGGACCTTCTCGTTGTTCTGTCCGACATTGACGGCTTGTATACTGCCCCCCCACACCTGGACCCTGACGCACGCTTCTTGGACACGATCCCGGCAATCACGCCAGAGATCGAGGCAATGGCCGGCGGCGCTGCGTCAGAGCTTTCGCGTGGCGGAATGCGGACGAAGATCGACGCCGGCAAGATCGCGACCGGCGCCGGCTGCGCGATGATCATAGCTTCCGGCAAAACCGAGCATCCTTTGAGTGCAATCGAAAAGGGTGCGCGTTTCTCCTGGTTCTCGCCCTCTGCCACACCCGTCACCGCCCGCAAGACCTGGATCGCGGGTCAGCTACAGCCGGCAGGAGAACTTGTCGTCGATGCTGGGGCCGAACGAGCGCTGACCGAAGGCAAGAGCTTGCTTCCCGCCGGCGTTGTATCTGTAACCGGGAGCTTCCACCGCGGGGACACCGTCGCCATCATCAATGCCGATGGACATGAGATCGCCCGCGGGCTCGCCGGATATGACGCTGACGAGGCACGCCGTATCACCGGGCGCAAATCGGCAGACATCGAGGCGATCCTCGGCTATGCAGGGCGAGCCGCTATGGTTCATCGTGACGACCTCGTTGTGACAAGGCCCTCTGGACGGCAGGAGGAAGACCAGCACAGCTCCACGGAGGAGGCCGCTCATGCTTGATCTGGTAGCCCATGCGGCAGAGGACGTTTCCATACTGATGGACCGGATTGGTCGGCAGGCGAAGGCCGCTGCACGAATCCTCTCAACAGCCTCCGCCCAGAAGAAAAATGACGCGCTGAACGCGATGGCGGAGAGTCTTCTCGCCTCCAAGGATGAGATCCTTGCCGCCAATGCAAAGGACCTGAGGCAGGTCGAGGGCAAGGGACTTCAGGCTTCCTTCATCGACCGGCTGACCCTGACAGACGCATCTATCGAAGGCATGGCGAAGGGTCTTCGCGAGATTGCCGCACTGAAAGATCCGGTTGGTGACGTGATCGCTGCGTGGGACCGGCCCAATGGATTGAAGATCGAGCGTGTTCGCACGCCGCTCGGCGTAATTGGCGTTATCTACGAAAGCCGGCCCAATGTCACGGCCGATGCGGGGGCTCTTTGCCTGAAGGCCGGCAATGCCGTGATCCTTCGCGGCGGCTCGGACTCACTGCATTCCTCACGAGCCATTCACCGGTGCCTTGTGGCAGGGCTGCAGGCCGCTGGCCTGCCCGAGCATGCAGTCCAGATCGTACCAACATCCGATCGCGCTGCGGTGGGTGCAATGCTGAGCGGTCTTGATGGCGCGATCGACGTGATCGTGCCTCGCGGCGGCAAGAGCCTTGTTGCTCGGGTCCAGAGCGAAGCGCGGGTTCCCGTTTTCGCGCATCTGGAGGGCCTCTGCCATATCTATGTCGATGCATCCGCAGATCTTGAGATGGCGAAGCGGATCGTCGTCAACGCCAAGATGCGCCGCACGGGCATCTGCGGAGCAGCCGAAACGTTGCTTATCGATAGCGCTGCGATTGGCAGCCATCTGACGCCAATCCTGGAGGCCCTCACCGAGGCAGGCTGCGAAATTCGCGCATCAGCGGCCGTCCTCAAGGTCATACCTGGTCTGAAGCCTGCAACGGAAGAGGACTGGCGTACGGAGTATCTGGACGCAATCATCTCCGTTGCGATTGTAGATGGTCTTTCAGGCGCGATCACGCACATCAACACCTATTCCTCCAACCATACAGAAGCTGTGATTGCGGAAGACCCTGCGGTTGTGGAGCGCTTCTTCAACGAGATCGACTCTGCGATCCTGCTGCACAACGCATCGACGCAGTTTGCCGATGGTGGCGAGTTCGGAATGGGTGGAGAGATCGGAATAGCGACAGGCAAAATGCACGCGCGCGGCCCGGTTGGTGTGGAGCAACTGACCTCGTTCAAATACCGCGTGCACGGCACCGGCCAGATCAGGCCGTAGTCGCTCGTGTCGGAGCCGGCTCCCGATGGCAAATATCTCAGGATGCCCCATACAGAGCGCGGCATGGTGGTTGGCCTCTTCGGTGGCTCGTTCAATCCACCGCACGAAGGCCACCTGCTTGTAGCGGAGATCGCGCTGAGACGCCTTGGCCTCCACCAGCTGTGGTGGATGGTAACGCCCGGAAACCCGTTGAAGAACCAGACAGAGCTCGCGCCGCTCACCAGCCGGATCGACATGTGCGAGAAGCTTGCACGCGATCCGAAAATGAAAGTCACAGCGTTCGAACAGGCGCTGGGAAGCCCTTACACGGCGCATACTCTGACCCATGTCAGAAGAAGCAAACCGGGCGTCAACTTCATCTGGATCATGGGAGCGGACGGGCTGCGGAACTTTCATCGATGGCAGGAATGGCGCTCCATCGTGTGCACCTTCCCTATCGCTGTGATTGATCGTCCCGGTTCCACGCTTTCCTTTCTCTCCTCCAAACTGACACGCACCTTCGACCATGCGCGCCTTGATGAAGACGACGCCGGCATCCTGTGGCGCAAACGCGCACCCGCCTGGACATTTATCCATGGCCCGCGATCGACTCTGAGCTCAACAAAGCTACGAAGGTCGGGCTCAATTGGCTCCGAGCCTGGATCGCCTACTGCATCTTGAAACCTTAACCCATCAATGCCACCTTTCATTAGCGGCCGGATGAATTCGGATTCGCGGACAGTGCTGTAGCTGTTACCTGGAAGAAAGGACGAACCCTGACAACAGTACACGCCAAAGGGAAGATGCCTGTCATCCTCCCGAAGAGCATGGAACGTGGCGCCGATGCCGCTGCCCGCGCTCTCGAACTGGTCCTCGCAAGCCTTGAGGACTCCAAAGCAGAAGACATCATCACCCTCGACATTGCTGGGAAATCAGCGTTGGGAGACTACATGGTCGTAGTGTCCGGGCGATCGAACCGGCATGTGAACGCGATCTCCGAGCATCTGATTTCAGATCTGAAAGACGAAGGTCTTGGGACAGCTCGCGTCGAGGGACTTGAAGCGGGTGATTGGGTGCTCATCGATACAGGTGACATCATCATTCATGTGTTCCGACCTGAAGTGCGGGAGTTCTACAACATCGAAAAGATGTGGGCAGCTCCAGACCTTGAGGAAGAGACGCGACATTAAGCTACCGCGACGGACTGCTCGTCGCTTCTGAAGCAGGTGAAGCGGCTTCGCCTAGTGGGGGCCGAACGCTTGGATTGTGAATAGAACGACGAGACGTCATGCGCATCACCCTCTTTGCCGTTGGACGGCTCAAAGCCGGTCCGGAGAAGGAACTTGCGTCCCGTTATCTCGACCGCTTTGCCAAAGCAGGGCCAGCCATTGGACTGGAATTCGCCCGCCTGACGGAAGTTCCGGAAAGCAAGGCCTCCAACGCGGAAACGCGCAAGCGGGAAGAAGCGGCAGCTCTCGAGAAGGCCTTGCCGGAGGGCGCGCTCCTCGTGCTTCTGGATGAGCGGGGCAAGGCACTGAACAGCGCGGACTTCGCAGACGCGATTGGCCGCTTCCGCGACGGCGGCAAGCGCGACCTGATGATTGCCATCGGTGGCGCAGACGGACTTGATCCGGCACTGCACTCAAAAGCCGCCGCCATCCTCAATCTCGGCAGCATGACCTGGCCGCATCAACTGGTCAGGATCCTGATAGCCGAACAGCTGTACCGCTGTGTAACGATCCTGTCGGGCCATCCTTACCACCGGGTCTGACAACCGGCTGGACACGCGGTTGTTGGTGGTCATCCGCCGCAAATCAGCTTACCCTTTTGATGCACGGTAACCGGGGCACTCATGATCTTCTCAATAAGGCGCCAGTACCTCAGAAGTCTGCAGATTTGTGCAGGCGCGACTGCGCTTGCCTTGCTTTTGCCGCCTGCAATACACCAGTCCGTCCTAGCTCAGGTCGTGGAGCCTCGAGTGGTTGAGGTGGAGCCGGAGCGTGCTCTCCAGCAAAAGCGCGATGAGGCCCGCCAGGAGCTTGAGCAACTGAGCGGCAGCATTACCCTTTCTGTCGAGCGTGCCGAGGCAATCGCCCAAAACATCGCTGACCTGGAGAAGACGACCACAAATCTGCGTCAGGCGCTGATCGAATCCGCCGCGCGTCGGAAGGAGTTGGAACAGAAGATCAACGACACCCAGGAGAAGCTTGCGCAGCTGCGTCTAAGGGAAGATGAAATCCGTGTTTCGCTGCGAGCGCGTCGAGGCATCCTGGCGGAGGTTCTGGCGGCGTTGCAGAGAATGGGCCGGAACCCGCCACCCGCCTTGCTTGTGGCGCCAGAAGATGCGCTAGCTTCCGTGAGAAGTGCCATCTTGCTGGGTGCTGTCGTCCCCGGAATGCGGGATGAAGCAGATCGCCTGGTTGCAGACCTTGATGCGTTGACGAGGCTCCAGACGGAAGCTTCGGCAGAGAAGGAGCAGGTGTCCTCCACTATTGCCGCTCGTCTGGAAGAAGAAAAGCACATGGACGCGCTTGTTGCGGAAAACGAGAAGCTCAGCCAGGAGAACACGGCTCAACTGGAGGCGGAGCAACAGCATGCCGAGGAGCTGGCAGGAAAAGCTGTTAGCTTGGAAGGGTTGATCCAGTCTCTGGAGGGGGAGATCGCTTCGGTGCGTCAGGCAATGGAACAGGCCCGGATCGAGGAGGAGCGCTTGCGGCAGTTGTCCCTGACAGAGCGGGAACAAGCTCGTGAACGGGCGCAGAACACTTTGCCTGACAAAAACCGCATTACCCCCGCATATGCCTTTGCCAATCTCAGACAGACACTTGATCTGCCTGTGGCGGGCGACGTCATCCGAAGCTACGGTGACCCTGACGGGACCGGTCACTCGGCAGTAGGCATGACTGTGGCGACAAGTCCCGGGACAATCGTCACGGCGCCAGCGGACGGAGTGGTTGTTTTTGCCGGCGCTTTCAGAAGCTACGGACAGATGATCATCCTGAATGCGGGTGATGGATATCACCTTGTGCTGGCAGGCATGGACGAGGTGAGGACGCGGCAAGGCAAGTTCGTCCTATCGGGCGAACCCATTGCCGTGATGGGTGCAAAAAAGGTGGCGAGCGCTACAGCATTGACGCTGGAAACGGATCGTCGAACCCTTTACATTGAGTTTAGGAAGGACGGTTCACCGGTAGACTCAAAACCGTGGTGGTCCGCGAAGGAAATCGGAAGGGCACGTAATGATTCGTAAGGCTTCACTTGTGATCGTCGGTGCGCTGATGGGTGCGACCGCCATGAGCGTGATCTACTCGGCGGGAGTGCCAGCGCAGGCTGCGGGCCCTTCGACCTACAAAGAACTGTCCATCTTCGGCGACGTTTTCGAGCGCGTTCGTGCCCAGTATGTAACGCCTCCAGACGAGGAGAAGCTGGTTGAGAATGCCATCAACGGCATGCTCACCTCCCTTGACCCGCATTCAAGCTTCTTGAATGCCAAGGATGCCGACAACATGCGTACCCAGACGCGTGGCGAATTTGGTGGTCTCGGCATTGAGGTCACGATGGAAAACGAACTTGTTAAGGTCATCGCGCCGATAGATGATACGCCTGCGTCGCGAGCAGGTGTTCTCGCAGGCGACTTGATTGCTGAAATAGATGGAACTGCTGTTCGCGGCCTGAAGCTTGAAGATGCTGTCGAGAAGATGCGTGGTGCGGTGAACACCCCGATCAAGCTGACCATCATTCGTGAAGGCGCCGACAAGCCGATCGAGATCACCGTGGTCCGCGACATCATTGCCGTCAGGGCCGTGAAGGCACGTACCGAAGGCGATGTCGGTTACCTGCGCGTGATCTCGTTTACGGAGAAGACGTACGACGATCTGGAGAAGGCAATCCAGAAGATCAAGGCGGAAGTGCCGGCAGACAAGTTGAAGGGCTATGTGCTTGACCTCCGTCTGAACCCCGGTGGTCTGCTCGACCAGGCAATCAATGTATCGGATGCCTTCCTGGAACGCGGCGAGGTCGTCTCGACCCGCGGGCGCAATGCCGAGGAAACGCGCCGGTTCAACGCGGGCCCCGGCGACTTGACCGACGGAAAGCCTGTCGTGGTCCTGATCAATGGCGGCTCTGCATCGGCTTCTGAAATCGTGGCCGGCGCTTTGCAGGATCTGAAGCGTGCCACCATCGTCGGCACCCGTTCATTCGGCAAGGGCTCTGTCCAGACCATCATTCCGCTGGGCGAGAGCGGGGCGCTCCGCCTGACTACCGCGCTCTACTATACCCCGTCCGGGACATCGATCCAGGGCACCGGCATCAAGCCGGACATTGCCGTGGAGCAGCCACTGCCGGAAGAACTGCAAGGGAAGGTTCGCGCCGAAGGTGAATCCAGTCTCCGCGGCCATATCCCGGGCCAGAATGAGACGGAAGAAGGCTCCGGCTCCGTCGCTTATGTTCCGCCGGAAGCAAAGGACGACATCCAACTGGGCTATGCACTGGATCTTCTGCGCGGCAACAAAACCGATCCGAGCTTCCCGCCAAGCCCGGATAAGGCTGCCGCTAAGCAGTAACGACTCTAGAGAGGGAGCTGGCTCGCCTGGCTCCCTCGTCAATTTTCAATCACGGCGCGGACGATAACTTGGGCACTGACCTGCACAAACCGCTCGGACAAAGCAAGCCGACCGGAAAAAGGCGACGCCTGCGTCTCTCTCCAATCTCAATCGTTTCGCTTGGTGCGGCTGCGGCCGTCGTCTCCCTGTCGATCTATGCCATGCAAGGAGAACCTGCTCTCCAGCAGAATGAAGCCGTCGTCGCATCAGCCTCGCCTCCCGCAGAGGCTGCGTCCGGCGCTGAAGCGCCGGTTGAACAGGCAGCACGCATAGCGCGGTCCGATCCAAGATCCGGCGCGAATGTCGAGCGTGTCCTGACCGACGACGGCAGCGTCGTTACAAAATACTCTCCCCGTCCGCGGGACGGGACCGGA
The DNA here is from genome assembly GCA_023399635.1 of Pseudomonadota bacterium. Classification (GTDB taxonomy): domain Bacteria; phylum Pseudomonadota; class Alphaproteobacteria; order Rhizobiales; family Rhizobiaceae; genus Neorhizobium. The sequence continues at coordinate 10,683 of JAEWOP010000191.1, forward strand.
CCCGTGCTGGTGGAAAGCCCGCGCATTGGACAGGATCCGCGGCTCGCCGGGACTCCAAACGAAGACCTTCTGGAAGAGTCGCCATTTGGGCCACTTCCGGCCGTCGGCAGGGATGGCTTGAGGCCGATGGATCAATATGCCCGCCCGTGGTCCGGCGCCAGGGGAACACGTATCGCGATTGTGGTCGGCGGCCTCGGCCTCAGCCAGACCGGAACGCAAAGGGCGATCGACCAACTGCCGGAAGAGGTGACGCTCGCCTTTGCCACAAGCGGAAACAGCCTGCAGCGTTGGATGCAAACCTCGCGTCGCCAGGGCCACGAAATACTGATCCAGGTGCCGATGGAGCCGTTTGGCTTCACCCAAGACGAAACCGCCGCCGCGACCCTTCTGACAAGCCTTCCTGCAGATGAAAACCTGGCAAGGTTGCATGAAGCCATGGCGAAGATCACCGGTTACACAGGGATCATGAACTATCAGGGTGCCCGCCTTCTGTCGGATCCCGACGCACTGGAGCCGTTGTTGCGGGATGTTGGATCCAGGGGGCTTCTGTTCCTCGACGACGGCAGCTCCGCACGCTCGGTCAGCGGCAGTGTTGCAAGGGCCATTGAACTGCCTCACGCCTTTGCAGACATGACACTTGACGCTCAACTGGAGAAAACCGCGATCCTGCAGAAGCTGGATGATCTGGAGCGCCTGGCGTTGCGCAAGGGCCGCGCCATTGGTGTTGCGTCTGCGTTCGACGAATCCATTGACGCAATTCGCCAATGGGTGGAGGAAGCAAGCAGCCGCGGGATCGAGATCGTCGGCATATCCGCTCTGGCAGACGATCTGGTAGAGAACTGATTAAAGTAAGTGAGTAACAAGATGCCATTATCGGCCGAGGATCTTCCCTATCGCCCTTGCGTGGGTGTCATGGTGCTGAACAAGCAGGGGCTTGTTTGGGCCGGGCGGCGGATTGCAGAAGGCAACAGCGAATACGATGGCTCCCCACAGCTATGGCAGATGCCGCAGGGTGGTATCGACAAGGGCGAGGATCCGATGAGTGCCGCCTACCGGGAGCTCTATGAGGAAACGGGAATACGCTCGGTCACGCTTCTCGATCAATCGCGGGACTGGATCAACTATGACCTCCCTCCTCACCTGATCGGCATCGGCCTAAAAGGGAAGTACAGGGGGCAGACCCAACGCTGGTTTGCTTTTCGTTTTGAAGGCAGCGAAGACGAAATCCAGATCAACCCACCGCCGGGCGGCCATTCGGCTGAATTCGATGCCTGGGAATGGAAGCCGATGAGCGAGCTTCCCGGCCTCATTGTGCCTTTCAAGCGGACTGTCTACGATCAGGTGGTAGCTGAGTTCGCGCATCTCGCGCGCCAATCCGCTTAATATCCTGGGTTTTCGGCGCCACCTCCCTTAGCAACTCGACCATCCGCCTTTGCATTCGCGTCGGCTGCCAGTTGTCGCGGAAAGTAAGCCCGATCGGTCTGCACAAGTCGTCGGCTTTGTAGCGGAGCTGGACAAGAAGCCCGATATCACACTCGGGCTTTGCTTGATGCCGGGAGATGCAGCCAAGATGATCACTTTCTCTCAGCAGTCCCCGCATCAACAGAAGCGAGCCGGAATCGATCAGCCGCTCGGGAGGCCGGCACCCAACTGAGTTGAAAATCATCTCAAATTGGATGCGGGTAGGCGTTCCTTGCTTCGGCACCACCCATGGATAGGAAAGTAGATCGTCTGTCGTGAGAGAAGCCTTCTGGGCCAGCGGGTGTTGTGGCCCCGCCAGAAGAGCGAGCCGATCACCGAAAAGCTGCTCCTGCACGACATCATGGATAGGGCTCGGCTCCCGAAGTGCTCCAATGAGAATGTCTATTGCTCCCCTTCTCAACCCTTGAAGGAGAGCATCGTATGTACCGTCGATGATCCTTACTGAGGCGGTGGCATACTCTTCCCGGAAAAGGGCCAGTGCCTTTGGCAGTAATGCCACACGCGCCAGCGGCATAGCGCCGATCACGACCGAACCCGCCTCCCCGCCGTCGAACGCGACCAGCTCAGCCTCTGCCTGATCCAATTCATAACGCGCCAGCCGCGCCGCCTGGACCAGTGCCTGGCAGAATCGCGTAGGGATGATTCCAAAAGCAGTGCGGTCGAACAGGCTGCGGCCAGCGGCCTCTTCGACCTGCCTCACGGCCCGATGCACCGTGGGCTGCGCCAAGCCAAGCTGATGTGCTGCTAGAGTAAAGTTCTCGCTTTCACTGACGGCGGTAAGCGCCCTCAACTGGTTAAGAGTAAGGGAGTTGCGAAGCCGCGGCGAAACCTCCTCCATGAGGCTGTCGAGCAGACTGAACGCATTTTGTACCCGTCTCAGTAGAATTTCCCCGCGCGGCGTGAGGAATACGCCATGCCTGCTGCGCTCCAGGAGCACCCCTCCAGCATGTTGCTCCAGATTATTTAGGGCCTGTGTTACCGCCGGCTGCGAGACGTGCCACTTCTGCGACGTCAGCGTGAGCGACTTCAGTTCCGCCGTGGCCATGAAGAGGCGCAGGTGCCGGAGGTTGTGCGAGATCATATCTTGTCCAGCAAGATGTCGGACCGCAGCGCCAGGTCATCAGGTCCCGGATCGAGGCTCATCGATGCGACCCTGCTTTGCCATTCTGTAGTGGCGCGGCTCATCCAGTCCGGCAGTCCCATCTCTTGCAACGTAGCGCAGACTTCCTCCATCTCCGAAGCGCGGCGTGCCCCATGCACCATCATTCGCTCCAGGTTGTAGGCACCCCGCGCGCGCCAATCGATGCCGGGGTCTGAAGCCTGTAGCGATGCCAGGACTGCTTCTTCCACACCAGATCGTCGCGCCGCCAGCAGGCACTCGGCAGTCAGAGCCTCAAGCCCCTTCACCATGACGGAACGCAACATCTTCACGCTGGAAGCGTCACCGATCTTATGACCTGTCACTTCTGGTCGCATTCCTAGTTGCACCAATATCCCAGCAGCCTCATCCGCGTGAGGTCCTGACAAGAGCAGAGGAACCTGATGACCCTTCGGATGAACCGGCGCCATTACCGCCACGTCGACATATCGGGCTCCAACAGATTGAACCAAACCTGCTGCTTTCTCCTTCGTTTGCGGGGCACAGGAATTGCAGTCCAGCCAGAGCGCATTGGCGTTGATATGTGACGACGCAGCATGCGCCGCCGCAAGGGCCTGATCAGCAGTCACCAAGCTGAACACCAGTTCGGCCCCCGCGAGCGCTTGAGACTGGTCGCCTGAGGCGAAGACTGATGCCTCCTCGCAGCGCTTGTGCATCAAGCCGACGGTATCGGGATCAAGCAACTTCAGATCAAAGGCTGCAACCGAGAGGCCCTCATGTCGGCTCCATCCGCGTGCGAATGCATATGCAGCTTCACCGAAACCGATGAAAGCGATCTTTTTCACTTCCTGAACCACGCCCCACCTCTTTTCCTGCGATCCGAACGGAGTCTGGCAAAATCGAGAGATCTTCACCAGCGCCTATAGCGTAAAGTTATACGACCTCACGGCTTTTCGATTTGATCTTCCTCCGGTGGAGGAGGAACTTGTTAGTGACCTGAGGGAGGCTCACACTATGTCGGATCAAAACGCGGCGGCCAAAACTGCGCTCGTCATCAGCGCGCACGCTGCCGATTTCGTTTGGCGCTGCGGCGGCGCGATCGCACTCCATGCCGAACTTGGCTACCATGTCACAGTCGTCTGTTTGTCCTTCGGCGAGCGCGGGGAAAGCGCCAAGCTTTGGAAGCAGGAGGGAATGACGCTGGAGCGGGTAAAGGACGCTCGTCGCGCGGAAGCGGAACGGGCGGCTGAAGCTCTGGGCGTGCACGATCTCGTTTCCATGGACCTGGGTGACTATCCTCTTGAACTGAGCCGTGACGACAAGAATGCGCTGGTAGACGTCATCCGCAAGGTGCAGCCGCGCTTCATGCTCAGCCATTCGCAGTATGATCCCTACAATACGGACCACATGTATACGACGCAGGTGGCACTTGAATGCCGCATGATCGCGCAGGCCTGGGGCCACAACCCGGGCCAGAACGTCCTTGGTGCGCCGCAGATGTATCTCTTCGAGCCTCACCAGACCGAGCAGATGGGCTGGAAGCCCGACACCTTCCTCGACATCACCCCCGTCTGGGAGAAGAAGCGCGCTGCCATTGAATGCATGGAGGGGCAGGAGCACCTGTGGGAGTATTATACGCGGGTTGCCATCAACCGCGCCAACCACTTCAAGCGCAATTCTGGCGGCCAGTCGGGCGGCCGTGACTGCAAGTATGCCGAAGGGTTCCAGTCAATCTTTCCGCGCACCGTCGACGAATTGTGAGGAGGGATCCTGTGGAGCAGTGTCATGACATCGCCCATCTCGGTCATGTTGAGGTGTTCACCGACCGCTACGAAGAGAGCCTAGACTTCTTCACGCGCGTTTATGGGCTGAAGCTTTCGGGCGAGGATGCCCAGTCCGCCTATCTCCGCGCCTGGGATGATTACGAGTTTCATTCGCTGAAGCTGACCCGCCACGACCGGACGGGCGTCGGCCATATCGCCTACCGCGCCGCCTCGGCTGAAGCGCTGGAGCGGCGAGCGAGGGCTATAGAACGTTCGGGTTACAAGGTTCACGGCTGGGTGGAAGGCGACCTTGGCCACGGCAGGGCCTTCCGCTTCGAAGACCCGTTCGGACACATCTTCGAGATCTATTGGGAGACCCGACGATACGAGCCGCAGACGGAGGCCGAACGTGCGGCTTTGAAAAATACGGCATCCGCATTCACTGGTGCCGCTCCGCGCCGCCTTGACCACCTGAACCTGCTGTCGAGCGACGTAACGGAGTTCCGTCGCTTCATGGAAACCTGCTTAGGCTCGCGGGTGACCGAGATGATCCAGCTCGACAATGGCCGTATCGGCGGCTGTTGGTTCACCATCAACAACAAGACCTATGACCTCGCCTGTACCGAGGAACATGGCGGTGGCGAGGGTCGCCTGCACCATGTCACCTATGCCACGGATCAACGCGAGGACATCTTGAGGGCGGCAGACATCTTCCTGCAGAACGGCGTTCACATCGAGACGGGTCCGCACAAGCACGCCATCCAGGGAACTTTCTTTCTCTATGTCTGGGAGCCTGCTGGCAACCGGGTGGAACTGGCCAATGCTGGAGCGCGGCTCATCCTCGCACCGGACTGGCAGCCGGTTGTCTGGACTGAAACAGACCGCAAGAAGGGACAGGCCTGGGGGCTCAAGACTATCGAGACCTTCCATACCCATGGCACGCCGCCAGTGCAGAAGGACCACTGATATGGGAGTCGTCGTCCAACCCATAGAGCGGGCAGACCAGGCAGTCATCCAGCGGCTGGCCATCGCGGGCGTTGCGACAGTACACGAGGCACAGGGGCGTACCGGCTGCCTTGCATCTTATATGCGCCCCATCTACTCCGGCGCGCAGATCGCCGGATCTGCCGTCACCATATCAGCACCACCTGGAGACAACTGGATGGTGCACGTTGCCATTGAGCAGCTGCAGGAAGGTGACGTCCTGGTGCTCGCTCCAACCTCTCCTTGTGATACCGGCTATTTTGGGGATCTTCTCGCAACTTCGGCGATGGCGCGCGGATGCCGTGGCTTGATTATCGACGCCGGAGTTCGCGATGTTCGCGACCTCACGGCGATGAAGTTTCCCGTATGGTCGAAGGCGATCTCTGCACAGGGCACTGTGAAGGAGACCTTGGGTTCCGTAAACATCCCGATCGTCTGCGCGGGAGCAGCGATCGAAGCTGGCGACGTGATTGTCGCCGATGACGACGGTGTGGTTGTTGTGAAGCGTTCCGATGCGGCCAGGATTGCCGATGCTGCCGACAATCGCCTTGCTGCAGAAGAGGCAAAGCGCCGGCGGCTGGCAGCTGGAGAACTCGGTCTGGATATTTACGGTATGCGTGAGCGGCTGGCGGAGAAGGGACTGAAATATGTCTGACGCCTTTGCTGAAGGCATCCCATGCCTTTGGATGCGCGGCGGGACGTCGAAGGCCGCTGTTTTCCTCGCGTCCGATCTTCCGACCGACCCAAGGGAGCGCGATGCGCTGCTGTTAAGGATCATGGGTTCTCCTGATGCGCGACAGATAGATGGGATTGGCGGAGCTGACCCACTGACATCAAAGGTGGCGATTCTATCACCCTCGACCCGGGTGGATGCGGATGTGGATTACCTCTTTCTCCAGGTCTACGTCGATCAGCCGGTGGTGACCGATGCGCAGGGCTGCGGCAATATTCTTGCAGCCGTAGGCCCGGCGGCGATCGAACGCGGCCTCGTTAGGGCTGAAGATCCCGCGACGCCGGTGCGTATCCACATGGTCAACACTGGCGAGGTTTCACTGGCGCAGGTATCGACACCAGGCGGTCGCGTCTCCTACGAGGGAGAGGCGCGGATAGACGGCGTCCCAGGGCGTCATGCTGAAGTACCACTTTTCTTCCAGAACACCGAAGGCTCCATGTGCGGAGCTCTTCTACCGACCGGCAACAGCCAGGATACCATTGCAGGGGTCGAGTGCACGCTCATCGACAATGGCATGCCCGTTGTCATCCTCCGGGCTTCCGATTTCGGCCTGAAAGGGACGGAAGATCGGGAGACGCTTGATGCGAACGCCGGGCTGAAGGCGCGCCTGGAGACAATCCGTCTGGAGGCTGGGCCTCTCATGAACCTCGGAGACGTGCGCGACAAGTCGGTCCCGAAGATGACGATTGTTTCGACACCTCAAAATGGAGGGGCGATCTGCACGCGCAGCTTCATTCCTCACCGCTGCCACGCCTCTATCGGCGTCTTTGCAGCCGTCAGCGTTGCAACCGCGTGCACATTGAAGGGCTCAGTCGCGGCCGATGTCGCGCAGCTTCCTGATGATGACCGTTTCCTCATCGAGCATCCCACAGGTGCTGCAGAAGTGCTCGTACACCGAGATCGCCAAGGCGCGATCCAAGGCATTGGAACCTTGCGTACTGCTCGCAAGCTATTCGACGGTCGCGTATTCCCTGCTCCGCCGATCTGACTGATCCTACAAGTGCTGGCGCGGGAGTGCGCGAATTCCACCCGCCCTTTCTGACGCTAAACCTGTACCCGTTCAGTCATCGGGCACGTTGTCTCGCAGTTCTGCCAGCCACACCTTACTGCTGGCATCGGACGGTGCGCGCCAGTCGCCGCGCGGAGAAAGTGAACCACCAGAGGTGATCTTCGGACCGTTGGGCAGAGTGGAACGCTTGAACTGGTTGGCAAAGAACCGCCGGAGGAAGATCTCCAGCCAGTGGCGGATTTCTCTGAGTGTATAAGCCCGCTTCTGCTCTTCGGGAATGGCAACTGGCCAATTGCCGCGTTGAGCATCGCTCCAGGCGGTGTAAGCGAGGAATGCTATTTTTGAAGGCCGGTAGCCATAGCGCGTCAGATAGAAAAGGTTGAAGTCCTGGAGCGCGTAGGGCCCGACAATATCCTGCGTCGATTGCAGCACGCCCTCCTCGCCCGGCGGCACCAGTTCCGGCGAGATCTCCGTATCCAGGATAGCCTCCAGCACGGCAGCCGTTTCCTCCGAGACGTCTCCAGAGTGCGCCACGAAGCGGATAAGGTGCTGGATCAGCGTCTTTGAGACGGAAGCATTGACGTTGTAGTGCGACATGTGATCGCCTACGCCATAGGTGCACCAGCCCAGCCCTAGTTCGGAAAGGTCGCCCGTGCCGACCACCAAGCCGCCAACCTGATTGGCGAGACGGAAAAGGTAATCGGTACGGAGCCCCGCCTGCACGTTCTCGAAGGTGACGTCGTAGACAGGTTCACCTGCACCGAAGGGATGTCCGAGGTCGGCTAACATCTGGCGCGCGGCGGGACGGATGTCGATCTCTTCTCCGGTGACCCCAAGGCTGTTGATCAGCGTCCAGGCGTTGCTCTTCGTACTGTCGGAGGTGGCAAAACCCGGCAGCGTGTAGGCACGAATATCCTTTCGCTCCCCGCCTATCATGTCTATGGCGCGCGCGGTGACAATCAAGGCTTGAGTTGAATCCAGCCCGCCAGACACTCCAATGACTGGATGCTTGATCCCCGTCGCCAAGAGGCGCTTTGCCAAGCCCTGCACCTGAATGTTATATGCTTCATAGCAATCTTCTCTAAGACGCGCCGGATCGGACGGAACGTAAGGAAAGCGCTCGATATGCCGCTGGAGCGGTACGGGAGCTGCGGGACGGTCCAGCCTAAATTCGACAATGCGGAACGCGGGGGTCCCCGCGAGCTCATTCCTCGCACACTCGCCGAACGTATTGAGGCGCATCCGTTCCTGCCGCAGACGTCCGAGATCTACATCACCGGTCACAAACGTGCTATCAGCGGGAAAACGGTTCGTCTCTGCCAGCAGATCGCCATACTCAAAGATCGCTGCATGCCCATCCCAAGCCAGATCCGTCGTGGACTCGCCCGGTCCTGCAGCCGAATAGGCATAGGCTGAGATCGTACGCGCCGATTGACTGGCGCACAGCATTCGCCGCGTTTCGGCCTTGCCGATTGTAATGTTGCTGGCAGAGAGATTGAGAAGCAGTTCCGCACCCGCCATGGCCGCGCGGGTCGAAGGCGGCAGCGGCATCCAGAAATCTTCGCAGATCTCTACATGGAAGGTGAAAGGGACGCTGCCTTGCGAGCGAAACAGCAGATCAACCCCGAAAGGAACGCGCTGACTTGCAACCGATATCGTGGCGTTGATCATTCCGCTACCGGGCGAGAAATGGCGACGCTCGTAGAATTCCCGGTAGTTTGGCAGGTAGGATTTCGGAACGACGCCTAGGATCACACCGCGGTGGATGATGATCGCGGTGTTGTAGAGGCACCCTTCGTGCCGCAGCGGCGCACCAATCGTCAGCACGGGGTAGAGCTGTTTGCTAGCTTCTACGATCCGCGCCACAGCCTTCTCAACGGCGTCGAGAAGCGCATCCTGCAGCAACAGATCATCGATGGCGTAGGAGGAAAGGCCAAGCTCGGGAAAAAGCATGACTGCGGTACTTTGCGCGTGACCCGATTCCGCCAGGCGCAGCGTTTCCTGAACCGCGAAGTCAGGATCGGCAACTTCAGTGCTTGGCACGCATGTCGCCACGCGGATGAATTCGTGGCTGTACATCGAATAGAACTCGTTCACGACCTTCTCTCTCCTCGTCTGAACCTCGGCATGCCTACAACTGGGCGTGATCGGCATAGGATCGGCTACGCATCATCCTCAACTCTACCTACGATCCCGCTCTCCAGCATCGGGTCGCTTGGTTCCAGGATCACCTGTCTAGCGCCAGAAGTTTGCAGAGGGAACAGGTCAGGCAGACGCCTTGAGCTACCGGTTGCTGATCTAGTCACGCATTGATACCGTCTCTCCGCCCTTTCACTTAGCGACGGGTGTAACGTCGCGCGGCCAAAGCGATTGCAGACATCGCGCCAAGCCCCGCCCCGGCGAGAGCTAGCCTGACCGATAAACCGGATACGGCTCCTACCCAGGAAGAGGATTCCTTCCGGAACCGCCCCTCCGTAGCGGCCGCACGAGTGACGGGAGCGAAAAGATTGTCTTCGCGGCCGGGGCTCACGGGGGTGCGGTCCATCTGGCCTTCGTATGCCTGAGAGGCTGCCAAACGATCGGTCAAGCCTGGCAGCAACAGACCGCCGACGATCGTCTTGACGGTGGGCATGCCGATCCAAAGCTCGCGCGGCGCCGACAGAGCGCCCTGATAAATCTGCTCCGCAACAGCCTCTGGCGCAAACACGGGTGCAACAGGACGCGGCTGCCGATCCATCTTGCACCGCGCCCAATCGAATTGAGGTGTGTTGACAGCCGGAAGATGGATCATCGTAAGCCGAATTGGCGACCCATCATGGACAAGTTCGCTGCGCAGGGAATCAATGAAGACCCGCGTCGCGGCCTTGGCGCCGCAATATGCCGACTGCAGCGGGATTGAGCGGTAAGCAAGCGCGGAGCCAATCGACACGATCGTCCCCCGACCAGCACGTGACATATGCTTAAGCGCAGCCTGGGTGCCATATACCTGCCCAAGATAGGTGACCTCCGTCACCCGCTTGAATTCCTCCGGCTCAATGGCCGAGGCAGGCCCGAAAACGGTGACCATGGCGTTGTTGATCCAGATATCGATCCCCCCCCAGGCCTCGTTCACTTTGTCCGCGACCTCGTTCAAGGCGGGGGAATCTGCCACATCTGCCTTGAGAACCAGCGCCTCTCCGCCCAAGGCATCGATCTCACTTGCGACCGCCTCCAGTCCTTCGGCACCGCGCGCGACAACGCCAACCCGCCAGCCTTCACGGGCGAAGACATGAGCGACTGCGCGCCCTACCCCTGCCGATGCACCAGTGATCACCACTGTCGATTTCCGAGACGGCAAACTCACGATGACCTCCGGCTGCATGCAATTGTTTTGACGCCAAACGCATGAGCAAGCGCTTGGTTCGCCAAGCACCAGCCGAGGGAGGGAGCCATGGAACAGATCGGCCGGCTCAGGCCAAAAGCACCGCTCAAATGGAAAAGCTGTCTGATCATGCTCACAATGCAGCTATTCTTGTGCGCTGCAGCATAAACATGAGACCCATCCTCTGAGTATTGGTTAAACTTCTGTGGAAGTACGACTAACGGAGGATGTACGTGTCACAGGTGATTAGTTACTCCTTGATACTTGTCTATTCCGCTGCGGGACTCGGGTGCGGCGTGGGCAAAGAGGGTTTGGCGCGTAAGGGCGCTATCTGAGGAAAGGGAGGAGCATACGTGGCGGACAAATCATCGTCCAATGCCTATTGGGCCGCAAATATTCGCATCATCACCATCTGCCTGATCATTTGGGCAGTTGTTTCTTACGGCTTCGGCATTCTGCTGCGGCCGATGCTTTCCGGCATACCGGTAGGCGGAACGGATCTGGGCTTCTGGTTTGCCCAGCAGGGATCCATTCTCGTCTTCATCGCGCTGATTTTCTATTACGCGGTCTACATGAACCGGCTCGATCGTGAGCACGGCGTAGACGAGCAGTAAGGGACGGGGGAACAATGGATCAGTATACACTTAATCTGCTTATTGTAGGCGCCTCGTTCGCGCTCTACATAGGCATCGCCATCTGGGCTCGGGCGGGTTCCACCGCAGAGTTCTATGCCGCAAACCGCGGCGTTAATCCCGTTATGAACGGTATGGCCACGGCCGCCGACTGGATGTCGGCAGCGTCCTTCATTTCCATGGCCGGACTCATTGCTGGCGTTGGATATGCCAACTCGACCTATCTCATGGGCTGGACTGGCGGCTATGTTCTGCTCGCACTCCTGCTCGCGCCTTACCTGCGCAAGTTCGGCAAATACACCGTGCCGCAGTTCATCGGTGACCGCTTCTACAGCCACACCGCTCGCCTCGTGGCGGTTGTCTGCCTGATCATCATCTCCGTGACCTATGTTATCGGCCAGATGACAGGCGCTGGCGTCGCCTTCTCGCGCTTCCTGGAAGTCAACGTCTCGACCGGCCTCTGGATCGCTTCCGCCGTGGTTTTCGTTTACGCTGTTCTTGGCGGCATGAAGGGCATCACCTACACGCAGGTCGCTCAGTATGTTGTTCTGATCGTCGCTTACTCGATCCCCGCGATCTTCATCTCGATGCAGTTGACCGGCAACCCGCTTCCTTGGCTCGGCCTGTTCTCGACCCATACCGAATCGAGCCTGCCGCTCTTGCAGAAGCTGGACCAGGTTGTCACAGATCTCGGCTTCACGGCCTACACCGCTCAAGGCGGCATGCTGAACATGTTCCTGTTCACACTGTCTCTGATGATCGGTACGGCTGGTCTTCCGCACGTCATCATCCGCTTCTTCACCGTTCCGCGGGTTGCTGATGCGCGTTGGTCGGCGGGCTGGGCGCTGGTGTTCATCGCCCTTCTTTACCTCACCGCTCCGGCGGTCGGTGCGATGGCACGTCTCAACATCATCGACACCATCTTCCCGGGCGGTCCCCAGGCGGAGGCGGTTCTCTATGACGAGCGACCTGACTGGATGAGAAACTGGGAAACCACTGGTCTTCTGAAGTTCGAAGACAAGAATGGCGACGGCCGCATCCAGTACTACAACGACAAGGCTGCCGGCTTTACCGAAACGGCAACCCAGCGTGGCTGGAGCGGCAACGAACTGGATATCAACAACGACATCCTCGTTCTTGCCAACCCGGAAATCGCACAGCTTCCGGGCTGGGTCATCGGCCTCATCGCAGCAGGTGGTCTCGCGGCCGCTCTGTCGACGGCTGCCGGTCTGCTTCTGGCCATCTCGTCTGCGATCAGTCACGACCTGATCAAGGACTTCCTGAAGCCGGATATCTCCGAAAAGGGTGAGCTTCTCGCCGCTCGTATCGCGATGGCTGGTGCTATCCTGGTGGCAACTCTGCTGGGGCTTAACCCACCAGGATTTGCCGCGCAGACGGTTGCTCTCGCTTTCGGCCTTGCCGCAGCCAGTATCTTCCCGGTTCTGATGATGGGGATCTTCTCCAAGCGGGTGAACTCTGCGGGCGCAACCGTCGGCATGTTGGTCGGCCTGATCGCCACCTGCGTCTACCTGTTCACCTACCTCGGCTGGTTCTTCATCCCTGGTACGAACATGCTGGAAAACGTCCCTGCCAACTACCTGTTCGGCATCTCGCCGGCAGCGTTCGGTCCGATCGGCGCACTGCTGAACTTCGGAGCCGCCTATATCGTTTCGATGATGACGCAGGCTCCTCCGCAGCATGTACAGGACCTGGTCGAATCGATCCGCGTTCCCCGTGGCGCGGGCGCAGCAACCGGTCACTGATACGCACTGACGAAAGAACGGGCGGCGCGAGCCGCCCGTTTTTCTGCAGGCCGTTCGGCCGGTGACGGCCATTCAAGGATGGCTTGTTGATGGCGAATGCCGTTCTAGACATCGCCAAATTTGTGGAAACGGTCCATCCCTATGACAGCCTGCCGGGGGATGAGCTGAAGCGGGTTATTGCCCGGTTCCAATCCCGCTCGCTGAAGGCTGGCAGCAAGATCTACGCTCTCAACGAGCTGCTCCCCGGCATTTTCCTGATCATGGATGGGAGTGTCGAGGTCAGAGATTCCTCCGGCACCCTTATTTCTCAACTTTTCCCGCGCAATACGCTGGGCGAGAGAGGCCTTCTCGCCGACGGAAGAGCAGCCACCAATGCGAGTGCGCTGACCGACGTCGTTCTTCTGATGCTGCCATCGCATGAATTCAAGCGGCTGATGAACGAGTACCCGGTCTACAGCCGCTTCTTCACCCGCGGCAAGGCTGGAGTCAATAGA
>JAEWOP010000221.1 GCA_023399635.1 Pseudomonadota bacterium
CCTCGTTGGTGAGCGGTTTATAAGCCCGCACCCCAAAACAAGTCAACATGGTTTTTCTCCCAACCGCACGATTTCTTCTAGAACACTGAAATCGCTCGCGTATTTGCGCCAATACTCCCCTTCCAGCGATCCTGCGCCCGAAAACGCAAGCCTCAAACGCTCCGCCTCTCAAATGGAGCACGCAAGTCGCAGGCAGCCTGCGTTCAGAGAGCTCCCGTAGGCGCTCGCTTGTCGGCCCCACGCGCGCCGTGTCATAGGATATGGCAGCTCCAACTTTCGAAAGATCAACCGTGCGCGTCCTGTCTGAAGCCCATATTCCTGAACTGCCGAACCACTACCGCGGGAAAGTTCGCGACAATTACGACCTGCCGGATGGACGCCGCATCATCATTGCCACAGATCGGTTGAGTGCCTTTGACCGGATTCTTACCTGCATTCCGGACAAGGGTCACGTCCTGACGCAGACGGCGCGTTACTGGTTCGAGAACACGAGTGACATCTGTCCCAATCACGCCCTCGCCTATCCGGACCCCAATGTCGTCATCGGACAGCGTCTCGACATCCTTCCTGTGGAGATCGTCGTCCGCGGGTATCTTGCTGGCACAACCGGCACGTCTTTGTTGACCCTCTACAAGCAAGGCCACCGGTCCGTGTATGGCCTGAATCTGCCTGAAGGCCTGAAAGACAATGAGGCTTTACCCGCGCCGGTCATCACGCCGACTAGCAAAGCCTTCGATGGCGGTCATGACGAACCTCTCACACCGCACGACATCATAGACGGGAACCTGTTGAGCCAGACCCAATGGGAGCAGGTTCGCGATTATGCACTCGCTTTGTTTGCGCGCGGCCAGGAGCTGGCTGCCAAGCGCGGGCTCATTCTCGTCGACACCAAGTACGAATTCGGCGTTGACCGGGAGGGAACCATCATTCTTGCTGATGAGATTCATACACCTGACAGTAGCCGCTACTGGATGGCGGACACATACCAGGAAAGGTTTGAACGCGGAGAGAGAGCGGTCAGCTTCGACAAGGACTTCGTCCGCGCCTGGGTGACAGAGAGGTGCGATCCCTACAAAGATGAGATTCCCGCTATTCCTCCGTCTTTGATAGAGGCCACCGCTGATGTTTATCGCAGCGCCTTTGAAAAGATAACCGGCTCATCATTTAAACCGGATTTGACCGGTGCGACGGTTCTCGATCGTGTGCGCACAAATCTGGCGCCCTATTTTATGGAAGGTTGAGACAGAGGTCGGAAGAGCAGAGGAATGGTGCGCAGGCCGAGACAGAAGGCGGAGGAGACGCGGCAGGATATCCTGGCGACAGCTGAAGATTTATTTCGCGAAAAAGGCATTGGACGCTGCTCGATCGCGGACATAGCGAGCGAGTTGAAGATGTCGCCAGCGAACGTCTTCAAGCATTTTGGTTCGAAGACGCAGCTGGCCGACGCGATCTGCGACCGCCACATCCATAGGATGATCGATCGTTTCGCGCTCCTGAACGATCCTGCTCCGGCGCCGGCAAAGCTTGGCATCGTCGTTCGAAAGTTGATGGAGGCGCACAAGAGCGACATTCAGGAGAGCCCTTACCTTTTCGAGATGATCCTCCTGATGTCGAATGCCGATCTCCCAAGTGGCCGTCATTACAAGGCTCTGATAAACTCGCTCTTCACCGACGTGATCAAGGATGGAATGGCAGCTGGCGTATACCATTGCCCTGATCCCGAACGAACGGGTTCTGCGGTTGCGGCTGCGTTCGCAAGCGTCTTTCACCCGGTGTTCCTTGCCAAGACGGATCCAGCCGAGCTTGGTGAACGATGCGAGGGGCTAATCGATCTGGTGAATGCCGCACTGCAAAACCCGCTTGCAAAGTGACGATTTTTTAATTACGTCACTTTCTATCGGCCGTTCTCCTGCTCTCTTTCCTATTGTAGATTAGGGGAATCTGACACTTTCTACGTGGCCCTGCAGCCTACCTCGTATCCGTCCGACCCTTGAACCGCTCATCTGGATGACGTTATGAAAATCCCCTACGTACCCCTTCTCCTGATGATCACGTTGGCGTCGTGCAGTGATACAGGGGAGCCCGGCGCAAATGGACAGGCAGCGCAGGCCCAAGAACGCCCGCCCACGCCGGTAAGCGTCGTCTCATTGGCGATCGCCGAACACCCGATCACGCGCGTCCTTCCCGGACGAGCGACTGCTTTCCGGACTGCCGCGATCCGCCCGCGAGTCACAGGATCCGTTCGGGAGATCGCCTTCAAGGAAGGCAGTGAAGTTAAGGCTGGTGACCTCCTCTTCCAGGTCGAGGACGAAACCTACGAGGCGGCGGTCGCCGAGGCCCGTGCGAATGTTGCCAAGGCGGAAGCCAGCGTCCCTGGCGCGCAAGCCAACCTTGCCCGCTTCGAACGCCTCGTCAACAGCGGTGCAACACAGATCGAATTCGAGAATGCGCGCGTAACCCTTCTTCAGGCGGAAGCCGGGGTCGCACAGGCGAAAGCAGCGTTGCAGACGGCTGAGATCAATCTTGACCTGACCAAGATTCGTGCTCCGTTCGACGGAGTGACCAGCCTCTCGAATGTCGCGATAGGCAATATCGTGACGGCCAATCAAGCTGATGCCCTGACAACGCTGCGGCAGCTCGATCCGATCTACATCGACCTGACTGAGTCCAGCACCAACCTGCTCGAGCTCCGTTCGGCATTTGCCTCCGGTCGCCTGAGCGGCGATCCCCGAAATGCTGAAATCAGCCTTACGCTGGAGGATGGCACCGTTTACCCGCAGACCGGCAAGCTGGACATGGCGGAGATGGCGGTAAGAGAGAGCACCGGCACGTACCAAATCAGGGCGC
Source organism: Pseudomonadota bacterium (assembly GCA_023399635.1). GTDB lineage: Bacteria > Pseudomonadota > Alphaproteobacteria > Rhizobiales > Rhizobiaceae > Neorhizobium. The sequence goes on from JAEWOP010000221.1 coordinate 2,848, forward strand.
TCTTCAACAACCCTGACAACGTCATTCTGCCGGGCATGTATGTCCGCGCAACGGTAACCCTTGGTCAGGAGCGAGGCTATCTGATCCCGCAACGGGCCGCCACACGCAACCCGCGTGGCGAATTGTCGGCCAAGTTCGTGACGAGCGACAACACCGTGGAAACCCGCATCTTCCCCGTCAGCCATGTATCCGGCAACAACTGGCTCGTATCTGAAGGCGTAGCGGACGGCGACCGCCTCATCGTTGACGGCTTCCAGTGGATTGGCGACGGCGCAGCTGTGGCCCCGGTTGCATCGACAGTGAATGAGGATGGGCTGGTCGTCCCGACCGAACAGCCGACACCTGAAAGCGAACAGGCCCCGCAGCAGTAGACGCTCGTCCACAACAAGCGCTCACAAGAAATACGGCAGGAAAACTGCAATGGCGAAATTCTTTATTCGGCGCCCGGTGTTCGCATGGGTCATCGCGATCGTCATCATGTTGGGAGGCGCGCTCGCCATTTCGACATTGTCGATCTCTCAATATCCCGACATCGCGCCAACCACCGTTAGGATTGCAGCAGCCTATAATGGCGCCAGCGCGGAAACGGTCGAGAAGTCAGTGACGAGCATCATCGAGGACGGGATGACCGGCCTGGATGATCTCACCTACATGACGTCCTCTTCCGGGACGGGAAGCGCCAGTGTGACCTTGACGTTTGGCAACAACGTCGATCCTGAAATCGCTCAGGTACAGGTTCAGAACAAGCTGCAATTGGTGCAATCGCAGCTGCCAGACGTCGTGCAGCAGGCGGGAATTTCCGTCACGCGTTCCACATCGAGCATCCTTATGGTTGGCGCTCTCGTTTCCACCGATGGCAAGCGCTCCTCCGTCGATCTCGGCGACGTCTTCTCCACGAGCATCGAAGACCAGATCAAGCGGCTCGAAGGTGTGGGAAGCATCGATATCTTCGGCTCCGGTTATGCCATGCGGATATGGATGGACCCGCTGAAGCTTCAGAAATATCAGCTGACACCGGCAGACCTGACAAACGCCATCCAGACACAGAACACGCAGGTCTCTGTGGGCTCGCTCGGCGGTCAGCCCGTCGTCAATGGCCAGCAGCTGACAGTTACGATGACGGCGCAGAGCCAGTTGGCGACCGTCGACGATTTCGAAGCGATCATCCTGAAGGTAGAGCCGGATGGGGCGACTGTACGGCTGAGCGACGTCGCAACGGTAGAGATCGGTCAGGAAAGTTATGGCGGCGCTTCGCGCCAAAACGGCCTCCCCTCCACCGGCTTTGCCGTCAACTTGGCCACCGGCGCGAATGCGCTCGACACTGCGTCGAGAGTGAAAGCAGCACTGAGCCAGATCGCCCCCACCCTCCCCGAAGGGGTAGAGATCACCTATCCCTACGACACCACCCCATTCGTCGAGCTTTCGATCGAAAAGGTGGTGCACACTCTGATCGAAGCGATCATCCTTGTGTTCGTCGTGCTTCTTATCTTCCTGCAGAACCTGCGAGCGACGCTCATCCCAATGATCGCGGTTCCTGTCGTGCTCTTGGGGACGTTTGGGATCCTGTCGCTGGCAGGCTACTCCATCAACACGCTGACCATGTTTGCGATGGTTCTTGCGATCGGTCTTCTGGTCGATGACGCGATCGTCGTGGTTGAGAACGTCGAGCGCATCATGGATGAAGAAGGGCTACCCCCGCTTGAGGCGACCGAAAAGTCTATGGACCAGATCACCGGCGCGATCATCGGTATCGCATTGGTTCTGACGGCCGTCTTCATTCCCATGGCTTTCTTTGGCGGCTCCACCGGCATCATCTACCGTCAGTTCTCCATCACCATTGTATCTGCCATGCTCCTGTCGGCTGTGGTTGCAATCGTTTTGACGCCAGCACTGTGCGCCACCATGCTCAAGCCGATCGACCATCACAAGAAGGGACGAGGCCTTGGCGCGTGGTTCAATCGTGGGTTCGATCGCTCCACACAAGGCTATGTCGGCTCAATTGGCTATCTCCTGAAGCGACCGCTTCGAGTCATGCTCCTTTTCGTGCTCGTCATCGCCGGCTGCGCCTGGTTCTTCACGCGTTTGCCCAGCTCCTTCCTGCCCGAGGAGGATCAGGGCGTCCTGTTGACCATCATCCAAACTCCCGCGGGATCGACCACCGCGCGTACAGATGCCGTTGTGAAGCAGGTCGAAGCATACTTCCTGGAACAGGAAAAAGAGAACGTCGCCGACGTCTTCGGCGTCCTCGGTTTCAGCTTCGGTGGCTCCGGCCAGAACAACGCGATCGTCTTCACAAAGCTGAAGGATTTTGATGAGCGAACCGGACCAGGACAATCGGCTGCCGAGATCGTGCAGCGCGCCGGCGGCTACTTCTTCACGCTCCGCGACGCCCAGGTCTTCCCCTTGCTGCCTCCGGCGATCCAGGGCCTAGGAACCTCCAGTGGCTTCTCGATGTATCTTGTCGATAGCGGCGGCAATGGCAACGACGCTCTAACTCAAGCCTCGCAGCAGTTGATCCAGACCGCATCGGCCAATCCGAACATCAGCTCGCTCCGCAGTAATAGCCAGAGATCCGAGACTCAGCTCAAGATCCTGCTTGACCAGGAGAAGCTGGGGGCGATGGGGGTCGATCTTGCAGCCGTCAATTCGATGCTGGCCACCATCTTCGCGGGCCGTGACGTCAATGACTTCACGCTCAACAATGAGCTGAAGCCGGTTTACGTTCAAGGGGACGCACCGTACCGGATGCAGCCGGACGATCTGAACTTCTGGTACGCGCGCAACAGCGCCGGCGAGATGGTGCCATTCTCGGCCTTCAGCCGTGTAGCCTGGGAAAGCGGAACACCGCAGCTCGCGCGGTACAATGGAACAAGCGCCATTTCCCTCGAGGGCGCTGCAGGTCCCGGCGTGAGTACGGGCCAGGCAATGGAGGAGATGGAACGACTGACGGCCCAGCTACCGGGTGGCTACTCGGTCGCCTGGCAGGGCCTTTCCTATCAGGAGCGTTTGTCGGGATCACAAGCCCCCATGCTCTATGCGCTGTCGGTTCTGATCGTGTTCCTCTGCCTTGCCGCGCTCTATGAGAGCTGGTCCATCCCCTTCTCCGTGATCCTCGCCGTACCCGTCGGTGTTCTTGGCGCATTGGCCGCGGCACACTTCTTCGGCCAGTCGAATGACGTCTATTTCAAGGTTGGCTTGCTCACGACAATTGGGCTCGCGGCAAAGAATGCGATCCTTATCGTTGAATTCGCGAAGGACAGGGTGGAACACGGCATGGGGCTGATCGAGGCGACCCTGGAGGCAGCACGGCTGCGTCTTCGCCCGATCATCATGACCTCGCTTGCCTTCATCCTTGGCGTGGTCCCACTGGCAATTGCAACCGGTGCAGGTTCCGCCGCACAGAATGCAATTGGCGTCGGCGTTCTTGGCGGTATGCTTTCTGCAACACTGCTCGGAATTTTCTTCATCCCGACCTTCTTTGTTGTCGTCAGGCGGTTATCAAACCGTGAAAAACGAGAGAAGACAGCGTGACATCTGTTAACGGATGACTAGCGTACCTTGCCGGGACGAACACTGATCCATGGCGAGTCGGTCAGGGCAACCAGATACTTTGCATATGATCTGTTAGGGCATTGGGACACGAAATCATGAAATACAAATTTGCGGCGACTCCTCTCGTCATGCTCCTTCTGTCCGGCTGCGTTGTCGGTCCCGACCAGTCAGCTCCGGTGATCACTCTGCCAGCCAAGTTTGCCGAGGGCTCGTCGAGCAGCAACGGCGACGTGACGACTGCTGCGTGGTGGACCGCGTTCAACGACAGCCGTTTGAATGGCTACGTTCAGCAGGGACTGTCCCAGAACCTTGACGTCCTCCAGGCACTGGAGCGCATCAACCAGGCGGAAGCCAATGTGGTTGTTCAGAGTGCAGGAGCTTTCCCTTCGCTGGGACTTGACCAGGCATCGGTAAGACGTTCAGGGGAAGAGGGACTTGGAAACACTCCAGATGGGGCGACGACCACCTCCGCACGGGCCCCGTTCAATGCCTCTTGGTTCCTAGATCTCTTTGGTCTTTACAAGAGGTCGCGAGAAGGTGCCTTGGCGTCGCTGGATGCGGCCTATGCTGGTGCCGACGTTGCACGCTTGTCTCTGCTGCAAGCAGTAGCATCGGCTTATATCGACGTTCGTTATTATCAGGAGCGCATTGCGCTTGCTCGGCAGAATCTCAGCTCGCGTCGTGAAACCCTTGAGCTAACGCAGCTTCAACTAGAAGCAGGTGCGGCCTCCAGACTGGACGTTGTTCAATCTGAGGGTCTCGTGAATTCGACTCTTGCTGAAATACCCGGGCTGGAGACTCAATTCCGCGGGGCAGCCCATCGCGTTGCAACGCTTCTAGGCTTGCCGGCATCTTCGTTGATCGCTGAGTTGCAGAAGGGTGCACGTCAACCCGTTGCCCGCTTCAACACGAAAGCAGGGGTACCGGCCGACCTTATTCGCAACCGACCTGACATCCGAGCCGCTGAACGTGAGCTTGCGGCCGCTGTCGCGCAGATTGGCGTTGCGGAAGCTCAGCTTTACCCCACCATCACACTCTCCGGCACAATCACTCCTTCGTCGACCCGCAGCAGCGGTACCAGTGTCAACTTGCTCTCCTGGGGGTTTGGCCCAACGCTGAGCTTGCCAATCTTCGATGGGGGCGAGCTACGGGCTCGCGTATCAGCGGCAGAATCGTCTGCTCGTGAATCCTACCTCGCTTGGAAGCAGACTGTCCTGAACGCCGTCGAAGAGACCGAAAACGCCCTCGCCGCAGTCGCTCGTGACGCTCGTACTGTCAATGCACTACGAGATACGGTCAATTCTTATCGTGAAGCACTGGAGCTCGCGACGGCCAGCTACCGCGATGGCGCCTCTTCCCTTCTTGATGTTCTCGATGCTCAACGCCAGGTTTCCTCAGCTCAAGCAAACCTTGCTCAGGCCGTACAGCGGATGGCGCAGGACTTCGTTTCGCTAAATGTCGCCATTGGCGGGGGTTATGCTTTCGGCGGGGCCGGAACGCAGGTTGCTTCCGCTGCAGCGATGCCTACGAAGTAAGCTGCATCTGCACCAACAAAAAAGGCCTCCGAAGCGTTCGCTCGGAGGCCTTCCTTTTTGGATGTACGGACTAATCCTTGGCGCGTTCTACGTAGGAATTGTCTTCAGTCGCAATCACGACCCGAGTTCCAGCGTTGATGTGCGGCGGCACCATAGTCCGCACGCCGTTCGACAGCATGGCTGGCTTGTAGGACGACGAGGCTGTCTGGCCCTTCACCACCGGCTCCGTCTCGGTGATCTCAAGCGTCACGTGGCGCGGCAGTTGAAGCGCGAGCGCAACGCCTTCATGCATGGAGAGGATGCAGGTCATCCCTTCCTGCAGGTAGGCGTTTTGATCGCCCATCGTCTCGGCATCCACCACGATCTGATCGTAGTTCTCGGGATTCATGAAGTGGAAGCCTTCGCTGTCCTCGTAAAGGTACTGGAAGTTCACGTCCTCGACGAACGCCCGCTCCACCTGCTCCGTTGTCCGCCAGCGCTCAGAAACCTTCACCCCATCCACGATCCGGCGCATATCGACCTGCGTAACCGGAGTGCCCTTCCCTGGGTGGAAGTTCTGGGCGGTGAGGACCACGTAAAGCTTGCCGTCGACTTCGAGCACGTTGCCCTTCCGGACGGAGGAGGCGATGACCTTGACCATGAATATTCCCTTGTACCTGCCGGCTTGTGTCCGCCGGGGATGCGTCGTAGAGGAACCGGACGCCGGTCCACGCGACGGATAAACGCTTTCCCGGGCGCACCTAGCCTAAAAAATGGCAAATAGGAAGCCTTGGCGGATGAAGCACGCTTAGAAAGCTGACACCAGGATCCACTCATGTCTCAAGCCGGCGCCGCCCCTCAACGCTCTCCCTGGTGGAGCCCAGCGGTCCATGCTGATCGACGGCCATTTCTGCTGGGCCGAAACCGCATACAGTCAAAGCTCAGGGAGCACTTCGAGCGGCGGGAGTTTGTAGAGGTGGACCCAGCAGCGCTACAAGTCTCGCCGGGAAACGAGACACACCTCCATGCGTTCCGCACGCACGTCCTGACGACAGACGGGCAGGCCAGCGAGCTGTTCCTGCACACTTCTCCGGAGTTTTCCTGCAAGAAGTTGCTGGCGGCAGGTGAGCAGAAGATCTTTTCCTTCGCGCATGTCTATCGAAACCGCGAACGTGGCCCGCTTCATCACCCTGAGTTCACGATGCTTGAATGGTACCGGGCCCATGAAAGCTATGACACTCTTATGCAGGACTGCGCCGACCTGCTGGCTCTTGCTGCCGAAACAGCTGAAACGAAGCGCTTCAGCCATAATGGGCTGCAAGCAGATCCATTCGCCCTACCCGAGCGG
>JAEWOP010000252.1 GCA_023399635.1 Pseudomonadota bacterium
ACCGGCTGCGTCGGCGCGATATTGTAGCGCGGCGGGAAGTCATCAATGTCGATCACGCTCAGGAAATGCAGGATTTCCTCCGGCGTTGCAGTCAGGGCGTAGCGTCCACACATGCCGTTGTCATTGCACCGGCTCCCGACGCGGTCAAGACAGCCGGTCAGCCGCGCGGGCCAAAGAGGATCAGGGACGCGCCGGCCAGGCAGACGAGCGCTCCTCCTACATCCCAGCGGTCCGGCAAGCGGCCTTCAATCAGCCAAAGCCAAAGCAGCGAGGCAATGATGTAGATGCCGCCATAGGCTGCATAGGTGCGTCCGGCCGCTTCGCTCGGCACCAGTGCCAGCGCTCCGGCAAACAGCGCCAGCGACAGCATGCCGGGCGCCAGCCACCAGATCGGCTTGTCGAGCCGGAACCAGGCCCAGAAGGCAAAGCAGCCGGCAATCTCTGCAACGGCCGCAATGGAGAAGAGAAGATAGGCTATCATGTGCGAACCGGCCGTTGTCTTCGTGTACGATCGTTCTACTCTAGCCATCATGGAAGACCAATCACCCCTGTCGCCGCCCCTGTCTCGTCAGCACGCGTCCTCCGCAATCCTGGAACGTGACGGACGTCTCCTGCTCATCCGTCGGCGCAATCCGCCTGCCGCCGACCTTTTCGCCTTCCCCGGGGGACGGGCGGAGCCGGGAGAAACGCCGGCAGAGACGGCACTGCGAGAGTTTCAGGAGGAAACAGGTATCGCTGCTTACGACCCGAACCTTTTCGCCACCTACGACCTGAAGACCGAGGCAAGGAACGGGGAGATCGAGAGCCACTTCTTTCTGTTCGTCTTCACCGTCAAGGCAGATGCTTCTTCCGAGGCAATTGCTGCAGATGATGCTGCCGATCAGGGATGGTATACCCTCGAGCAGATACGTCGCTTGCCTGTGCCAGCCAGCGTGCTGAACTGCGTCGACAAGCTGGCCGCACTTGCGAAGGCATGATCAGACACGATACGACCAGACAATGAAGCGATTCCTCTCCAGAACATGGATCAGCCTTGCCATGGTTGCAGCCTTGGCCGCACCAGTTGCGGCACAAGAGCCTCCTCCCCCGGCTGCACCAGCGGTTGAGGACGAAAAGCCCGCGCCGTATGACCCACAGCTGGCGCGACTCGCCGAGATCCTTGGATCCATCCATTACCTGCGCAACCTGTGCGGAGAGGAAGGCGACGCCGATTGGAGGGCATCCATGCAGGAACTGCTGGATTCTGACACGGCAAAGGAGCCGAGGCGGAAAGAGCGCCTTACAGCCGCCTTCAACCGCGGCTACCGGTCTTTTGCCTCGGTTCACACCACCTGCACCGACTCCGCAAGAGCCGCAGAAGAGCGTCACCGTAACGAAGGCGCAACACTTGCTGCAGAAATCGCAGCACGGTTTGGAAATTAGGGCATTATTTACCTCTTTCGCCAGCAAGCCGTGTCGTTTTGATAAAAGGCTGGTAGAGTCCTTAACAACGCAGTAACCCACGGGTAACCGAGGAAGACATGATGCAGACTGGCCGCAACGAAATCGACGACATGATTGTCCACGAGAAGATGCAGGTGGCCCTGGAATATCAGAACGAAGCCTGGGCCGACGGAGTGGCTGACGGCATCGAGCCCGAGATCATTGCAGACGCAGCCTTTGCGCTTGCCATGCGCGAAACGATTCGCATCCACGGCGAACAGGGTGCCGAAGCCATGCTTGAAGAATTGCGCGAGCGCATGCTTGCCGGTGAATTCTCCCCGGAACGCCGATTCCAGTAAGCTTCGGAGATATCCGATGGGCAAAGCTCCGGAGCCTCTGATCAAGCCAAGACACCTCTTTTTCACGGCCGCTCTTGCCATGGTGGCCGTTTTTGCTGCGCCAAGTGCCATGGCTCTTTCGGAACTGCGCAGTGCGCCGGAACGGCAGCCTGCCTTTGAGGAGCCAGGCACGGCGCCGGCGCTTCCCCTTCCCGATCCGATGATCAACCGTCCCGCGGCCGAAGAAAGCGACGCTTCAGGCAACGGAGCCGGTGCCGACCCTGAGAGCGCGATCATATTGGACCCCTCGCAACTCCCCGAGACCGTACGTCGCATGCGGGAGTTGATCCAGGGCGCGGCCGCATCCGGCGATATCGAACAGTTGCGGATGCTGACCAACCCCGGACCACGGCAAACGCAGGTCAACGGCGAGATCAACGATCCGATCGAAGCGATGCGGAGCTATTCAGGTGATCCGGACGGCCTCGAGATCCTGGCAATCCTTCTGGACATCCTGTCTACCGGCGCAGCGCACATGGATCCAGGGACGCCGGAGGAGGTCTATGTCTGGCCCTATTTCGCCGCGAAAGATCTGGCCTCCCTCACACCGCCGGAACGGGTCGAACTGCTCCGAATCGTCACAGCCGGTGATCTGATGGGCATGGAAGAAGCAGGAAACTACAACTTCTACCGGATCGCCATCACGCCGGAAGGGGAATGGAAATCCTTCACCGGCGGTGATTGACGCGAGCCGAAGGCACCTTGCTGCCTGAGCGGTAAATCCCTAACTGGTAGCAGCATCATCACCCGGAACCATCCATGCCAG
>JAEWOP010000032.1 GCA_023399635.1 Pseudomonadota bacterium
GATTAGGCCTAGGCAGCCCCCGATCAGCATCGAGAAGGACACTGCAAAGAGGGCGATGCCAAGCGTGTTCTGGGCGCCAACCATCAGCCTTGCCAAGAGGCTGCGACCAAGCGTATCGGCGCCTAGCACATAAGCCCAACCTTGCGATAGACTGAACGGCGCCATGTTGCGCGCGCGGAAGTTCGGCTTGTCGATGAGATCGCCCATCAGCCATGGGCCAAGCAGAGCGCAGAGGATGACAAAGCTCAGGAACATTACCGCCAGGAACGCCAGCCGGTCGCGAGCGACCAAGCGCAGGATCTGGAAGCGGCCCGACTTCTTCTGTTTTACCTCTGCAGGAAGTGTCGCTGTCATGCTCATCTCGCTTGAAACCTGATCCGCGGGTCGAGCCTTGCGTAGACAAGGTCAATCAGAATGTTGAGTACAAATATTGCGATCGCCGTTATCAGGACCGTCGCCTGGATCAGTGCGAAGTCGCGCCGCACGATCGCATCGATCATCAACTTGCCGATACCGGGCCATCCAAAGATGGATTCCACGACTACAGCGCCATTCACTAAGCTGGCTGCTAGATCTCCAGCAACGGTAATGACGGGCAGGAGCGAATTCCTCAACGCATGACGGAAGATAATTTGAGAGCGCTTAACCCCCTTGGCACGTGCCGTCTTCACGTATGGGGAAGAAAGCGCGCTGATCATTGTGCCGCGGACGACCTGAACCAGGAGACCGAAGGGACGCAGCATCAGTACTAAGATCGGCATCAGCCAGTGGAGAGGAGTACCCGTTCCCGACGTCGGAAGAAGGCCCAGCCCCACCGAAAATACCAGAATAGCAACGATAGCGACCCAGAAGTCCGGCGCGCTTGCGCCGGCCAGCGATCCTGCGGTTGCGAGTCGGTCGAAGAGACTGTCAGGCTTTGCGGCGGCAAGCGAGCCGACGATGATCGCTAGTACCAGCGAAAGGGCCATTGCAATGAGGGCGAGCTTCAGCGTCTGCGGGAAGGCCTCTAGCGCAACTTCCATCGCGGGGCGGTTGCGGCTGAGCGCCATTCCGAAATCAAGATTGCTGACACCGGCTAAATAGCGGCCGAACTGAATGTAGATGGGATCATTGAAGCCGTTAGCCTCCGAAAAGGCCTGACGCTGCGCCTCGGATGAATCGAGCGGCAAATAGAGATAGGCGGGATCACCTGTTAGTCTGGACAGGAAGAAGACGAGCACGAGCAGGCCTATAATGGCCACCAGGCTCTGCGCCGAACGTTTCAGGATAAAGCCAAACAAAGCCATTCCCCTTGAGAAAACAAAATAGGGGCACGTCGAATGATCGCCGTGCCCCGAGAGACGCTTAGTTCTTCAGCTTGATCTGCGCCAGCGCGATCTCACTGTTTGTCTTCAGGTCCGGCTTCCAGTCGAGACGCGAACCGACGCGAACGTATCCTATCATGTGATACATCGGGACATCAGCAACGATCTCGTCATGCACCTTGAGGAAAGCTTCCTGGAACAGCTTCTCCCGCTCTTCGCCGGTTGCAGCCATTGCTTTCTTCAAAACAGCGTCGAGTTCCGGAACGGCGATCGTCGAATATTGCCCTTCACTGAGGAACATCACAGGAGCGGTGAAGCCAGCGTCGCCCGTATTGTTATCGTGCTGCTGCTGGAACAGCGTCGGTCCACGACCTTCCGGGAAAGGCTTGTCGAGGTAACGGACCCAATCTGCGGCTTCAAGCTGACGGAGCGAAATGTTGAGGCCAATCTCCTGCCACATGGACATCATCGCTTCGAGAGACTCGGCTGAGTTCGGGAAGAAGCCATTACGGCCGATGAGAACGATTTCGGTGTTAACCGGAACCCCATCCGCCCTCGCCTCTTCAATCAGTTGCATTGCCTGCTCCGGATCATAAGGCCAAGGCTTTATATCCGGATTGTGTCCCAGCACGCCTGGCACCACCATTTGCGAGGCTCGGAGGACGTCTTTGCCGAACAATGCCTCTCCCATGCCGTCCCAGTCGATCGCAAGGTTCAGTGCCTTGCGTACGCGAACGTCGTTGAGCGGTGGGATTTCCGCATCAATCCGCATCCGGGTGGTTTCGGAGTTGAGGTAGGCGAAGTCGGTCTCTGGATTGGTCGCGTCCTGTACGGCCAGCGATGGCGTCATGTCCGCCTCGCCGGATTCCACCATAGCAGCACGGATAGCGGATTCGCCTCTCCAGACATAAGTAGCCTTGGTAACCTCTGGTTTGGCACCCCAATAGTCCTCGTTGCGAACGACCACGATCTGCTCGTTGTCGGCGCTTTCCAACTTGTACGGGCCAGTGCCCACCGGCTCGTTGGTCTCGCTGTCGAACGGCATGTTTGGCGACACAATTTGCACAGTGCCGAGGAGCGTTGGCATAATCGGCACCGGGCTGTCCGACTTGATCTCAAGCGTCGTCGCGTCAATCGCCGTCGGTGTCAGCTTGACGTCGCCAAACTTGGAGCGGCTGTCGCATGTCAGCTTCGGGTTCATCAGCCGGTCGATGGACTTCGCCACGGCTTCCGCGTTGAACTCCGCACCGTCCTGAAACCTGATGCCCGATTTCAACTTGATGCGCCAAGTCAGATCGTCCAGCTGCTCCCAGCTTTCAGCCAGCCACGGTGAAACGGTACCCTTCTCAGGCTCGATGTTTGTCAGCGTCTCCGTCAAATTCGAATTAATGATCCGGCCAATATCGGAGCGGATTGAGCGACACGGCTCGAGGTTGGCGGGCTGTTCAGGCAGGACAATTTTTATCTGACCCTCAGCTGCGTGGGCGGTGCTCGATACCAGGGCTGCCAACAGCGCAGCGGACACCAAGTATGTAGATCTAATCATGCGTTCTCCTCCTGGTCCGCAAGTAATCGATTATCTGGCACAGGGGTACGACGCTCCCCGGCCACTCCCCGACCCGGAACACTAAAGCACTAATATATTACCGCAGCAACCAAAAAATGATCGTCCAAGCATCATGTAAGCGCCGATGCGATACTAGCATCTCCGGCGGTCCTATTTCCATGTTCTCGCTTCCTGCTGCGTCCGGATCACGTCGCATGGTTTCTCGTCGCCGGACCAGCCGCCAACACGTCCTGATCGGGCACGGTCTTCGCATCACGGACAAGCCGCAAGACTTAGTCTTTAAGGCGGAAAGACCGCTTGTGGGAAAGCACGGTACTCCCCCGAATGACCGAAATTGGGGCGCAAAGCTGCCGCACGCTCTATCGCCGTAGCACAATACCTGAGATCCGAAAGCGGAAATAGTTGCCGCTCGCCCGCCCTGTTGACTGATGCCCAAAGCCAGGGCACAAAGGTGGCATCCACGGTCGCTCGCGGCGGGAAAATATAGGGAATTCAAAGGCGACTTCGATAAGCCATTGAAATCACGTGAGAATCCAGGTTCCCCAGCCAATTCTCCCCGAAAGCCCTTATTCCCTTGTTTTTCCAGTCGTGCCGGATCCCGTTTTGCATCATTGGCGACCTGATTTCCAGAACTGATACCCAATATTGGGCCCGGCAAGAACTCCGGGCCCGATATTGGGTATCTTCGTCATGGCTGTCCGCCACGAAGTCGAGAATCTCATCCGCCGCGGGAACATCATCTACTGGCAACCGCGCATCCCTGCCGCGTTTATTCGCTGCCCTGCGGGCTGCCGTCTTTCCAAGATGTCGGCAACCTCGCGCGGCAAGACGTGCTGTGTTGCGAGGCGTCGAAGGTCGTTTGTCGTCTCACGCGCGGGGGGATCATAGACGCCGGGAAGCGCGGCGATCTCCTTGACCATCTACTCACCGAACTGGCGGCCCATGATCAACCAGGTGTTTGCGTCAATGGCAAGGAAGCGTTCAACGCCCACACCGAACCAATGGAGCTCAGGACTGAGTTCCTTCAGATGATCAAATAACAGACAATGCCTCACCCAGACGCTTCCCACTCCTAAATGTCAAGTTGGCAAAGGTCATGCGGGGAAACAACAATGCGTGAATGCGAGGTGCAGCAAGTCTGCCTTCGCAGATCGAAAGCCGAAATGACAGCCGCTTTCGCATGGCAAGCGGACCGTCTCCTTCCGTACAGATAAGCAATTAGCGGCCGCTCTCTGTGATGTTGCGCAACCTCCTGGAGTCTGTGGACAGTCTATCCTTGCACGCCGCCAGTGCTCGCCACCTGGTACAAGCCCTGCCAGGTAGTCATGGTCGCTGCCGGAAAGCTTTGGCTGCCTCATCACACCGAGGTCAGAGGCGTCTGGCTGCCAGGTCTCACCGCATCTGCCTATCGATCAGCGTCTCCAGGGCCTGCACCGCCAGCGGATACCCGTGAGCTCCCAAACCGGCCATCACCGTGGTGGCTGTCATCGAGACATAGGAGCGGTGATATATCGGCTCGCGGCGATGGACATTGCTGATGTGGAACTCGATGATCGGGCCCTTGAACATCTTGAGTGCATCCAGAAGGGCCAGAGATGTGAAGGTGAAGGCGGCGGGGTTGATGATGATCCCTGCTCCTTCGTCGATCGCCTCATGTACCCAATCGATCAGCCGCTCCTCGCTGTTCGTCTGGCGAAACTCAATGGGGCGGTCACCCGCCGCCTCGCGGCACCAGGCTTCCACCTCGGCAAGCGTCGTGGTTCCGTAGATCTCCGGCTCGCGCTTGCCGAGGCGGTTCAGGTTCGGGCCGTTGAGGATGTAAATCGGCTTCATGGTTTCTCCTGTTACCCTTGGTAACCCAGCAGCCTCGGCAGCCACAGAACGCTGTCCGGCACGAAGGTGATGAAGATCAGGCTCACCGCCATCCAGAACAGGAATGGAAGCGCATCGCGGATGATATCCCGGACCGGGCTTCCGGAGATGTTTGTCATGATGATCAGCAGCAGGCCATAGGGCGGCGTGACCAGGCCCAGCATGATGTTGACCACGACCACGACGCCGAAATGGACGAGATCAATCCCCAGCGCCTGAGCGGATGGAATGAAGACGGGCACGATGATGAGCAGGATCGCCGTGCCTTCCAGCACGCAGCCCAGCAGCAGCAGGATGATGTTGACGAGGATCAGGAAACCGATTGGCGAAAGGTCCATGCTTGTCAGCATGACCCGCAGACTGTCGGGGATGTTCTCGATCGTAACGACATAGTTGAAGACGAGCGCGCCGGCGATCAGCATACCGATCGACGCGGACGACTTGGCGCTCGTATAGAGCGAACCGTAGAAGTCCTTCAGGGTGATGCTGCGGTAGAGCAGGACGGAGATCACGAGTGCATAGGCAGCGGCGATGGCAGCCGCCTCGGTTGGCGTCGTGATGCCGGTATAGATGCAGCCAAGCAGCACCACCGGCATCATGAGCGCCGGGAATGCCCGGATCGTGATGCGCGGGATCTCTCGCATCGGCACCGGTTCCTCGACCGGGAAGTTCTTGCGGCGCGCGGTGATCGCGACCTGCATCATCTGCAGTCCGGCCATCAGCAGGCCGGGAACCATGCCTGCGAGGAAGAGGTAGCCAATCGAGGCATCCGACACGAGCGCATAGATGATCATCGGGATGGACGGCGGAATGATCGGTCCGATGACCGAGGTCACCGCCGTCAGTGCGGCGGCGTAGCTCGGGGTATAGCGCCCGTCTCTGGTCATCATGTTCTGCATCATTCGCCCGCTTCCGGCGGCGTCGGCGATGGCCGAGCCCGACATGCCGGCAAAGATGATGCTTTGAACGATATTGACCTGTGCAAGACCTCCGCGGAAGCGCCCGACCAGGACGTTGCAGAAGGTCAGCAGGCGTTCCGTCATGGAGCCGACGTTCATGAACTCCGCAGCAAGGATGAAGAGCGGGACGGCCAGGATGACGTAGTTGGAGTACATGCCGTTGAGGAACTGCTCGGCGACGATCCCCATGTCGGCGCCCACCAGAAGCAGGTAGAGCGTCGAACCAGCGAGCATCGCGAGCCCGATCGGCAGTCCGAGAAATGCAAGGATGGTAATGATGACGATCGAGATCGAGAAAGGACTTGCGAGGTTCATACGCCTGAACCTGCCTTCGTTGGGTCGAAAGCCTCGGGCGCCTGGCCACGGATAGCCTGGATGCCGAGCCAGATGTAGCGGACGATCATCGCAACGACGAAGACCACGTAGATCGAGTAGAGGTAATCGAAGCGGATCTTGAGGTAGGCGGTGCTCTCGACCTTCATGAAGGTGACGTAGTCGAAGATTGCCGGCAAGGAGACGCCGAACAGGATCACGAGCGCGACGGAGCAGATGACCTGCATCACGCGGCGGCTCTTGTCACCCGCTCCGCCCCAGATGAGGTCAAAGCGGATCTCATCGACTTCCCTGATCACGAAAGCGGAGCCAAACAGGACGAGCCAGATCCAGAGCGCTACGCTGACCTCATGCGTCCAGCCGATCGACAGGTTGAGGGCATAGCGGAAGATTATCTGCAGAATGAAGACGACAAACATCGCCAGCAGCATCAGGCAGAGAATGTTCTCCGCTCGCTGCCTCAGCCAATGGCCGGCAGCTGCAAGGTTTTGCGTCATCATGTCTCTCCTCCCCCAAGGGAGGCGCGCTAGCTGACCAGCGCGCCTCAACAGTCATGGCCTTTCGGCCAGGCTGATCTTACATTCCAGCGACTTTTTCGAGAACGCCTTCCGGCCAGGACTTCGCGAGTTCCGAATTCAGGTACTTCTCCTGAGCAAACTTGCGGAATGCCTCCTGATCCGGCTCATAGATTTCGAGGCCAGCGGTCTTGAATTCATCGATGAGGGTTTTTTCCTGCGCGACGTGCTGATCCTCGCTCCATTTCATGGCCTCGTCTGCGGCTGCCTGGAAGGCCTGCTGTTGTTCTGGCGACATCTCATCCCAAACACTCTTGGAGATGACGAGCAGGTCATATCCGATGAGGTGCGATGTCAGCACGACCTGTGACATCACCTCGTAGAACTTCATGTTCTTGATATTGGGCAGTGGATTGTCCTGGCCGTCGATCGCCCCGGTCTGGAGCGCGGTATAGACTTCCGCATAGGCAACCGGAACAGGGTTCGCACCAATCGATTCGCCAAGGAACTGCCAGGCATCGCCACCCGGCATGCGCAGCTTGATGCCAGCCATGTCTTCGGGTGTATTGATCTTCTTCTCGGGCTTCAGGCCGACATGGCGAGCGCCGAAATAGGTCGGACCCAGGATGTGGATCCCCAATTGGTCTTCGGCCATCTTCTTGAACTCGGCACCGGTCTCGCTTTTGAAGAAGTTCGAAACGTGGGCCGCGTCACGGAAGAGATAGGCAGAGGTCAGGACCGACCACTCCGGAATCTGCTTCGAGATGTCTTGGGGGGCGATATTTCCCATCTGCAGGTTGCCGCGCTGGATGGCGACGAGTTCGGTTCCCTGCTTAAAGAGGTTGCCACCGTAATAGGGCTCCAGCTTGAAGTTCTCGCTGATCCCTTCGGCGAGCTTCTTTGTCATTTCCGCGCGAATGTCCTGCTCGGAGAACACGGCCGAGAACTTTAGGACGGGCTTGTCCTGGGCAATTGCCGGAACGGCAAGTGCTGCAGCGGCAAGCATGGTGGCGCCGATCAAGTGCCGACGCGTAAGGGCAAAATTCATATTTTCTCCTCCCGGTTTATACGTCACCCGATCAACGGATGACCTCCTCATCCAAGGCCGTTCCTCTACGACCGTGACTTCACACAGAATGTACGTAACAGTACGTTTAGTCAATCGGCTGCAATCAGAATGACGCGAAGCAAGACCGAGTCAATATTTTTGCCATACAATTTCTGAATTATATGGTGTATCAGGGCTCGTATGACAAAATATGCGATCGGCGATATCAGGGAAACTGCAGGAGAATCTGCCTTCAGGAGGATTCGCCAAGACCTGATCTCTGGCGCTCTGCCCCCTGGATCGAAGATCAAGCTCGAACAGGCCAAAGCTCGTTACTCCGTCAGCATATCTACCTTGCGAGAGATACTGAGTCGGCTAGCGACAGAGAACTTGGTTGTTGCAGAAGGACAGCGCGGATTTGAGGTCAGTCCTGCATCGAAGCAAGAACTCCTGGAACTTGCGGACCTTCGCATCTTGTTGGAATGCCATGCAATCGGACTTTCGTTCGCTGCTGGTGACCTTGAATGGGAGGCTCGTCTGGTGGCGGCGTACCACAAGCTGGCAACGGTAGAACGCAGCCTCTTGGGCGGCGACATTTCGCGTACTGCAGACTGGGTTCGCTTCGACTGGGAATTTCATCAGGCGCTGGTATCAGCATGCAACTCCGCAAGCCTGATGGCGAGCCTGTCGTCGATATTCGACCGCTTTCTGCGTTACCATCTGCTTGCCGAGAGCTTCCGAGGCCAACCTGTCGTCGACGACCATAAGAAGATGTTCGAGCTCGCCATGAGCCGGGATCACGAAGGAGCCCGTCAGATGCTGACCCGGCACGTCCGAAATGGCGTGGACCACGTACTGAAAAGCGGCCGCATCCCTTGATGCACGACCGCTTGCACGATCAGAATGCTGATCTTTTTCCGCATGCCCGGAGGCGAGGAAACGGAAAGAGATCAATCACTTCTCGGTATCCAGCCACCAAAGCTCGCGGATGTCCGAACGTGGCATTTGACCCTTGGAGCCGCGTTCACCCGCGTCAGGAGACCGGCACGCCCTCAGGGCGGATCTGCTTCTTCAGCGCTGCTATCCTGAAGATGGCATTGGCGGCGCCGTAGCCGCGGTAGTCCTTTCGCTGGACGATCTCGAAGAAGAAGCCCTCAGCGAAGGTCCCGCTGTAGAGTTGGAAGTACTCGCCGTGCTCGTCGCGGTCGTAGAGGATGTTGTCCGCCTTCAGCCGCTCCGTCAGCTCAGGATCAAGCCCGAAGCGGGCCTCCACGTCGCCGTAGTAGTTTGGGGAGATCGGCAGCGCCGCGAATCCATTCCGACGAAGAGCTTCCGCAGTGGCAAAGATGTCGCGGCTCTTGAAGGCGATGTGCTGGATGCCGGAGCCAAACTTCTCGGCAATGAAATGCCCGGCAAGCGTTCGCCGGTTCTCCGCGCCGTTCATGGTGATGCGGAGGGCTCCGTCGCCATTTTCAATGACCTGACTTCGCACGACCCCTGCCGGATCGATGATATCAACCATGGGCGACTTCTGCGTCTCGAATATCGACGTGTAGAAGAGGAGCCAGGTGAGCATCTCCTCGTAGGCAACCGTCTGCGCGACATGATCGATCGCGTCCAGATATGCATGTGTCGTCTGCTCATCATCGGCGGCAGGTTCGAAATCTATCTCCCACAGGCGACTGAGATCGCTGACGTCGTCGATCAGATAGATGAGTCCACCACCCACGCCACGGATTGCGGGAACCTCCAGTTCGCCAGGACCAACAGGCTGGCTGAACTGCTCAGCCCCAAGCGCGACTGCACGCTCAAGAGCAGCTTTGGCATCGTCGACCTGAAGCGCCATCGCATAGGCGGATGCTCCATGGACCGCGTAGGCGGCGCTGGCGAAACCCTTCTTCTCCGTGTTGACCAGTATCCGGATCTCTCCCTGCTGGTAGAGGGTGACCTTCTTTGTCTTGTGGATTGCGCTGCGGACAAAGCCGAGGGTACGCAGCATGGCGACCAGTTGCTCCGCATCGACTTCTCCTACCGAAAACTCGATGAAGGCGACGCCATTTACCTTCGCCCGCTCCGGCATGGAGGGCACGGAGAGTGCTGCCGCTTGCGGTCGCCGTGATACCTGATCCCCCAGGT
Source organism: Pseudomonadota bacterium (assembly GCA_023399635.1). GTDB lineage: Bacteria > Pseudomonadota > Alphaproteobacteria > Rhizobiales > Rhizobiaceae > Neorhizobium. The sequence goes on from JAEWOP010000032.1 coordinate 9,735, forward strand.
AGATCAACGAGCGGTGACCATCGGCGGCGATCGCCTTGGGTAATCCCCCGCGAAACTGGTCATTGAAGATCTCGAGCGAAAAGTAACCGTCATAGCCGGTCTCGGCGATCGCGGCGACGAAATCGGCAACGGCAAGATCGCCTTCGCCCGGCATGTTCCGGAAATGCCGGCTCCAGTAGAGGAGATCCATGTCGATCAGCGGCGCATCGGCGAGTTGGACAATGAAGATCTTGTCCTTCGGCACCGACCGGATCGAGCCGAGGTCGATCTTGCGCGCCAGTGAGTGGAAGCTGTCCAGGATCAGGCCGACATTGGGATGATCAGCGCGCCGCACGATCTCCCAAGCATCACGATGGTCGAAGATGTGCCTGCCCCAGGCGAGCGCCTCATATCCGACCTTCAGGCCACGCCTTGCCGCCCGCTCGCCAAGTTCGCGAAAATCAGCCGCCGCACGATCGATCCCTCCAAGAGAAACGGGCGAGACATTGGAGCAGACCAGAACCAGATCGGTCCCCAGTTCCTGCATAACGTCGAACTTGCGCTCGGCGCGATCGAAGGTGCGCGTCCGGTGCGGCTCCGGCATGCCCTCGAAATCGCGAAACGGCTGGAACAGTGTTATCTCCAGGCCGAATTCGCGCACCATCCGCCCAACGTCGCGGGGGCTTCCGTCGAAGGCCAGGAAGTCGTTCTCAAAGATTTCCACACCGTCAAAGCCCGCCCTGGCGATCGCCTCCAGCTTCTCGGGAAGCTCGCCGCTGATCGAGACGGTGGCGATCGATGTCTTCACCTGAATGCTCCTGCCGCCAGATTAGAATTCGGAGCGCCCCTTGTCAGGTCGGAAAAGTGGCTGAGCATTCTTCCCGCGTCAGGCTTGACCCCGGTGAAAAGCTCGAACGCCCGGACCGCCTGAAACACTGCCATGCCACCGCCATCCAGCACGCGGCATCCACGGCGTCGAGCTTCGATTACGAGTTTGGTGTTCAACGGGAAATAGACGATTTCAGCGACCCATTGAGAGATCCGCAAGAGATCCGCCGGCAAGGGCAAGCCTGGATATTTGTCCATGCCGGTCGGCGTGGCGTGCACCAGTCCCGAAGCACTGGCCATAGCCGCCGAAAGGTCCCTCCCGACATTGAGCTTCGCGCCTAAGAAGTGCGCTTGCATATTTTCAACGAGGGCAGATGCGCGACTTTCGTCCTGGTCGAAAATCGTCAGTTCCTTGGCACCCGATCGAAGGATGGCGAAGGCTGTCGCAGCGCCCGCACCACCGGCTCCAAGCTGAACCACCGACGCGAGATCGGCATCGGGAAGCCCGCGACGAAAACTCTCGGCAAAGCCCCACCAGTCGGTGTTGTGGCCTTCTCGCCGGCCCTCGCGAAAAACGACGGTGTTCACAGCGCCGAGCGCGGCAGCCTCTTCGGAAAGCTCATCGAGAAACGGGATCACCTGCTGTTTGCAAGGATGCGTGATGTTGAGACCGCTGAAGCCTCGCCTTTCCGCGTCCGACAGGAGATCTGCTACCCGGTCGATACCCCCGGGGGGTTGGTCGAGGTCGAACAGCCTGTAACGGTAATCTAGACCTTGTGCCAACCCTTCTGCCATATGCATGGCTGGCGTCAGGGAGGCTTGTATCCCCTTCCCGATCAGCCCGACTTCGAAAGCTGCAATCTCGGCAGTATCCATCCGACCTCCACCGCCAGCATTACCGATCCTCGGATCCTTCTGCCGTTGGCGCTCCTCCACACGCACATTCGAGAATTGCGATAATGTACTAACCAGTACGTGTCAATATGATCAAGTTGATGACGAGCACGAAGCTGAATATGAAGTGACGTCTGCGGGTGGAATACCCGCCCAGGGGATAGATAATCATGG
>JAEWOP010000044.1 GCA_023399635.1 Pseudomonadota bacterium
CTTCCTCTGGGTATTTGTGCCGTCAGGAGGAGCCGTCTTGAAACAACAAAGCCGCCTGACGGCGGCTTGTTGACATTGTGATCTGTCGAGCCGCCCGTTACCGGTAGGCCCAAAAATACGTGCAGGAAATGAGTGCGCGTGCGTCGATCATGGCGCGATCATTGCTCTGGAATTTTTGGATTGTCAATCGCCTCAATGCTCCGCCTCGCACATTGCGTGGTCCGAGAGCGCTCGGATGACGTAGCAGTCTTCCACCGAGTGACCGCCGCAATGGGAAACGATGCGCTCCAGCTCGTGCTCCAGCTTTCTCAGCTTGGCGATCTTCTCCCGCACCGCCGCCAGATGATCTTCGGCAATACGATCGGCGCCGGCACAGGGGCTTTGGGGATGGCGGCTGAGCGCGATCAGGTCGCGGATCGTGGAAATGTCGAAGCCCAGGTCGCGGGCGTGCCGGATGAAGCCAAGCCGCTCGAGGTCCGCCTTCTCGTAGCGCCGCTGGTTGCCCTCGGAGCGATGCGCGGCTGCGATCAGGCCCATCTGCTCATAGTAGCGGATGGTCGGTACCTTCACCCCGGTATGCTGTGAAAGATCGCCAATCGAGTACATTTCTGCTTTTTCCTCTTGAACCTATAGTGGCTAGAGGGATTAGCTATGATGTCACCGACATTCATACAAGAGGAAAGGCGACATCATGAGTGCATCCTGCGGCCATCATCACGGCACCTTCGAGGGACTATCTGAAGACTACAAGCGCAGGCTTTGGACCGTCATTGCCATCAATGCCGGGATGTTCTTCGTCGAGATGACGGCGGGCCAGCTGGCGCGTTCGCAGGCTCTCCAGGCCGATGCCCTGGACTTCTTCGCCGATGCCGTCACCTATGGCATTTCGCTTGCCGTCATCGGCGCCTCCATCCGCATTCGCACGACAGCGGCCGCGGCCAAAGGGCTCAGTCTCTTCCTGATGGGGCTTTGGGTTTTCGGTTCAACCATCTGGCGTGTCTTCCAGGGCGGCGTGCCGGAAGCGCCGGTCATGGGCATCATTGGCGTTCTGGCGCTGGTCGCCAACCTCCTCAGCGTCCTGCTATTGATGAACTACAAGGATGGGGACGCCAATGTCCGCTCTGTCTGGCTCTGCTCGCGCAATGATGCGATCGGCAACGTCATCGTCATGATCGCGGCCGCGGGCGTCTGGGGAACCGCAACGGCCTGGCCGGATCTGATCGTGGCAGCCATCATGGCTGGCCTGTTCCTGTCATCGTCCGTGCAGATCCTGCGCCAGTCCTGGCTGGAATGGAAATCAGATGGAGATGTGTCCCTGGATCCTCATGCTGGCCACAGCCATGCAGATGTCGGCTTGGACGGTGGCCACGAACACTGTGGGCATGACCATCCAGATGTCTCGCGCTCCCATTGAAGCAGGGGGCTCCTGCTAGAACTCGCTGAACTCGCGATACCGGTCGGAGACCCATTCCTCACCCTGAGGCAGGGAGGCAGGGATGGCTCCCGCCGGTTCGCCGGTCCGCTTGACCTCCACGCCAAGCCAGAGCGCCTTGGCAAGCGAGTTGGAAAGAAGCGTGCTGCTTTCTACCGTGAATGCATTGGGGCGCTTCGGGCTGTCGACTTCCCGTAGGGGAGCTTCCTCGGCGCGCCGCTCGATGTCGCTCGGGCGGTTGTGGTAGCTGTAGCCGCTAAGGCCGCTGTCGATCTTCATGGGAAGACACCTGGTTCATTCGTTAAGAATTGGTTAACGAGGGAACCTTGCGTGAAGCTTGCGGCGAGCGCGGGTCGGGCGAATCGGACTCTTGACAGATTCGTGAATAGCAGCATGCGCTGATTTGCGCCTTTGGGTTGTGCGGTGGACACCGACCATTAGACGACCGCAGCCGCACCGGTCTCCCCAAGGAGACGCTCCCGATCCGGCTCGAATTCCAATGTGTCCAACGACCGCTGTTGCGCCATCGCCGCAAGCCGCAGCGCGGCAGGACGCATGCCCGGGTGGCCGGCAGCGGCGACTGCCGACAGCGCCTTCTGCAGGCGGATCGACACCTCCACCAGACCTGCCCCGTCACGCGAAATGGGCATGAAGGCGGCCTCGATGAGATCTTCCTCCCGCAGCGGCGAAAGATGGACATGCGGATAGGAAATCTCCGGGTCCTCCTCGTCCCGTTCCCCCTTGCCGTCCACAACCAGCACCCGCACCAGGGTGGCCAGGACGTCGATCGCGGTCCCGGGATCGTTGATGCCGGGGGAGAGCGCGCGCGAGCCGATCTCGGAAAGCGCGATCAGCCCGAAGCGGGGGTCCTGGTCGTAGGAGCGGCGCTCGCCGAGGGTGAAGGCCGCCCGTATCCCTGCCGTCAGCGCCGCATCATAGGTGGCGCTTGCATCGTGCAGCACGACGGAGGCGATGGGCGTGGAGGGATCGCAATGCCCACCCGGCCGGCGTTGGACATAGATGTCCAGCTTTCCCTGCTCGGCAATGGCGGACAGTGCCCGGACGTCAAGATGCTGAAGATAGCCCACACGGTCGTGATAGATGTCGATCGCGCCGTCAGGCATGTCCCCCAGCAATGGCCGGCAGCCGTGATAGGGCAGGCGCCGGTGGGCGCGATAGGCCCGCGCGGCAGCTTTCTCCACACGACTGATCGTCTCGCCGACGCGCCCGAGCCCTGCAAGATGGTCAATCCATTGCAGAAGGGTGGCGACGATCAGCACCACCACGACCAGCGTCGCGATAAACAGGATGAACCGTCCGCCCGCGCCGTAGAGCTCGGGGTTGAGCGCGATCAGTCCGACCAGAGAGAAGAG
>JAEWOP010000139.1 GCA_023399635.1 Pseudomonadota bacterium
TCGATACTGGTCCGCTTGTAGGTCACCTGGCCGCATGGAATTACTTCCAGTCCGTCGAAAGCGAAGCCAATGCCGAGATCATCGAGCAGAGGCACGCCTTCACCAATGACGACAAGCGCGTCACCAACGACCCGATGGAAGCCGCTTATATCGGCTTCAATGCCTGGGTGAAGGCCGTTGAGGCTGCCGGCACAACCGAAACGGATGCCGTCCTCGACACGATCATCGGTGTCTCGGTGCCGAACTTGTCCGGCGGCACCTCCACCGTCATGCCGAACCACCATATCACCAAGCCGGTGCTGATCGGCGAAATCCAGGCGGATGGTCAGTTCGAGGTTGTGCAGGAAACGGCAGCTGTCGTTGGCGACGAATGGTCGGACTACCTCCCCGACTCCAAGGACCTGATCGCGGATTGGCGCAAGCCGATGGAGTGCGGCAACTTCAACGTCGCCACCGGCAAATGCGGCGGCAAGGGCAGCTGAACGGCTTCCCGCGAGTGAGCTGACATCGTCACGGGCGGAGACATCTTCGCCCGTGGCCCGTGAAGGGGACAAACCATGCCGACCACACCGTTCGCGGCAGCCGTGCGCATGTTTGCGTTACTGCTGTGCTTCTTGATCACGAGCGTGAGCCTAGGGTTCGCCCAGAGCGATTCCCTTAGCAATCCTAAGCCATTGATTGACTCCCTCTCCGCCGCCAACTTCAAGCAAGCCGAGGAGATCGTTGGCAAGCTTGCCGCATCGGGCGATCCTCGTGTCGTGCCCGCGCTTGAGGCATTCGCAGAAGGAGGCCTCTATGCTCGCAAGTCCGATGGGGTCGTCTTCATCACCAGACCGGCAGGCTCCAAGCTTGCCCTGATCGATCCGCTAAGCGGCGAGACTGCAGGCGAGGTGGCCAAGGGCGCGGTCACGAAGATCAAGATCAACAACAATCTCCGTCGGGTCGTGCGCTCGGCGCTTGGAGGGCTCACGCTTCTCAGTCCTGACCGAGCTGTGCGCCTTCAGGCGGCGCGCTCCGTACTTCAATCGCCCAGTGCAGAGAACCTTGATCTTGTCGAGGCCGCACTTGCCAAGGAAACTGACGCGGAAGTCAAAGCGCGAATGGAAGAGGCGCGCGCCGTTTCGCTGCTTGCCTCCGACCGGTCGGTCGAGGAGAAGCGCGCGGCGATCGAAACCGTAGCATCGCTCGGCGGGCGAGGGGCCATCGGCATCCTGATGTCCGTCTCTTCATCGATCGACGCGGACCTTCGTCCCAATCTCGACAAAGCCATTGCCGGGCTGGAAGGCGAGCTGGCTCTTTGGGACATGGCACAGAACATCTGGTACGGACTGTCGCTCGGCTCCGTTCTTCTGCTGGCGGCCATCGGCCTTGCCATCACCTTCGGTGTCATGGGCATCATCAACATGGCCCATGGCGAGATGGTGATGCTCGGCGCCTACTCCACCTTTGTGGTGCAACAAATCGTCCGCTCGAATGCGCCGCACCTGTTTGACTGGTCGTTGGCCATCGCGCTACCGGTCGCGTTTCTCGTGACGGCAGCCGTAGGGCTGCTGATCGAGCGCGGCGTCATCCGCTTCCTCTACGGCCGTCCGCTGGAAACCCTTCTTGCGACATGGGGGATTTCGCTGATCCTGCAACAGGCCACCCGCTCGATCTTCGGGCCAACGAACCAGGAGGTCGGCAATCCGTCCTGGATGTCTGGCTCCTTTCCCCTTGGTGGCATGATGATCACCTGGAACCGGATGTGGATCATCATCTTCTCGCTATCGATCTTCTTTGCGCTGCTGGTGCTGATGAAGAAGTCCTCCTTCGGGCTTCAGATGCGGGCCGTCACGCAGAACCGCCGCATGGCGTCGTCCATGGGTGTCCGCACCCCCTGGGTTGATGCGTTCACCTTCGCGCTCGGCTCGGGCATCGCGGGCATTGCAGGTGTCGCCCTGTCACAGATTGACAACGTTTCGCCCAACCTCGGCCAGAGCTACATCATCGACAGCTTCATGGTCGTGGTGTTCGGCGGCGTCGGCAATCTCTGGGGCACCCTGGTCGGCGCTTTGTCGCTCGGTGTGCTCAACAAGTTCCTGGAGCCTTCGGTTGGTGCCGTGCTCGGCAAGATCCTCGTGCTGGTGCTGATCATCCTGTTCATCCAGAAGCGGCCGCGCGGCCTCTTTGCACTCAAGGGAAGGGCGGTGGAAGCATGATCACGGGCTTTATCTTCCGCGCACTCGAAGGCAAGATCGTTGTCGCGATCGCCATTCTGCTGGCACTTGCCGTGCTGGTGCCCGCGCTCAATCTTCTCGTGCCGCCGGACAGCGCCTTCCATATCCCGACCTATGCCGTCTCACTGTTCGGGAAATACCTCTGCTATGCGCTGCTCGCGTTGGCGCTTGATCTTGTCTGGGGCTATTGCGGCATCCTTTCGCTTGGCCACGGCGCCTTCTTTGCGCTCGGCGGCTATGCCATGGGCATGTACCTCATGCGCCAGATCGGTTCGCGCGGCGTCTACGGTAACCCGGTCCTTCCGGACTTCATGGTGTTCCTGAACTGGCAGGAACTGCCGTGGTTTTGGCACGGCTTCGACATGTTCCCCTTTGCCATGCTGATGGTGCTGGTGGTCCCGGGACTGCTTGCCTTCCTGTTCGGCTGGTTTGCCTTCCGCTCCCGCGTCAATGGCGTCTACCTGTCGATCATCACGCAGGCGATGACCTATGCGCTGATGCTCGCCTTCTTCCGCAACGACATGGGGTTTGGCGGCAATAACGGTCTGACCGACTACAAGGAGATCCTCGGCTTCTCCGTCCAGTCCGCCGGTACCCGCAACGTGCTGTTCGCGATGTCGGCAATCATGCTGGCGCTCTGCCTGGTGATCGCATCGGGCATAGTGCGCTCCAAGTTTGGTAAAGTACTGGTCGGCGTGCGCGATGCCGAAAGCCGGGTGCGCTTCCTCGGCTTCCGGGTGGAGAACATCAAGCTCTTCACCTTCGTGGTGTCGGCGATGATGGCAGGGATAGCCGGCGCACTCTTCGTGCCGCAGGTCGGGATCATTAATCCAGGCGAGTTCGCACCCGCCAATTCCATCGAGGTGGTTGTCTGGACGGCGGTTGGAGGCCGCGGCACGCTGATTGGCCCGATCATCGGCGCAGTGCTGGTCAATGCCGGCAAAAGCTTCTTCACCGGCGCCTTTCCGGAGTTCTGGCTCTATGCGCTGGGTGGCCTGTTCATCGCCGTGACACTCTTTCTACCCAAAGGGATCGTCGGAACGATCCAGCAGGGTTGGAATGCGCGCAAGCAGTTGAGGGCTGCTGCGGCACAAGAAAAGGGCGGAGACACCGATCTCCTGCCACAAGCGGCGGAGTAGGATTATGACGACGATTGCCGAAACACGCGCCAAAAGCCTTCTTTACCTCGACAACGTCTCGGTGTCCTTCGATGGGTTCAAGGCGCTGAACGCACTTTCCTTTGTGGTGGAGCCTGGCGAACTTCGCGCCATCATCGGTCCCAATGGCGCCGGCAAGACGACGATGATGGACATCATCACCGGCAAGACGCGGCCCGACAGCGGCACGGTCCTGTTCGAGGACACGATCGATCTCACCAAGCGGGATGAAGCAGACATCGCCCAGCTCGGTATTGGCCGCAAGTTCCAGAAGCCGACAGTGTTTGAGAGCCATAGTGTTTGGGACAATCTGGAGCTCGCACTCAACCGTTCCCGCGGCGTCTTTGCCACGCTGTTCTACACGCTCACCGGAGAGGACCGAGCTCGCATCGAGGAGATCCTGGAAACGATCCGCCTGACGCATCGCAAGGATGAACTTGCTGCCAACCTTTCCCATGGCCAGAAGCAGTGGCTGGAGATCGGCATGCTGCTGGCGCAGGAGCCGAAACTTCTGCTTGTCGACGAGCCTGTTGCCGGGATGACGGATGCGGAAACCGCCGAGACGGCCATCCTGCTACGCGAGATCGCCAGGACGCGTTCCGTCGTCGTCGTCGAGCACGACATGAGCTTCATCCGCGATCTCGGCGTCAAGGTCACCTGCCTGGCGGAAGGGTCGGTGCTTGCCGAAGGGTCCATCGACTTCGTTTCGAACGATCCAAAAGTCATCGAGAATTATCTAGGGCGCTGATCATGCTGACGGTAGACGATATCAATCTGCACTACGGCGCCGCCCAGGCTCTTCGCGGCGTTTCGCTCAAGGCGGAGATGGGCAAGATCACCTGCGTGCTGGGGCGCAACGGCGTCGGCAAGAGCTCGCTGCTGCGGGCTGTCACCGGGCAAAATGCGGTCACCAGCGGCACGATCCGCTTCAACGATGCGCCACTGAATGGGCTGGCACCCTATGCGCGGGCAAAGCATGGTGTTGGCTATGTCCCGCAGGGGCGGGAGATCTTTCCGCTGCTGACCGTTCAGGAGAACCTGGAAAGCGGCTTTGCGCCGCTGCCCCGCAAGGACCGGTTTATTCCGGATGAGATCTTCAGCCTGTTTCCGGTGCTCGGCAGCATGCTGTCACGGCGCGGCGGCGATCTCTCCGGTGGGCAGCAACAGCAACTGGCGATCGGCCGGGCAATGGTGATGCGGCCCAAGATCCTCGTGCTCGACGAGCCGACGGAGGGGATCCAGCCGTCCATCATCAAGGATATCGGCCGGGCCATTCGCTATCTGCGCGACTCCACGGGGATGGCCATCCTGCTGGTGGAACAGTATCTGGATTTCTGCCGCGAACTTGCGGATCAGGTCTATATTATGGATCGTGGCGAAATTGTGCATGAAGGACTTGCCGAAACCTTAGATACGGCGGAAGCAAGGCGGCATCTTACTGTTTAGGGGTAAGAATTCGCATAGCTTCTATTCGGCTAGATCGTATTAACCATCTTCTGCTTATGGTATCACCGCAGCCGTTGAGAGCAGCGCGATCCCGCGCAACTCTCCCGCACCCCATGAAGAGGCGCTCGATGGCATTTGCAAGCATGGCTGGTTCACGTTCCTTGAACGCTCTCATTCGCACAATGGCGATGGGAGCTTTTTTCTTGAGCGCGGGCTCGGGCGCTGCTCTCGCAGGCGGCTGCGGGCAGGCGCTGGAAGCCGGCCGCCACGAGTTTAGCATCCGGTCGACAGATGCAACCCGCTCCGGCGTATATTTCCTTCCCTCCTCCTACACCGGCCACGAGAAGCTGCCGGTGGTTTTCGACTTCCACGGCAGCGACAGCAACCCTAACGGGCAGATGAACCGCAGTTCCTGGGACAAGGTGGCGGAGAAGAACGGCTTTATCGTCGTCGCCCTCCAGGGAAGCCTGCCGGGCAATTTCGAGGGGACCCATGCTTGGAACGTGCCGCTGGTGACGCACAAGGAGGGCGGGCTGGACGAGGTCGGCTTCATCTCCTCGGCGGTGGCCCAGGTGAAGAAGGATTTCTGCGTCGATCCCACGCGCATCTATGCCTCCGGCTATTCGGGCGGTGGCCGCATGCTGTCTCACTATATCTGCAGCGGGCAGCAAGACTTTGCGGCGGCAGGCTTTGTTCATTCGCTGCGAGCGGGCGCTCCGGTTGAGGTAGACGGCAAGTGGCGCCCTGGCACATGTTCGCCTTCTCGACCTATCTCGCTCATCGCCTTTGCGGGCGAGAAGGATAATGCCAATCCGTATGCAGGTGGCGGCAAAGCCTATTGGCAGTATGGCTTCAAGGCGGCCGTTCAACGTTGGAGCGAGCTTGCCGGCTGTAACGGAGGCGCGAAGGTCGAGGCGGCTGGAACGGTCACCTATGGCGTCTACGACACCTGCAAGAACGGTGCACGGATTGCGTCCTACGTTTTTGCCGATGGTACCCATGCATGGCCGAAGCCGAGTGCGACGGAGAGCGTGCTGGCGGCAAACGCCGATGCGCAGGCCGGGCTCGTCAAGGTTGCTGCTGCCGGAGCCAAGCCCTCGTTCAATCCCCGTATTGATCCGGCGGAGCGAATGTGGGAATTCTTCCAGCAGGCTGACAAGTCGGACATCGTTGCCACGGTAGCACCCGCTGCCGTCACGGCAGATGCATCCTGCACGGCCGCAACAACAGGTGCCGCCCAAGGCGCCGATGCGCAGGGGACAACGTGCAGCAGCAACCAGCAGCCAATCCAGGCGCGCCGCAGCGCGCAAGGGGCAAAGGGCGCCTTGTAACCAAGCTCTTTGACGGGCGCACGCGGCTTGCCGAATTCTATCAGGAGGGATGCGCAAAGATCCGCCTTCCCGAAACCTTTTCGCCCGATATGGAGGCGATCCTTATCAATACGTCAGGGGGACTGACTGGCGGCGACGTGATCGATTGGTCCGTCGCCGCCGCTGATTCCACGCGTGTGACTGTCACCACTCAGGCCAATGAGAAGGTCTACAAGGCCTCTTCCGGCACGGCATCCATCACAACACGGATCTCTGTCGGCCATCAGGCGGCCGTTCACTGGGTGCCGCAGGAAACGATCCTTTTCGACCAGTCGGCGCTCAGCCGCCGGCTCGATATTGACCTTCAGGAGGCCTCCGAATTTCTGGCAGTGGAGGCTGTTCTGATGGGGCGCCAAGCCATGGGCGAAACGCTGAAGCAGGGCAGTTTTCGAGACAGCTGGCGCGTCCGGCGCAGCGGGCGCCTCATCCACGCTGAGAACACGCGTCTCGACGGTGAGATCGGCCTCTTGTCAAACCTTCCCGCGACGCTGGGGGAGCAGCGCGCTTTCGCCACGCTCCTCTATGTCGGTCCCTTGGCCGAGGTACTGCTGCCGAGAGTGCGGGAAAGCCTCGGTTGCGCCGTCGGTGGTGCAAGCCACTGGGAGGGCAAGCTCGTCGTGCGGCTTGTTGCACCAAGCGGTTACGAACTGAGAAAATCGCTGGTACCGGTAATTGCCGTATTGCGTAATGGAGCCGCGGTGCCGAAGGTCTGGAACATTTGATGAGTGCGGGACGAGCATGAACCTCACGCCAAGAGAAAAAGACAAGCTGCTGATATCCATGGCTGCCATGGTAGCTCGGCGCAGACTGGAGCGGGGCGTGAAGCTCAACCATCCGCAAGCGATCGCCTTGATCACCGATTTCGTCGTCGAGGGCGCGCG
>JAEWOP010000166.1 GCA_023399635.1 Pseudomonadota bacterium
TCCCGGCATTCTTCTTCGCAGCCTTCTGGGCCCGACGCTCCTGCAGCTTTGCAGAGACGTAGCTTAGGCCAATCCCGAAAGCTGCCGACGCAAGAGACGCGCCGATAGATCCCGCGCCAAAGATTGCGCCAACAACAGGTGCAATAAAGCCCATCAGTCTACCTTGAATGCACGAGTGACGGCGGAGGGCGGGAGAAACTCAACCGGCCCGCCGTGAGAGCGCGTCATAAATCCCGTGTTGCCGGTGAAGACGCCGCCAGAGAATTGTCCGTTTCGCTCGATCACGCCGATGTCGCCGCGTTGCGCTATTAGGACGCCGACCTCTTCGAACTTAGCGGCGAAGGCTTCCGAGACGTTTTCAAAGCCATGCTGGCGCAGCTTCTTCCCTGCGCCAGCCTCTGTCTTGTACGGGAGCGCCTTCGGATACATCCGAGAGCCGGTGACGGCCTCTACAGCGTCATCTGCGATGATGTAGCAATCCGACTTGCCCCATTCACCGGGCATGGCCTGATGCTTCGCCACAACCGCGTTGAGGCGTTCTTCCCAGTCGGGATGTCTCATAATGCATAGGCCTCAGTAGAAATAATGATGAAGGCCGGCTATATTTAAGCCGTCACAAAGGAGTTTGACCTGATGCCGACGATGCTTGAGATCGTGACCGCCGCCGTAAAGGAATCGATCATCAATGATGGCTCAGAGCCTGGTATTTGGGCTCAGGACAAGGCCGATAATGTGATCCGCATAGACGGGGAGCTATACGTCGACATCATTGCTAAAGCAGCGATGGACGCGACCATTGCGGCGATGAAGGAAAGCGCCACCCCGTAATCAGCCAACCGACTTCGTGCGGCCCCAGAGGACTTCGACGCGGCCCGCCTTGCCGGCGTGCTCGAAGAACTTGTCGCCAGGTGCGCGGCGCTGTTGATCCGCTGTTGAGCGAACGCGACCATTCTTGCGGCTGTAATCGAGCTGCCGGCCCTCGCAGCGTGCCGTGAGCGTATAGCCGCGATCGTCATCAACGCTGTGCTCGATCACGTCGAGATAGCCGCGTGCGACCGTCTCTACCTGGATCAATTCGCCTGTGTCCGGATGGAAATGAGCATCCATCACCCGCACCGGCCGGTCGCGGTAGTCCTCGTCCTCGATCTGCACCAACACCGCAGGCGTCAGGCCATCGTCTGGGCTTTCTGCAAGCGTAAGCGTGAAGCTGCCGTCAGCCGTGGTGCCGGTCCCGCTTCCGAGATCCGAGACCTCGATCAGGCCGAACGGCTTGTATTCGACGCCCTCGAACGTCAGCGGCTCATTGCGGGCAATGAATCCATAGATACCGGAGCCAAACTGGAACCGGATCATCTGCCGCGTGGAGACGCGGCCCTCGTTGTAGAGGTTCTTGACTGCGGTGGAGAGCATTATTGTCCCTCCACCAGTTGGAAGGACGCGACGTAGCGGCTCCCTGACTTCTGCACCGACCAGCTTTGCGGAACGGGGCGCATGACAAGGCCGGGACGAGCAAAGCGAACTACCGTTCCAACGGCAGAGACCGCAGCGAATGGCGGTGGCTCTATCGTGATGGTGCGGCTTGTGCCAGTGCCGCTAACCTCCGTGATGCGGCCGACATGGCGGCGGGTACCGTTCTCAAGACCGATGCGATCACCGACGACCAGCGAGAGGTCTTCGCTCACGCTGCCAACGGCAATGACGTTCCCGCCCGTGACCGAGACGATACCCCCGGCATCGTCGGCTGGCACCTGGTTTTGCCCGTGGTTCTTCGGGTAGCAGACGTGCGGGTGCCGGAACATCACGCGCCGAAGGCCATCCCGCAGAGACAGCCACCACGCTTCAAGCTCTGCAAACTGGCTGTAGACCAGCGGACGGGTAACAAGCGTTGCACGCCACGCCGGATCGGCAATTTGCGTGTAGTTGATCAGCCGAGCACCTGAAGGCGAAGCCCGCACAGGATCGTCAAGCACGAAATCCGCCGTGACATAGCCAACGTCGGGAAGCTCACGTGGGAAGGTGATTGCCATTAGACCTGCCTGCGCTTCTGGCCGTCGCGGACCACTGCTTTGACCGTTCCGGGAAGCTCTGCTTTCATTCGGGCGAGATCCCGGCGAACAGCGGCAAGCTCTGCCTTATCAGCGCCAGGAGCGTTGATGACAGGGGCGAAGTTAATGCTGGTCGATCCACCAGGCACTTTAGGGATGATCGTGCCGCTGACATTCGGGACGAACAGCTCCGGCCGCTTCTCGCCAACGATGTAAGGCTTGCCAGCAGTCACGGGACCGCCCGTCGCACGGCCTGGAGGCTTCGAACCACCGCCGAAGATGCCGGAGAAAATACCACCGAGACCGCCACCAGCACCGCCGAACAGGCTGTCGAAAGCACCGGAGAGAAGCTTGTCAGCAATCTTGCCTAGCGCATTGGCAAAAATGTCAGCAGCAGACTTGCCGGCGCGAAGATCGGAAACTAGCCCCTCAAGAACATCGCGGGCCGTGGCGTTCAGTTCGTCCATCGCCTCCTTACTGGCCTTGATGGCATCGCGTTCGGCATAGGTGGCTGCGACCAGTTCAGAGATACGCGCCTTTTGCTCTTCGGTAGCGGCAGCACCAGCACGGCGAAGCGCATTTGCCTCTGCCCGCTGAGCGTCAGTCATGCCGATGGTTGACTGCTCAAACTCCAGTTGCTCGATGAGGTCAGCGACGGCCTTACGCTCCCGCTCGGCTTCACGGGCAGCTTTCTCGCGGGCGCTGACACCCTTCTTAGCAGCCCGTGATCCGTCATCAGTGCCGAGTTCGATCGTCGGTCGACTGGTCGGTGTGGGTCCTGCATCAGGTAGGTTGAACTCCTGCCCCTGAATTGTCGCGTCTGCTCCAAACTGGTCGGTTCGGCCTGCGCTGCGCCAAGTTCGAGGATCATTCATCCGTGCCTGCGCTTGAGCGATGGCAGCATTATTCTGCTGTACCGCGCTAGATGACGCGAGAGCAGACGCCGTCAACTGGTCGAACATCTCCTTGAATTCGGCAAGTGCGGGAATACCACTGCTGTTGATGGCGGCGGCAAGCGCATCTTGGACACGCTGCACATCCTCCACGTTGAGAGAGCCATCCTTAGCGGCGCCGGAAAACTCATTGAAGGCCTCCTGCAGTGCGACGATGGTTTCAGTCTCCTCACCCGCCCCTTGGAGCTGACTGACGAGGTCGGCAATAGCGATGCCAGCGTCCTGGATCTGAGAGCGGGTCTCCTCAAGCGTCCGCGCGTTGATTATCCCGCCAACTTCGTTGAGCTCAGCGGCTCGTGCAGTACGTTCCAGCTCGTCGGCGTATTCGCGAAGCGCCGGGATAGCATCCCCCCATTCCTTCGCAATGTTGCGGATCAGATCACCCTGCTTCTTGAGGGCTTCCGCCGAGGCATCGCTGTCGGACAGGAGGCTGGTGAAATACTGTACTGCAGTTCCGCCAAGACCAATGATAGCAATGGTGGCGAGGGAAACCGGATTGATAAGCGAGGTGAATGCCCCACCAAGAGCACCAACTGCTGCCCGCGCCCCGCCCTGCCCCAGCACCTGGTTGATCTGCGTACCCTGCTGAAGCGCGATGAGGAAGGGAGACTGACCACCCGCAAGCTGCACGCCGATATCGTTCAGCTGCGCGGCCAGATTTGAGGTTTCTACGCGAGCTCCCTGGATGCTCTTCTGGAACTGCTGCGCGCCCTTTCCGCCGTTCCCGAACGCGCGATTAGTGTTGGCAGCAATCCCATCAAGGGACTTCTCCATGCTTGTCCCAGCCGACGTGATGGCGCTGAAGTCACCAACGGCCTGCTTGCGGGCCTTCTCGACGCCCTTCTCGAATTTGTCGAGACGAGCCTCCAGAACAGCAACCATACGTTCAACCGTGATGGTCATCGAACACCTCTTGCCGCCAGAATAGCGGCTTCGAATTGATCTTCCGTGGGTGGCGCAGCGTCGTCTTTGCCGCCGTGGGCCTTGTTCCAAGCGCGAACAATAGCCGCCCACTCTCCCAGGCTCAGGGAGCGCCAGTCGCTTAGCCCCATCAAGGCGGCATTACCTGCTATAACGGCGAAGTCGAGCCTTGCGTCTTCGCCGCCTCTTGCTCCCCCGAGGGCTTCTCCAACTCATTGGAATGCAACCGATGGAGCGCAGCGAGGGTGATGGCGTAGGCTATGTCGCGATTTTCATCGACGGGGCGCTCGTCAACATACTTGCGCACCTTTGCGAGCGCATCGGCTGGCTTCATTCCACCACCGATCAGACCAAGCCGGAGAACCTCAGAGATATCCGTGAGCCTGCATGTCCGGATCACGGGGGAAAGGCGAGTGACGATCTGGAAAATACCCAGATCGAGCTTGCGCTCCAGTTCATCGGTCTCCCCCAGACCGAGGCGGAAGGTATAAGTCCCATCTGCCCAGTCTAGCTCAACTGCCGCGTGGCGGTTCATCAGGTGGCATCCACCCAGGCCACCGCACCGTCGCTTTCAAGCGTGACGGATACCGTAGCCTTGTTATTGCGCTCGCCTGTGACTTCAAAGCCAGTGAGCTTGAACGCCCCCGCCCAGTGTCCACCGCCATCTGCGGCAGCAACACCATTTAGGAGGACGCGGACGTTCTTCGCATCATCGGAATTGAACCACGCAAACCAATCTGGAACACTGGCCGTATGCAGCATCCCGCCTCCAGTTATGGTGGCCGTGAGGCCATCCTTGCTCAGCGACTGCCAGGCAAGCGCATCTGGTGTGTCGCAGTCAGGAATGGTCTGCCGGTTGGTCTCTGCCTCGAACTGGATGCCGCGCTCAGCATTGATGAGGCAGTCATGGGCGAATTGCTCGGGAGAGCCACCGTCCGAAATCTGAACGAGCAAAGAAGTGCCGTTCATGGCCTTTACAGGTGCCATTGTCTCAACTCCTATTTTTGGAAAATGGCCGTCAGGCCGGATCGATGACGTAACGGATCGTGATGACGCCGTGGGTCGTCAGCCCATCGGGTTCGGTGAAGATGCGATGCGCATCAAGCTCTGCAGCGAGGATTTTGAACCCCGGAAGATTGGAGATGGCGAGAAGTCGCGGCACGGCGCTGGCCATGATCTGTTTTGCCTCGACACGTCCCGCATACTGTGACCAGACATGAACGTCAGCATAGATTTCCCAGCCGTCGCTGCATGTGTTGCCATTGTCTACAGTCTGTTCGTCTCCCACCGTCACTCGCGGGTACGGGTTTGACGAGGGAACCCGGTCGTAAACCCTGCCGTTGGCAATGGCAGGCGCCACCTTGAGCTCATCGATGATGAGCTTCTGCAATTCAGGTCCAATCATCAGCCGACAGCCTTCTTTGCAGCTTTGCGGATAGCCGAGTTGATCCTGCGCTTCGCGCGCGCCTTACCACTGCGCCAGCCTGGATAGAAGAACGGTTGCGCCGGGGCGCCAGGGTGATGAGCGCCCTCGAACTTGCCACCGGCAGTGTGAGGTGCCGCACCGAACTCGACGAGGTGGGCATATCGGACACGGCTGTTGCCAGCGCTGATCACAGCAGAAAGCTCATGCCCGCCCTGCACCGTGCCAAAGTCTTGCGAGTAGGCCACCCGCTGCTCATTGCCCCACCGCCAGGTAATGCTCATCTGCAGGTCGCCCTGGTCAATCGGTACCAGTTTCTTTTGCAGGTTGACGATTTCCTCTGCGCTTTGAGCGACTGCCTTGCGCATCTCCTCCCGCGTTTCCTTTGGCAATCGTTTCAGCTTCGCGTTGAACCGCTCCAGATTTTGGATTTTCATTGCGTGCCGCCTTCTCTGCCTTGCCGGCCGCAATCGCGAGCGCGGCGCACTTGCGCGTGACGTTGAAGACATCGCCAGCTTTATAAGCGATGGTTACCCATCCATTTTTCGCGGCTGGTGAGTAGTCGAAGTCTTTGGTGAAACGGACCCATGGCATCAGGCAGCGACTCCGCTCTCAACTTGCAAGTAGATCCAGCCCGGCATTGTTAGACCGTCCGGTTGGGCGTCGATCGCATAGATGCGCTCCAAACCGTGATCCGTGACCTTCATCCGCCAGTCCGACGTGATTTGCCGCGTCTGTGTGGATGCGCGAACATAGACGTGAAGAACCTGCCGGCCTTCAAGCCGAGCAGCGATGACAGACTCGCTCGCTCCACCTGGCCGAAACGCGGCCCAAACGGTGAATTTGTCCTCGAACGGTCCAGAAATCTCGTTTCCGTAGCCATCATCTGCAATGCTTCTCGCCTGAAAGCGAACCTTCCGGTTGAACTCTTGAGCGGTTGGGGCTTTAGCCATGCGAAGCCCTCCTCAGACGGATAGCGAGCGGTATTTCGATGTCAGATCGCGCTCCACCCTGTCGAGATGCTGCCAGTTGTCCCGAGCCGCTTCATCGAAGTGCTTCTGGACGAAGAGGATGATTGCGGTCTGGATATCGGCCGGAACCTCACCTTCAGCCCAGCCGGCAACGTATTCGATAGAAACAGGCGCATCTTCATACAGGTCAACCGGAGCGGTGAAGCCGCTATCGAAGCGAACGTAGGCCACACCGCCGCCATCGTGCTTCAGCGTGTAGTTCTCAGCAGCGACCGTCGCGATCTGTCCCGCCTCGTTGCGGTACTTGACCGAGGCAATGGACGTGACCGGACGGACCCGGAGGCACATCCTGTCTTCGAAGCGCCCGAACTCCTGCCGCCACGTCTGCTCCACGATGGCGATACCAAGAACGCCGCTCCAGCCTTCGTAGTGCTCAACAGCCGCTTTGATCAGCCGTTCGATTTCAGCGTCTGAATCCGTCCCATCCACGCGCAAGGCGCTCTTCACGTCCTCAACGGAGATGGGAAGCGGAAGATCAGCCGAGGGCGTTACGCGGACGGGACGGAACATTATTCATCAGCCTCTACAACAGCGGTCGGAGCGGAGGTTGCCGACGTGGAAACGCCTTCGTTTGCGGCAGTGACTGTGCAACTCATTGCAGAGCCAACATCGTCTGCAGTCAGGACGTGAGTGGAGGCCGTCGCTCCTGCGACAGGCACACCATCCCGACGCCACTGATAGGCGTAGGCGTCCGGCGTGTTTGTCCACGTTCCAGTTGAGGAGGTAAGCGTCTCGCCTTCCGTTGCCGTGCCTGTAATGGCCGGAAGAACGGTATTGAGCGGCTTCTTGCCGGCAGCATCGGCTGCGCGACGATATGCGGCCTTGCCGCGTGTTCTTTGGATCTGGCCAACCATCTTATTCGCCCTTTTTCTTGCGGGAAGCAGCGGCTTTGTTGGCCACGGCCGGCGCCATCTTATTGTCCACCGCAGGCGCTGCCTTTTCCTTCACGATCTCAACAGCACCACGCGCCACAAGGCGCTTTGCGTCGAGGTCCGTGTATTCGACAACAGAACCGGCTTCCTTTCCGTCCAGAGGGCGGATGAGTTTGACTTTGGTGGTCATGGTGGCCTCCTATTACGAGAGGGAGGAGCGGGACATTGCTGCCCCGCCCTTCATTTCATCAGGCCACGCGGCCCAGATCGCCGTAAACGAGGGCGGCTTCGCGATAGATCGCCAGTGCCAGACGCTCTTCAGCGCGGATGGTGACCTTGTTCTTCACGAAGTTGTCCTGGTCTTCGGTCGAGACTTCGACAGTCGCGTCCTGGCGGTCGAAGATCTGCGCTGCGAGGTCGAACGCGCCGACCAGAGCCTTATCGACGCCCATCGCCTGGGTCTCGATAACAGGGAGGCCCCACAGACGCTTCTGGATCGTGCCCTGCGGATCACCAATCAGGTAACCGCCGGCCGTATCCTTCGCCATTTCGATCGCTGCCATGTCGATCGGGTTCATGACGATGCCGTTGGCAGGGTACTCAGCGAGAGCGACCTGCAGGATCATCAGGCGAACCACATCAACCGGAGTTGCAGCCGTGAGGCTACCCGGCGCCGCATAGGCCGTTGCTGCCGTCACCAGTCCTTCGATGTTCTGGCCGGAACCAGAGCCATTCAAGAGCTGCTGCTCTTCCTTGAAGGCCAAGCCATAGCGCAGGCGCTGGTCGATCATGGAACGGAGTGCCGGGGCATCAGCAAGGATCTGCACCGAAGCACGCATCCAGTGCGCGATGGTGCGAACCGGAGCAGATGCGTCTTCGAACTGCAGTTCCGACTGAGGCTTGAGCGCACCTTCAGCAACTACATCTGCGCTGTTAGTGAACGCCTTCTCCTTGTCGTACTCGATCGCGTTGGAGTTGGTGTTGCCCTGCGCCAGAAGCGCACGGATGGTCATGCGGCGCCGGGGCAATTCGGTCCCGGCAACGCGCTGGGGCTGAACGAGCGAACCAACGGAACCGGCTGCGTCGGTCGTAAGGGACGTGATATCCTTCACTTCCACGATGTGACGGCCACGTGGGCGAGTTTGGCCAGCGAAAGACTTGAATCCCTCGTCTTCCACGAAGCGCTCACCGGCAGAAAGAGCATCATTGCCCTGTTCGCGGCTACGGGCCATCTTCTGCTCGATTTCATCGAGACGAGACTTGGCCTCAGTCATGGCGGTGATTGCCTGGTCGGCTAGTTCCTTGGCAGTCTGCGCCAGAGGAGTACCCTTTTCGGCCTCGGCAAGTGCCTTCTCGGCAATTTCCTTCACCTTGTCATGCTTGGTTTCGAAGTCGCGCTTGACCTCTGCGGCAAGCTCGGCCGCAGTCTTTTGTTCCGACATGGGAACCTCCTGTTTTGGGTTGATTTGGGCGGTCAGCCCTTCAAGGCTCGCAGGAATGCAAGCCCGTCTTCAGCCGCATTGGCAGGTTCCCCCTGCCCTTTCAGGTGGAGACGCGCGGCGCGTTCCGCCTGCGAGTTAGAGAAGCCCAGCCCCTTGAGCCAGACTTCGAACTCGCGCTCTGTCAGCCGGTCCCCGGCCTTCAGTTTCTCAGTAAGGTCATGCGCGGCTTTCGCAGCCTTCACGCTTTGCACGACCGCATTCTCGTTGGCGCCAACAGACACGATACTGACCTCAATGAGATCCAGCTTTTCGAGCGTCCAAACGCCGCTTTCCGTATCGACGCTGTATTCTTTGATCCGATAGCCGATCGAAAGCCCGTCGATATCGCCTGCCTTGAGGAGCGCATAAGACTCACGGCCCCGCTGGACATCCATGTTCAGCTTGCCCGATAGCAAAAGCCCCCGGTCGTCTTCCTTAGCGTCAACCCATTTGCCAATCGGTTCGCTGGGGTTGTGCTGCCAGAACAGCTTGGGCATCGTGCCTTTGGCTTTGTGCGCTGCGAGGCTTTCCGTGTAAGCGCCGGCAGCAATCACATCGCCGTATGCGTCCGGCTCTCCGCCGAAGGTCGAACCGTAGCCCTCAAACTCGCCGCTATCCTTGAGCGACTTGATCTCAAGAACTGGAGCTGTCTTCTTGTCCATCTCGATCTCCGTTGATGGCGTTGACGAGCGGAATGTCCTGCATTTGCACAGTGATCACATCCCCGCCCTCTATTGGCGGCAGGTTTTCCAGAGCCCTGCACTCGTTCCGGGTGGCAATTCCCATCCGGATCGCCTTCTCGTAGGCATCGTACCGGCTCTCCGTGTCACCACGGAGCAGTCCTTCAAAATTGAACTCAATAGTAATGCCCTGCGACCGACGCTCTGCCAGAGGCACGAGCTGCTTTAGAAGAGCCTGTTCAATGCGCTTCAGGCGCTTGCGGAGCGTGAACTTCTGGAACCCAAGGACATCAACCTCTTTGCCGGTGCCCCAGTTGGAGGCTTTGTCCCCAAACCCGACCATTGCCGGGGGCACACCGAAGATTCGGCAAATCTGCTCACCGCTGAACTTGCGGCTCTCCAGCATTTGCGCGTCCTGCGGGTTGATCGATAGCTGCTCCCACTTCAGGCCGTTATCGAGAACCATAGGGCGCCCGCTGCGGATCGACCCCTGGAATTTTTCAAGGAGCCGCTTCTCCAGTTCAACGCGCTGCTCTGGGGAGAGACGAACCGAGTCCGGGGTAGATAGAATGCCGCTTGGGTTGACCCCGTTGCGGAACATCGAGCCGGCCGCACTCTCTGAAGCCATAGCGTCGTCAAAGACACTGCGGCACATTGAGAGAGTAGAGGCGCCGCCCAGAGCATCCCCAAGCGAACCGCGAATGTGGAGAACGTCTGTACCGCGCTTGACCACGCGCTTGCCGTTGTCGGTCCACTCGTATTCCAAGCTACCGTCATCTGTGCGGCGTACCTTCACGATGTCAGGGCGGATCGGGTATAGCGAAGTAAGAACGCCATCCGAGCGCCTTGACATCAGCGCATAGGCATTACCGTAAAGCTCGATGCTCGCGGCCATGACCTCCCAGAAGTCCACCGCTGTCTGGTCGAAGTTCGGGCTATCGTGGAGCACGAAATAAAGCGGATGATCCTTTGCCACCGTCCTGATGCCGTTGGCGTCAGTGCGGTAGACCATCAAAGGCAAAGAGGCGATTGTGCCGGCGATTAGCTGCACGCAAGCCCAAGTGGCCGAGAGACCCACAGCCGCGCTTGGCTGACCGAAGCGCCCATCCCGATAGTCCGCAAGCGTCACCTGGTTGGTGATGAAGTTGTCGCCATGCTCGGTCGACACGGTGCCGCTGCGCCAAGGCTCTATGTCCTTGGCGCCATCGAGGCGCAGGATTCGCTTGAACCAGTTCATGCGTAACTCGCTATCCACGCCTCAGCATCGAAGGCCTTGGCTGCTTCCGGGTTCTGGAACATCAGCATCGCGGCGTTGAATGTCGCCATCAGCGGATCGATCTTCGATGCGCCGGCCGCCTGCTTCGTCACGATGTAGTTCGAGCCGCGAAGCTCGGTCTTGGCATTGCCCACTGCCCAGGCCATCAGCGGCTGCCCGCAGTGGACCATGGTGCGGTCCTTCAGCTTGCGCGGCAGCGTGGTGATCGCCGACTGGAGCTTCCACCCCTGTCCGATCGCCTGCAGAAGATCTCCCGCCATCCCTCGCTCTGAGAGGACGTCCAGAAGGGTTGCGACACCGTATGCATCGAGGCCGATGCCTGCTTTTTCAGGAAGCAGACCCAGCGAAAATAGCTGCTCGCAGAAATCCGCGATCTCTGTGACGTCCTGGTCCGTCTCAGAACAGACGATTAGGTCTCCATCGCGCTCGAAATCGCGCAGGCGAGGAGCGATCTCCTTCCGACGTTCGAAGACATCCTCGTGCGCCCAGGCACGAACCCAATGCCACCAGTCACGGGTCTTTCGGTGGCGCCCGATGACCGACATCGCCATAAGGTCGTCGAGCCCACCCCCATCGATACCGACAACACAAACATCGCACTCCTCCAGTATGCGATCGAAGGTGATGGCGTCACCTTCCGCGTCTTGCCAGTAGAGGGCGCCCGGCCACCGATCAGCGTGCAGCCCGAGGCCGATCTCCACATTGAAGTGCTGGGACGCGATCAGCGCCAGCTTCTCCGGACCCTCACGTTCGGCAGTGGCGATTTCCCCCGCAAGGTAATCTGCATTCACCGAGCGATTCAGGTTCGGGTTGACCAGCCCCCATGTCTCCCGCCGCATCCATCCGCCGTCGACCGCATCTTCCGGCGGTAGCTCGTAGAGCACGGCCAGCATGGGAAAGCTGAACAGCCCGTCGCGAACGTCCCTCGCCTTCTGCAATTCGGCTTTGAAGACGCCGGACGGCGGTGTCTTTGACTGTGTCGTGATCTGCAGCAGGAAGCCATCCGGTCTGGCCGCGAGAGAACCGCGTATCTCGACGAAGATATCCGCCGCCTTAGCCATGGTCGAAAAGACGTGCGTCTCGTCGATCAGGATGTAGGTTGCCTTCGAGCCGGTGATCACGTCCGCCGCGGCAGCCTTGATGATGATCGTGGCCAGCGTGTTGAAGTGCGTGATCGTCTTCAAGTGGTCACGAATGTGAAAGAGCTTCGAAAGCTCCTCATCAAGGCGAATGATGCCCGCAGCTTGCTTGAAGGATATGTTGGCGATCTCCTTCGTCGGCGCGATCAACAGCAGTTCGGCTTCAGGCCTCTCATTCAGGATGGCCGCCGTCACGATGATGGCGGCGGCGATCGACGATTTTCCGTTCTTCTTCGGCACCAGCAGGAAGAATTCCCGCAGCGCCCGGCGCTTGGTCTCTGGATCATAGGAGCCGAAGATGACCTTGACGAAGTCGAACACCCACTGGCCACAGACCTCGCCATAGGTCGGATTGCCGATGATGTCCGGCACCCGCAGGCGCTTGAAGATCCTTACTGCCTTTTCGGCTACAGCATCGAAAAGCGGCAGAGCCGGTACGAGGCTGGTCCCGCTGCGGATCCTGTCTTTCCAGTCCGGAACCGCTGTCGACCATATCGACGCCGGTACCCAGGCAGTATCCATCAGTGCGTCACTCCCGGAAGCAGGTCACTGCCCCATTCACTCCCCTTGCCGGCATTTTTGGCGGCCGCGCGTGCGGCCTCCTTCTTGCCAAGCTTCTCTTCCTTCTCTGGCGTGGGCGCCTGGTGCCCCTGGCGAAGCCGCGCTTCGATCAGCATCGCGTCAGAGCGCTCGATCATCTTGCCGAGCTCCTTCAGCGCCGCGACGTTGCCGGCGTTCGCCTGCTCCATCGCCAGTTCGAAGCGGCGAGCGTCGAGCCGGTCGCGCATCGCGTCCCGCTCCTTCAGCTCGGCTCTAAAATATCGCTTCAGAGTAGCCGGTGAGATGCCGATCCCATTCGCCATCCGCTCGATCGACCATCCAAGCGCCAGTAAAAGCTTGATTTTGTTGCGGTCGTTTCCGGTCGGCTCGTAAGGCGGTCGACCGCGCATCCCCTTCCACTCTGGAATGGGGTGACCGAACAGGTCGAAATTCTCGCTCATCCGAAAAAAATCCGTACGTGAGAGGGGCGCGGGTCCGGAAGGAAGGGGCTTTCCAGACTTTTTACCCGCCCCCTCCCTCTGGGCAGGCGGGATCAGTAGTCGACCTCAGTTCCATCGGCGTAGACGACCTTGCGAACCTCTTTCCCGTTCGCGCCGTACATCTTTGCCTCACCTTCGATGACAACCGGGGAAAGAATGATCCCGATCTTGATCTCAGGAACCCCGTTGGACTGATGCTGGAAAGTGACTTCAGTCACTGTCTTCGTGATGTCGCTGCCATCTGGTCCGTAGATGCGAGTGCCGCGAGGATCTCCGTCTGCCTCAATACGAACCTTCATGACATCACCACCGGGACTGCGCCCGCTCCTGCTTCTGCTTCTCGCTGTCGTGGTATGCTTTGCTCACGCACTGCAGGTTATCTGGATCCCAGAACAACCGCTCGTCACCGTGATGCTGCTTGATGTGGTCGACCACTGGACTGTTCGGCTCGGGATGCTTGCCGATGCAGAGCACGCCGGTCTTCTGGCAGGTGTACTTGTCCCGCCTCAGGATCTCGCGCCGCAGCTTCTGCCATCGCTCGGTCTTGTACCAGCTGCGCCAGCTGACGTTCTGGTCACGCTCGCGAAGCCTCGCCTTCTCGTCACCAGGTGTTCTGCCGATGCGTGGAGCAAGCGTACCGATGCGAGGCTGCAGCGTCTTGAGCCTGCCCAATGCGCTGCCTCCACACCCCAGAAACACAAAACCCGCCGAGCGTTTCCGCCAGCGGGTCGAATGTGATCTTTTACACTGTGCACAAGATGCACCAAACATCTGCCGCAGGTCAATCTGCACCATCAAATTTATTCAGCGGCAATATCAATAGCTTGATCGGAGCGCTGTGATTTCCGGATGGTAGCCCATGGCTGTCGATCCGGGTAGAACGGCGCCAGTTCGTGCGACTGAAGGCGGCCGCAAAGCGATTCACTAAGGTCCTCCAGCGCGGCCTGCCATAGCTGCCAATCCAGACGGGACAGGATCGCCCCACGCGCCGAGTGGTCGAGCCTATACTTGCGATAGGCGCCAGGCTTCGGGCGCTGCTTCCGCTGGTCAAAGCCGTTATCTTCATAGTTCAAAATCGCGCCGGTACGGTCCCGGCACTTGCGCATAATGAACCAGGCGGGTTTGCCGTTGCTCATCACCATGACAGTCTTAGGCTCGTCGCACCGCCAGTCAGGCCCTCTCTTGAGAATGGCTGCTGTGGTTACGAGGCTGACGACGTGGCGACCATTGAGGCGCCCGCTCCTGCCGAGCTGCTCGGCAGACACGCGCGCCACTTCATCAGCGATCAAGCCATGCGGATCCTCCCAATCCGGAAATGGGTTCCATCCTTCACCTATCTCGAAGTTGCGGTCAGCAAGCGCGCGGACGGCGTCACCCACCACGAGCGCATCCTCATGAGGCTCGCCCTCATATGAGAAGCCGGAGATCACACCGTAGCCGTTCGGGCTCTTGTCTATCATGGTGCCTAGGTTGATGACGTCGGACAGGATGCCCCACGTCGACGGAGCGGCGCTGTAGCTGGCCTCAGAAGTGCCGATCTTTGGCAGCTCCAGCGTGAAGGCCCAGGTCAGCAGGGCCTCGATCGTGGTCTTCTTCATGCTGAGACACCCTCTCCAGCCTCTTCCGTCCCAAAATTGAAGCTACCGACCCAAATCGAAAGCTTCCGTCCCAAAACGATGAAGAAGGCATGATTGATTTTATTGAGGAATTTGAAAAGTTGGGTCGATAGGGACGCTAGGGACGATAATTTTCCGTGCCTATAGCGCGAGACTGTTTTTGTTTTCCGTCCTATGCCTCCCCCTTCATTGCGCGCGCACGCGCTACATAAGGCGGAAACTTGCGTCCCTAGCGTCCCTAGCGTCCAAACCCATTGATTTCCCACACCCTTTGATTGGGATGGAAGCGGCAGGACCGCCCAGCCATCGTCCCTATCGTCCCAATTCGAGCGGCTACGATGGCGCGACGGGCCTCTGATGGGCCGGGTGGCCGATACCGTAAGGCAAAGGGTCCGGGTGATCGCCGTCACAGTTCGTCCTCCGGATGCGTATCGCGCGGAGGTGGGTAACGGTCGCCGTCGTCCGTCGAGTCGGATTTGCGGCCCATGAACTTATCAAGCACGCGGATGCCACGGTAGAGCGTCGTGCCGCTCTTCGACTTCCAGAACTGCTTCATTTCCTTCTGTGGGCTCTCCCACATCTTGCGCGTCTGGTCAGGCAGACGCCGCGAGAATGTGGATGCCTTGAAGTCAGGCAAGCCCTCCAGTCGCGCGAAGTTGGAGTAGCCGATGTGCATGTTCTCGGGCGTCTCGCTGTCATCCTCGCGCCCGGTAACCATGCATGCGCCACGGATAAAGGCGCCAAGAGGATCACTCTCCTGCCGATACTCCTCGGTTGCCGCCAGAACCTTATCGGGCGGCCTGAGGCCCATCGTGAGATAGTCGAGGGCGCCGGCAACCATCCATGCGAATACGCCATCAGCCTCCCGTCGCAACTTTTTCGGCAGTTCAGGATCCACCTGCTCTTTCGGCACCTGTATCTCGAAGAAGATCAGCATCACGCGTCGCCAGATGCCGTCCGAGTCATCAGTGATGATAGGCTTGTGATTGCCCTGAAGCACGATCTTGAACTGCGGTATCAGTTCGAAAAAGTCCTGATGCAGCCGCCGGACAGAGATCTTGTCGCCGCCGGTCAGCGTCTTGATCAGCGCATCCTTTAGCCGAACCCCCATCTCAGGTTCGGAGGCCGAGACCATGCGGGCGCCTGGCAGGCGGGCAAGGTCGGGCGTGGCCTCGCCGCCACCCTTCCGGCTGTCCCCGGCAAAGCTGTCGATCGAGAGCGAGACGGCATAGTCGCCCAGGACGTCGACCATCAGATCAACGAGCGTCGACTTGCCGTTGCGGCCGGCACCATAGAAGAAGAGCAGGCATTGCTCGACGGTCAGCCCCAGAAGGCAGTATCCGAAGTATCTCTGCAGGAAGTGACGCAGGTCGACGTCCGGCATGATCTGCTTGAAGAACCGATCGAACTCCGGCGCCTGCGCCTCTGGGTCGAAATTCACTGGTGCCAGCTTGGTGATGAAGTCTCTCGGATCATGAGGATCTAGCCTCAGTTTCCATGTCGGCTTTCCGTCCTCCTGCGCCTGCACGAACCGCAGCGTGCCGCTCTTCGTGTTGACGGCATAAAGATCGAGGTTGAGGTCGTTGACGAGTTTCGCACAATGCGGGGCGGCCTCGGTCAGCATGTTGTTGATCTTCGTGGTGCCTGCCGAGCTCTTCGCGTGGCTGTGGCGGGATGACATGCGGCCCGCTCGTGCCTTGTCCGCATCGCGCATGGCGGCGACGCGGTCTTCCATCCTCTGGTAGCGCTCCAGATCCTCGGCCCTCCATTTCTTGTCTGGCTTGCCCATCTCCTTCATCTCGGCGAGCGCCAGGCGGCCATCCTCGATCGCCGTCCGCTCCTCCTCCTCGGCATCGAGCATGATGGCTTCATCGTCGATGAATTCGGCGGTCTTCTGCGCAAGAGGGCGGACGACGGAACCATCCTCGTCCTCCTTCCATCGCCTCCCGTCATAGCCATGCCAGCCGACGCGCGCGACATAGAGGATCTTGTGGCCGTAGCGGGTGAGCAGCCGGTTCGCATTGCCGATGTCAGTCTCTGGCAAGGCAGAGCATTCCTCGAGCAGCTCTTCAGGAGAAAGCACAAGGGCGGGCTCGCGCGCACCGGCATCCTCAACAATCAAAGGGTCCGGGTGATCGTCGAAATATCGCCGCTGCCCTTCCGCTCTCGCGATCATCTCCGCGACAGCGGCCGGTATGTTCACATGCTGATTCACGTCATGCCCCCGTCATGCAGTCTGCAAAGTCGCGACCTTCCGGCGGCCAGATGGTGGTGACGCGCCGCCCCTCTCGCACCAGTCGCTTCTCCGCCCGTGCCATGGCGGCCGCGGTGAAAACGATCTCGCTGTCTCCATCGGCCAGCAGCACCACGCTCTCCACGTGCTCCGGAACCTGCATGGCATCATCCGGTCCCTGATCTGCTCGCGGCTCCGGACCCTGAATGATCACGGCGCGCTCGCGTCCGCGAACGTCTGCCTTCTTCAGTGTCGGATGTTTGAAGTTCGAGCTCGCCTCTGCAGGCCCCGAAAGATTGCCGATGTCACCGGCGGCGAAATAGAAGGTGTCGGCGCGGAAGCCCTCGGCGCCAGCAATGGCGATCCCGTTCTCGATCCCCTCGCCGCCAACCCATCGTCTCGATGTCATCAGCCCGAAGAGCGGAATGAGCCCACCCTTCTTCACGCCGCGCATCTTCTTCGTCGGCAGGGGCTGACCCTTGGCGTCGAGGCCCAGATCGGGCCGGAACTTCGGATCCTGATCAAGGTCGATCCATGTCTGGTGGCAACCGATGATGCGGTGGTCCAGATTGACGATCGGCGCCACCATGGCCGGCCCGCAGTATCGCTCCGCGGCATAGCCCCGATCATCCTTGCCGTGCCAGTATGTCAGCCGCGCCGCAAACCGCAGGTTGGCGAACACCTCAGGGGCCGGCGTGAAGCCGGTCCGTCGATTGAGGTACGAGGAGACGACGCCGTCGACATCTTCCCCGGCGCCAAGATAGATGCCGCGCGCCTGGTTGATCTCGCGTTCACGGAAGGCATTCTGTTGCTCTTCGTTCTGCGCCGCCCGCTCCTCGTTCCGACTCTTGCGCTCGGCGATCCGCTCAAGACGCGCCGCTCGCTCTTCGTCCGTCTCCCGCTCGTGCTCATCCGGAACCGGCTTTCCCAGCGCATCGGAACAGGCGGCCAGTAGGCCGGATCTTACGGAAAGATCATGGCCTCCAGCCAGCGCCATCAGCGCGATCCCGTCACGACCCTTTCCTCCGCACTGGCGGCAATTGAAAGCCTGAAGACGAGGATTGACCGAGAAGCGGTCAGTGCCGCCGCAAGATGGGCACGGGCCGGCGTAGTTCTTCGAGGTAACAGGAATGCCAAGCGACAGCGCCGCTTCGGTCACCGTGACCTCGCGCGCTTCCTCGATAAAGAGATCAGTGACGGCGCTCACGCCATTGCCCCGCTCATCGGCACATTTGCATACATCCGGCAGGCGTCGAGATCGTCCTCCTGGGCAATCCGCACGACGCCCTGCCGCTGCAGCATCGAAAGCGCCACGTCGAGATCGTAACCGACCTGCGTGGATCCCCAGTTCTCCCGGTTGACGGCGATGAAGGGCGTGCCAGGCCGGACGCCGCGCAACTGGATGGCGCGCGTCACATTGCGGAAGCCCTGGATGTGCGGCGGCACCAGCCCGTTCTCTTTCGCCGCATGGAAGCACTCGAAGAGCGTCGGCGCGACTATCAGGAGGATCCGGTCGCGTTTCATCAGCTTGATCATCACACCCACCTTTGCGTCAGTACGAGT
This sequence comes from Pseudomonadota bacterium, assembly GCA_023399635.1. Lineage (GTDB taxonomy): Bacteria > Pseudomonadota > Alphaproteobacteria > Rhizobiales > Rhizobiaceae > Neorhizobium. The sequence continues at coordinate 18,274 of JAEWOP010000166.1, forward strand.
TTCTGGAGTTCGGGTTCGGGATGCGGCAGCACGCTCTCCCGCGCATGCGGCTCCGCAGGCTGTGACGGAGCGCCGGCAAGCATCTCCGCCATGCGGGCCTTGTGGCGATGCACCCAGTCAAGGATCCTCGCCTCGTCGGCTTCGTCGAGATAGTCGATCCCGCCCCTCAGGCGCCGTTCGCGCCACGCCCATTCTGCGGCGGAAGCCTTGGCTCCGCCGCTGGAGTACCAGATGCCACGGCACTTCATGCCGTTCTCGATCGCAAGGATCTCCATGGGCTCGGAGATCACGCGGACCCACTTCGGCGAATTGCTGGGAGCGCAGCAGAGCAGATCCGCCAGCGCTTCCTCCGGGCGGTCGGTGACGATGGTGAAGCGGATGCGCTCATGCATCTTCCGCCTCCCTCGCCTGCTCGGGATCCTCGAACAGGCGCTCTTCCTGCGGCTTGTCTAGCTCGGCGAGATTGCGCACCGCCTGCGCGTAATAGGACGGCTTCAGTTCGAAACCGATTCCACGCCGGCCCATGTCCACTGCGGCGAAAACCTCCGATCCTATTCCGAGGAAGGGCGTCAGCACCGTCTCGCCTGGCGCTGACCACAGATCGAGGCATCGCTCGATGACGTCGAGCTGCAGTGGCGAGATGTGCTGCTCGTCCTTGTGGTCGCGCGCCATGCGGTATTGCAGCGTGCGCGTCTGGCGGATGTCAGACCAGACCGGCGAGGCGTAGCGTTGCCACACCAGAACAGACCGCCACATGTCGAACGGCCACGGCTTCTGCCCTGGGTTCATCCCCCGGCAATAACGCTCGTAGCCGTCCTGGCTGATGTCCAGCCCCTCGCCATGGAAGGTATCGAACATGCCGCTCACCGGCTCGGCATTGTCTCCGGGCTTGCGGAAGGTGACGACATAGTCGGCCAGCCCCATCCCGGAGAGCGTCGAGTCCTTCATGATCTGCTTGTGCAGGAGCCGGATGCTCTTCGTTCGCTGCTGCGCCACAACCGGATCTTTCCAGATGCAGACCTCGGAATGGAAGATCCAGCCTGCAGCCTGGTAGGCGCGGATCACCTCGCCACGGAAGTCGCGCATGCCGATGAAGCCATCGCGGTTCTTCGATGTCGGCAGCTGCATGCAGTGAACCGAGTGCAGCCGCCCCGGCTTCGTCACGCGCAGCAGCTCGTCGATCAGGAAGCCGTAGTGTCGCCAGAAATCCGCGCCATCATTGTTGGAGATGTCCCGGTCATAGTTCGAGAAGCGGTAGAGCCCCTCGAACGGCGGCGAGTGGATGCCGAAGTGAACGCTGGCATCCGGAACGGCGCGGATCAGGTCGCAGCAGTCGCCCTGGTAGATGGCATAGCGATCGGTGATCAGCTGGTCGACGGCGTTGATCATGCAGCTTTCCCGGTCATCCAGTGGGGAATGGTCATCGCCTTGGCGGGCGAATAGTCGGGCACGTCGCGGGAAAGGCCCCGCACCGCTTCGGAAGAGAGGTCCGCCATATGCCGCACCAAGGCTTCCGCCATGCGTTCGGCATCCTCTTCCTTGCGGCGCAGGTTGGAGACGACGGCGCCCTCGCGCTCGTCGGCAATGAAATGCGCGTTGACTGGCTGGGCTTGGCCGAAGCGCCAGAACCGGCGGATCGCCTGATAGACCTGTTCGAAACTGTCATTCAGCCCGACGAAGCCGGTATCGGCACAGTGCTGCCAGTTCATGCCGAATCCGGCGATAGACGGCTTGGTGATCAGGTGCGTGATGCGCCCGTCGGAGAAGGCTTTGAGCTTGCGTTCCTTATCGCCTTCCGTGTCGGATCCAGACAGGTTGACGGCGCCGGGGATCATCTTCGCCAGCATCTCGGCTTCGCTGTTGAGGTTGCACCACCAGACGAACGGCCGATCCTTCGGCGTCATGGCAACTGCCATGTTGACACGGCTCTCGACGCTGTCGCGCCGCACTGCCAGCCGCTCCGAAAGGCTCTTCGCTTCCATCGGAAAGAGCAGGCCGGTTTCGAGGTTCGGCTTGTATTCCGCCTGCACCGTATGATGGTGGTAGTTGAGCGGCGGCAGGTCATAACCCCCGTCGGAATAGCCGAGATCGGAGGGCTTGCGCAGCATCACCGCCCAGGAGGCCATCCAGCGCCAAAAATCATCCTCGGCGTGTCCCTTCAGGCGCCACTTCTTCGTGTCGCCACCATCGTGGACAAAGAAGGTCGCCAGCATGTCGGTGAAGCGCATTACCCCCAGGAACTCGGCGTGGTTGCCGAGCTCCATGAAGTCGTTCGGCGCAGGCGTGGCAGTGGCGGCGAGCCGGAACGGTACGCGATGGCATTCGGTCACCAGCTTCGTGCGGTAATGCCCGTCGACATTCTTTAGGATCGAGCTCTCGTCGAGCGCCACGCCGCCAAAGCCGGAAAGATCGAAGTGATCGAGTTTCTGATAGTTGGAAATGTCGATCGCGCCTTCGCCGCGCGCGCTCACCACCTGCGCGGAGATGGAGAACTTCTCAGCCTCGCGCATATGCTGGTGGCTGACGGCGAGCGGCGCCAGAAGAAGGACTGGGCGGCCGGTGAAGCTCGACACCTGGTGCGCCCAGACCAGCTCCATCAGTGTCTTGCCGAGACCGGTCCCGGCAAAGATCGCCGCCCGCCCCCGACGCAGCGCCCATCGCGTGATGTCACGCTGATGCGGGAACAGGAATTCCGGAAGCTCTATCGTGCCGGTGATGCCGGTGGATGGATCGAGGATCCGCTTCTGTTCGAGGAAGGTCTTGTAGTCCATCAGGCGTCCCTCCCCGCCGCGACGGCCATATGCGCGTCGCAATAAGCGTTCAGCGGATCGGTCTCTGCGCCACAGCAAGGCATGTCCGGCCCGGAGTTGTCCTCGAAGCAAACCAGCGGAAACCGGCACTCGTGACGTCCAAGTGCAGCAAACGGCTTCGGATCAACGCCCGCCAGACGAAACCGGGAAAGGTCCGATCGGGCACCGCGCTCTGCTCCCTCGACCCATGGCGAAACGTGGTGCATGTCCGGGTTCGGATCAGCGACCGGCGAAGCTATGGCCGCAGCGCGGGCCTTCCGGATCGCGGGTACGTTGAAGGAATTGAGGCGGGATGATCTCGCTTGCGACGGGCCAGGCGAGGTGGCCGGAGCCGAAGCCTTGCGGGCTCGGGCCGGCCGCTGTGGCAGCCCACCCTTCATCCGGTAGATCTTGCTGATGACGGCGTTCCGAGAGCAGTTCAGGCGGCGGGCAATGGCGCTTGCTGGCTGGCCGTCCAGCCACATTTCCTTCATGACTGCCGTGTTTTGCTCCGTCCAGCTG